>CADEED010000104.1 GCA_902826225.1 uncultured Pseudomonadota bacterium | reverse complement strand
CATGCACCACCTCCACGCACGCGATCGGCTTCGCGATGCGCTGCATCCAGTACGGCGACGCGGACATCATCATCGCGGGTGGCTCCGAGTGCGCCACGACGCCGACTGCGCTCGCCGGCTTCAGCCAGGCCAAGGCGCTGTCCGAGCGCAATGACGATCCGGAGGGCGCCAGCCGTCCCTGGGACAAGGATCGCGACGGCTTCGTCATGGGCGATGGCGGCGGCGCGATGATCCTCGAGGAGCTCGAGCACGCCAAGGCTCGTGGCGCCAGGATCTACGCCGAGGTCGTCGGCTTCGGGATGAGCGGCGATGCGTATCACATCACCGCGCCGCCGGAAGACGGCGCGGGCGCGCGGCTCGCGATGACGAACGCGTTGAAGGATGCAGCCCTGAACCCGACCGACATCCACTACCTGAACGCACATGCGACCTCGACGCCGCTCGGCGACAAGGCCGAGACGGTGGCGATCAAGAATGCGTTCGGCGACTACGCCTACAAGCTGCCGGTGAGTTCGACGAAGTCGATGACGGGTCACCTGCTCGGCGCGGCCGGCGTCGCCGAGGCGATCTTCTCGGTGCTCGCGATCCGCGACACGGTCGCGCCGCCGACGATCAATCTGCACACCCCCGATCCGGACTGCGATCTCGACTACGTGCCGAACACGGCGCGAAAGGTCGCGATCGATGCCGCGTTGTCGAATTCGTTCGGCTTCGGCGGCACCAACGGTTCGCTGATCTTCCGCCGCTTCAAGGGCTGAGCGCGGGCCGCGGCCCGCCGTCTCGCGTGGACGCCGCCGCTCCACTGGTCAGTGTCGTCCGCGCGCCCGGCGACGTCCTCCCGCGCCTGGCCGCTCGATTCCCGCAGCGGTATCCGGTGCTGCTCGAGAGTGCCGCGGATGGCGCGCTCGCGCGCTTCTCGATCCTGTGCGCGGCGCCCAGCGCCGCCCTCTGGCTGAACGCCGACGGCCGCATCGGCACGTCCGGCGTGGAGCCCGTGGCCGGCGGGTTCTTCGACAACCTCGATGCCTGGACGCGAGCCGTGCGGGCACCACCGCGGCCGCCCGCCGAACTCGCCCGGCTCCCGTTCCGCGGCGGTTGGATCGTCTACGTGGGGTACGAAGCGGCCGCCGAACTCGAGCGCAAGCTCGAGCTGCCGCGATCGAGCGCACCGCTGACGGCGTTCGCACTGCGTGTCGCGCATTTCGCCGTGTACGACCTCGCCACGCACCAGGTGTTGGCGGTCTCGGAGATTCCGGACGCCACCGCGCATGCCGATCTGGTCGGGGACCTGGAGCGCCACGAACGCAATCCTCTGCCGTCACTCGACGGCGCGCCCGTCGGAATCACCGCCTTCGAGGAAGAAGATCCGGAACGCTTTCTCGAACGCGTCCGCCGCGCGCAGGCACACATCGCCGCGGGTGACGTCTACCAGGCGAATCTCTCGCGTCGCTGGCGCTTGCGTGCTTCGCCGGCCAGCTCGCCCGCGCATGTCTACGCGGCGCTGCGTCGCGCGAACCCGGCGCCGTTCGCGGCCAGCGTGCAATTCCGCGGCATGACGATCCTCTCCTCGTCGCCGGAACGTCTGCTGCAGGTCATCGGACGCGACGTCTCCACGCGGCCGATCGCCGGCACGCGCCCCCGCACGGGCTCGGCCGATCAGGATCGCCGCGATACCGCGGAGCTGGTCGCGCATCCCAAGGAGCGCGCCGAGCACGTGATGCTCATCGACCTCGAACGCAACGACCTCGGGCGCGTGTGCGAGGCGGGCAGCGTGACGGTCGACGAGTACATGGTCACGGAGACGTACGCGCACGTGCACCACATCGTCTCCAACGTGCGCGGCCGACTGCGCGCCGGCGCCACGGCCGTCGACGCGCTGCGCGCCCTGTTCCCCGGTGGCACGATCACGGGATGCCCGAAGATCCGCTGCATGCAGCTCATCGCGGAGCTGGAAGGCGAGGGGCGCGGCGCCTACACGGGCTCGCTCGGGTGGTTGGGCACGGACGGCGACGCCGACTTCAACATCCTGATCCGCACGCTCACCGTCAACGGCGTCGACATCGAGCTGCGCGCCGGTGCCGGCATCGTCGCGGATTCCGTGCCCGAGCGCGAGCTCGAAGAGACGCGGGCGAAGGCGCGCGGCTTGCTGCGCGCCTTCGGTGATCCGCCGTGAGCGACCTGATCGCGTCCTGGGTCGACGGCGTGCCCCTGAAGTCCGTGCCGGTGGACGATCGCGGCCTGCAGTACGGCGACGGCGTGTTCGAAACGATACTCGTGAGGTCGGGCACTGCGCGTTTCCTCGAGGCGCACATGGCACGACTCAGGCGGGGACTCGCCGTGCTCGGGATTTCGTTCACCGACGAAGCGGCACTGCGCGCCGACGTGGTCGAGGCGCTGCGGATCGCGCCGTCGCTGGCCATCCTCAAGATCATCGTGACGCGCGGCAGTCGCACGGTGCGCGGCTATGCGCCGCGCGGGGAAGGGGCGGCTCGCAGGATCGCGATGCTCTGGGAGACCGAAGCGCCCGCAGGCGTGGACCAGGGCGTCACCGTTCACGTGCCCGCGATGCGCGTGTCCGATTCGCCGCGGCTCGCCGGCATCAAGCACCTCAACCGATTGGAGAACGTCATGGCGGCGGCGGAAAGCCTGGGCGGCAGCGCGTTCGAAACGCTGCTGCTCGACCGGCGCGAGGAGGTCGTCTCGGGAGCCGCGAGCAACCTGTTCGCTGTGCGGGGCACGAACTTGCTGACGCCGCGACTGGATCGCGCCGGCGTCGCCGGCATCGTTCGCGGCGTCGTGCTGCGAGAGGCGCCGCGCCTGGGTTTCGCAGTGACCGAACAAACATTGACGTTGGGCGACCTGATCGGCGCGGATGCGGTGTTCCTCACGAATGCGCGCATCGGAGTTGTGCCCGTAAGGCACGTAGGCGAGCATCCGATCCGCATGTCCGAAATCGTCATGACACTGCGAACCCGCATCGAGACGCTCGATGCGTAAGGTCGTGCTCTCCTTCCTCGTGCTGCTGGCGATCGGCGCCGCCGGGGCGGCGTGGTTCTGGCGCCAGGCCGATTCCTGGCTGCACGCACCGGGACCGCACTCGGCGGCGGTGCGCTACACCGTGAAGCCCGGCGCCTCCGTCAGATCGGTACTCGCGGAACTCGAAGCGCAGGGAGTCATCGCGCATCGGCGCGCCATCGAGCTGCGGATGCGCATGCGCGGCTGGCCAACGATCAAGAGCGGCCGCTACGAATTCGTGGCGCAGGAGAGCGCCGCCGATATCCTGCAGCAGCTCGCCGAGGGCCGCGTCCTGCTCGAAACGCTCACCGTGATCGAAGGCTGGACTTTCGCCGACATGCAGCGCGTCGTCGCGGCTCATCCCGAGATCAAGCAGACGCTGCGCGGCCGGGAAGTCGCGGAAGTCATGCAGGCGATCGGGCACGGCGGGGAGCATCCCGAAGGACGCTTCTACCCCGACACGTATCGTTTCGCCGCAGGCACGAGCGACCGCGATCTCTTCGCGCTTGCGTATCGCAAGATGGCGGAGACCCTCGAGGCGTCGTGGAACTCGCGCACACCGGGAGTGCCGTTGGCAAACGCCTACGAAGCGCTGATCCTCGCGTCGATCGTCGAGAAGGAAACGGGTCTCGCGAGCGAGCGGCCGCGCATCGCCGGCGTATTCACGACGCGGCTGCGCCGGAACATGCGGCTGCAGACGGATCCCACCGTGATCTACGGCATCGGCAGCGCGTACGACGGCAACATCCGCGAACGCGACCTGCGTACCGACACGCCGTACAACACGTACACGCGCGGCGGGCTGCCGCCGACGCCGATTGCGTTGCCGTCGCGCGAGGCGATCCAGGCGGCGACGCAGCCGCTCGAAACCGGCGACATCTTCTTCGTGGCGACCGGAACAGGCGACGGCTCGCATGTGTTCAGCGCGACGCTCGAAGAGCACAATGCCGCCGTCGCGCGCTATCTCGCGCGGCTGCGAGGATCCCGATGACGACCGCCGCCCGATTCATCACGCTCGAAGGCATCGAAGGTGCCGGCAAGACGACCGTCGCCGACCGCGTCACGCAGGCATTGCGCGCGCGCGGCATCACCGTGCACGCGACGCGCGAACCCGGCGGCACGAAGTGCGCGGAGCGCATCCGCTCCGTCGTCCTCGATCGCGGCGAGGAGCACATCAGCGCCACGGCCGAAACGCTGCTGATGTTCGGCGCGCGCCAGGTCCACGTGGACAACCTCATCCGTCCGGCGCTCACGCGCGGCGAATGGGTGCTCTGTGACCGCTTCACCGACGCGACGCACGCTTACCAGGGTGGCGGACGCGGCGTGGATCGCAAGCTCATCGAAACGCTCGCGCAGGCGGTGCATGGCGATCTCGCGCCCGATTGCACGCTGCTGCTCGACGTACCGGTGCGTGTGGGTCTCGAGCGCATGCAGGCGCGGCGCGGCGCCGTCGACCGGTTCGAGATCGAGTCCGCCCAGTTCTTCGAGCGCGTGCGCAACCGGTACCTGGAGCTCGCGCGCGCGTCGCCGCAGCGATTCCGGATCATCGACGCAACCGCGCGCCTCGACGAGGTCTGCGACGCCGCTCTCGCGGCGGTCGAATCGACGCTGAATCTGCCGCCCGTGGCGGCCTCTTGAACGGCAGGGTCGTGCCGACATTGCCGCCGTGGTTCGACGCGGCGTGCCGGGAAGTCGAGGCGGCGATCGCCGCGGGACGACTCGCGCACGGCATCCTCGTCCACGAAGATCCGGGTTCGGGAGGGTTGCAGCTCGCCACCTGGATCGCGCAGCGCGTGAACTGCAAGGACGCGAAGCGCGCGCCTTGTGGCGAGTGCCAGAGCTGCCGGTGGATCGCGGCGGGTCAGCATCCGGACCTCACGCAGCTCCAGCCCGAGGGTGATTCCACGCAGATCACCGTCCAGGGCGTGCGCGATCTCGCGGCCGATCTCGCGCTGACCGCGCACGGCGCGGGTTACAAGATTGCGATCGTGACGCCCGCGGAGGCGATGAATCCCTTCGCCGCCAACGCGCTGCTCAAGACCCTCGAGGAACCGCCACCACGGACGCTGCTGCTGCTCGTGACCAGCCAGGCATCGCGCCTGTTGCCGACACTGCGCAGCCGCTGTTCGAAGCTCAGGCTCGCCGCGCCGTCGCGGGCACTCGCCGCGCAGTATCTCGAAGCGGCGCGCGGCGCCGGTCCCTGGACCGAAGCGCTGGCCGCGACCGGGGCGGGTCCGTTCGCATTGCTCGACGCCGATCCCGCCGCCATCGCGCAGCTGCGCGTCGATACCGTGTCGACGCTGACCGAGATCGGGCGCGGCAATCTGCAGCCGCCCGCGGTGGCAGAGCGGTGGGCGAAGTCCGACCTCGGCTTGCGCTTGAGCCTCATTGAGAGCTGGGTCACAGATCGCGTCCTCGAAAACGGTGCAATCCGCGACGTAACTCACTTGTCAGGTCCAGCTCCGGGACTCAACATATGTCGTCTATTCGAGTTTTCGGACGCGATCCGCGACATGCGCAAGCTGGCCCATACCTCCATCAACAAGACCATGGCTGTCGAATCGCTGCTGTGGCGCTGGGCCCGGCAATGAGCGAGGGCCGCACAGGGCGCACCGGGGCCAATAAACCGGGTCTGCTCACGCTCACCATCAAGGACAAGAGCGCGCTGTATCTCGCCTACATGCCGTTCGTGAAGAACGGCGGGCTCTTCATTCCGACGAACAGCAACTACCGCCTCGGCGACGAGGTGTTCATGCTGCTGAATCTCATGGGTGAAGACGAAAAGCTGCCGGTCGCCGGCCGCGTCATCTGGCTCACCCCCAAGGGCGCGCAGGGCAAGCGCACCGCCGGCATCGGCGTGCAGTTCTCCGACCAGGACCGCGGCCAGACGCAGAAGAAGATCGAGACCTATCTAGCCGGCGCGCTCGCCGGCGACAAGGCCACCCACACGATGTGAGAAAAAGGGGTCAGATCTATTTTTCCGCGGCGGAAAATAGATCTGACCCCTTTTTCTCATTGCGGCTCGACCACCGCGTAGCCGCGCGCGCGCAAACCCGCCAGGTACCCGTCCGCCGCGAACAGCTCCGTCATCAGGACGACGGCCAGCGTGCTGCGGTTGTCGCGTAATACGCGGTCGGCCTCGGCCAGCCAGGCCTGCGTGCGCGCGTCCTTGTAGTCACGAGCCTGCTGTTCACCGCCGCGCATGGCGGCCGCGCAGGCATCCGCCCGCAGCCCGTCACGCGAGAACGAGAACGCCGGAACGAGTTGGCGCAGCGCCTCGATGTCACCGACCGACCAGGCGTTGGCCAGCCGCTTCACGCCGGCGCCACCATCTTCCAGCGCATCCACGACCCGCTTCAGGCACACCGCGTTCGAGTCGTCCTGCCAGAACTTCAAGCGTTCTTCGAACGGCGGCTCCACTGCCGCGAAGCGGGTGACGCGCACATCGCGCTTCCGGCCCAGGTCCTCCGCCGCGAACCGGGCGCTGAATTTCGTGAGGTCCATGGTCTCGATCGCGCTCATGACGAGCCGGTTGGTCGCGGCGAAAGGCCGCAGATCTTCCAGCCAGGGGACGCGGAAGACCCGCGTGGTCGTCGCAAGCCTGGCGTGCAGTTCGGGCGAGATGATGTCCTTGAGCGACGTGCCGCGCGGCAGCTTCTCGACGCGGCGATACGCGGCCATTTCGTTGTAGCTCGCGCGCCAGTACCCGGAGAAATCCAGCAGCAGCTCCTGCGACTCGCGCAGCCGCTTGTCGAACTGGCGCGAATTCCATTTCACGCGGCGGGGTATCGGCGAGACCTCGCCCAGGATCCACAGCACGTTCCGGCCGGACGACACCTTCCAGAGGCCGGGACCGGGCTGCTCGCCCATCACCAGCACGACGGCAAGCCCCGATTCGTCGATCTCGGGATTCATCGGGTCCGAGCCGGCTTCGTTCGCGCGCGCCATTCCCGCGAACACGAGAGCCAGGCCGAGCGCAAAGGCCCTCGTCATGGGATCCGGTGGCTAGCCGGGGCGCCGCATCGGCAGGTTCGAGGTCGTGATCCCGCCTTTCAGCACGTACGCGTCGAATCCGCGCTCGGACAGGATGAAGGCCGCGGCCGAAGAACGGCGGCCGGTGTCGCAAACCACCACGTAGGGTGTCTTGCGATCGAGCGCATTCAGCTTGAGACGCACGAAGTAGAGCGGAATGTTGATCGAACCTTCGATGGCGAGGTTCTGGTACTCGGAAGGCAGACGCACGTCGAGCCACTGTCCGCGGTTCTGAATGACCTTGAGCGCCTGGGATTCGTCAACCCAGCGCAGCAGCGGCTCGTGCATCAGGTCGCGGAAGTCCTGTTTGTTGAGCCGCATGAGCACGCCCTCGGTGAGCATCGTCACCGTCGCGTTGCGCTTCGCCTCGGCGATCAGCGCCTCTTCGCCGAATGTCTCGCCGATGCCGAGCTCGGCGAGCTTGATGCCTTTCTGGTTGAGCGGCGACTCGCGCGTCACGAGGCACTTGCCCGAGACGATGGCATAGAAGTAGTCGCCTTCATCTCCCTGCTTGATGACGACTTCGCCGGCGCGGTACTGCTGGCGGTTCATGCGCATGAAGATGGCCTGCAGATTCGCGGGCGGGATGCGATGGAACGCCTTCGTCTGGAGCAGCGTCGTCATCCAGTCGCTGTCGTCGTTGCCGCCACCGAACGTTGCCTGCAGCTCGCCGACTTCGTAATTGCCCGTCTGGTCCCAGGTGATCATCACGTCGAGCAGTTCGGCGTCGATCGCCAGGTAGTCCACGTCCTCGGCGGCGCGGACCGTGACCTTGCGTGGCACGCTCTGGTTGAGCGGGTTGCGCGCCTCCGCGGACCCGCCTTCGATCATCCCGACGGTGCGGCCGCCCTCGCTGACTTCCACGAGACCCTTGATGATCCAGATGGTGCGCTTGTCGGCGTCACCTTCCTTGAACAGCACGCGGCCCGTCGAGATCTGCTTGACGGTCACCTTCTTGGCGAGCGCGTGCAGGTTCTCCCGCTTCATGCCTTCGAGCGGGGTCAGGGAGCGCAGCAGTTCGACGCTGACTTCACGGGAATCGGACATTCCGAAATGCTAGCACGCCAAGACGGCGTCCTAAGGCGTCGTGCGCAGCTTCGACCAGCCCTCGTCGGGCGCGAATCGCTTGCCATAGCGCTGCGACAGCTCGCCCAAACGCGCGACCACCGTGTCGACCCCGCGCTTCCGTGCGTAGGTCAACGGCCCGCCGCGGAACGGAGCGAATCCGGAACCGAAGATCACGCCGGCGTCGATGAGGTCGGCGTCGGCGACGATTCCTTCGCGCAGCACCGCGGCGCACTCGTTGGCCAGCGCGAGGATGAGCCGGTCTTCGAGATCGGCCGGGGGCTCGGGGTGCGGTCCCGGTGATTTCACGGCCTTGCCGTCGCGCCAGGGGTAGAAACCTTCGCCGGTCTTGCGGCCCAGCTTCTTCGCCGCAATGAGCGCGTCGATGCGCGTCGAATCGGGCTTCTCCCGGCCGAGCGCGTTGGACACGATCTCGCCGACGTGCTTGCAGACGTCGAGACCCACGACGTCGGCGAGTTCGACCGGGCCCATCGGCATGCCGAAGCGCATGGCGGCTTCGTCGATGACTTCTCTGGGCGTCCCCTCGAGCAACGCGAAGAAGGCTTCCGAGAAGTAGGGAACGAGTACGCGGTTCACGAGGAAGCCGGGTGCGCTCTTGCACGGCAACGGCAGCTTGTCGATCCGACGTGTGAACGCGATCGCTTTCTGGATGCTCTCTTCGCTCGAACTCTCGCCGCGGACGATCTCGACCAGCGGCAGTTGGGCGACCGGATTGAAGAAATGGACTCCGACGAGGCGGCCGGGGTCCGGCAGCCGGTCGTCGAGCTGCTCGAGCATGATCGAAGACGTATTGGTCGCGAGGATCGCGGTGGATTTCATGCGCGGCTCGACGCGCGCGAACAGTTCGTGCTTGGCGTCCGCGTTCTCGAAGATCGCTTCGAGGATCACGTCCGCACCCGGCACGCCTTCGCCGCCGACGTCGGGCGTGATGCGGGTCATCAGTTCCGCGGCCTTGCCCGCGTTGCGCAGCCGCTTCTCGAAGCCTTCCCGCGCCCGCTGTATCGCGGGCTGGATGAACTTCAGCTCGCGATCCTGCAACGTGACGTTGAGACCGCGTTGCGCGCACCACGCGGCGATGTCACCGCCCATGACCCCGGCGCCGACGACGTGCACGCGCTCGATGGCGGCGCGGGATTTTCCGCCCAGGCCCTTGAGCCGTTCCTGCAGGAAGAAGACCCGTACGAGGTTGCGCGAGGTTTCGCCGACCATCAGATGCGCGATCGAGACCGCCTCGGCGTCGTAAGCCGCCTGGCCGTGGGCGCCGTGCTTCACCCACAGATCGATGATGGCGTACGGACCCGGGTAGTGTTCCGGCCTGGCCTTGGCGCGCACCTGCGCGAGGAGCTGCTTCTTCACGATGCCGCGCAACGGCGCCAGCGAGAGCACGCGGTCGAGCAGCGGCGGTTTCCGCGGCTTTGGCGGGCGCTTCACGAACATCCGCGCCGTCGCCTCGGCGTCGGACGGGTAGACGAGCTTGTCGAGGAAGCCCGCCCGCAGCGCCTTGTCGGCGCGCAGCGTCTTGCCGGTGAGCATCATCTCCATCGCGGTGCGCACGCCCGCGCGACGCACCGCGCGGACCGTGCCGCCGAAGCCGGGATGGATGCCGAGCATCACCTCGGGAAGTCCGATCGAGAATTTGTCGCCCTTCACGCCGATTCGATAGCGACAGGCGAGCGCGAGTTCGAGTCCGCCGCCCAGCGCGAAGCCGTCGATGATGGCGACGGTGGGGCAGGGAAGCGACTCGAGATCGGCCATGACTCGATGCGCGGCGCGCACCATCTCGACGCCCTGCGCCTCACTCTCGAGCTGCTGGAACTCCTTGATGTCCGCGCCGGCGATGAAGCCGGATTGTTTGCCCGAACGGATGACGACGCCGCGCGGCGTCTCGGCCCGGAAAGTCTCGACGTGCCGCGCGAGCTCGATCAGCGTGTCGCGCGACAGGACGTTCGCGGTGGCGCCGGGTTTGTCGAATGTCAGCCATGCGATGCCGTCGGCATCGGTGTCGACACGCCAGGCAGTCTGCGCGGAGTCGCTCATGGGTCAGGCGGCGGTCTGCGATTCGGCCGCGCCGCGCACGGTGAAGTCGCAGAGGATCGGTCGGTGATCCGAGAAGCGGACGTCCGGCACCTCGAAGTGCGTGACATCGATTTCCTTGCTCACGAGCACGAAGTCGAGCTCGATGCGCGGAACACGGGCCGGGAACGACGGCAGGTTCTTCTCGTTCGCGCTGCGCAACCCGGCGGCACGCATGAAGAGGTAGATCTCGTGCGTGCCCCAGAACGTGTTGAAGTCGCCCGTGACGATCACCGGCTTCTTCGATTTGATGATGAGGTCGTGCAGGTAGCGCAGCTGGTACTGTCGCTGCCGGTACTTGAGCGCTAGGTGGACCAGGAAGATGCATACATCGTCGAGTTCGAGCTCGATGATGAGCCGCTTGATGCCGGTGTCGAAGTAGTGGAACCGCTCGCCTTCGACGCGCGGCGCCGCGAGGAACGCGTTGCCCTGCTTGCGCACGATGGGCATGAGGTTGTTGATCGAGCTCTTGCCGTACTTGCACTCGTAGGTCGTGTAGTGACCGAGGGCGTCGGCGATGTGCTCCGCCTGGTTCACCATCCCGCTGCGGATGGAGCCGATGTCCACCTCGATGAGGCCCACGATGTCCGGGTCCTTCTCCTTCACGAACGACGTGATGCCGTTCAGAACCCGCTTGCTCGAGCGTAGATAGCCGGCGCCGGGCAACGGCAGGTGGAAGGCCGGCCCTGTGCCCGTGGCATATCGGATGTTGTAGACGAGCAGGCGCAAGCGGAGCGATGCTAACGTTGCGGCGCACAAAAGGGGAGTGGGCGCCGCACGGAAGCGGCTAAACTACCTGCAAGTTCCTGTCGAGGAGGGTCCACATGTCACAAAACAATCCAATTCGATTGTTCATCACGCATGCGTGGGAGGCCTCCGACGAGTACCTGCGTATCTTCGAGTACCTGGAGAGCGCGCGGAACTTCTTCTACAAGAATTTCTCGGCACCCGACAAGGCGCCCTCCGGCGGCAAGGAAGCGGACCGCGAAGAGCTCCGCAGGCAGATGGCCCAGGCGGAGTGCGTGATCGCGCTGCCCGGCCTCTACCGTGAGAACGCCGAGCTCCTGCAATTCCAGCTCACCTTCGCCAAGGCCTCGGACAAACCCGTAGTACTCATGCGCCCGTTCGGCGCAAACGCGGTGCTGCCGAAGCAGATTACCGATTTCTCGGATCAGGTCGTGGAGTGGGACGGACGCGCGCTGGTCGACGCGATCAAGTCCCAGGCGCGGCACGAGGAATCGAACCGCTGGGACACCATCGAGTTCAAGCTGGATTAGTTAGATCAGCCTTCGGCCGCGAACAGTTGCACCACGGCGCCGGTCTGCGCCGGCAGTGGCAGCTCGAGTTCGTGTTCGCGCGTCATGCGGCAGAACATGCGGAAGATCAGCTGCGCGTTCCGCTCGGCTTCCTCGTTGGACATCTTGCGGATCGTCGCGCGCACCGCGTCTTCACCGCGCAGCGGGCGCTCGCGTTGCATCGAGGAGGCCAGGTCGATGAACTGCAGCCGTATCTCGCGCGGCACGTCTTCGGGTTCGAAGTTGGCGAGGCATTGACGCCAGGCCGCGTTGAGACGGTCCTTGATCGCGGACGAACCCGTGAGGAGGAGCGTGGCTGACTCGAGCCGATCGTAGATGCGCGACATTTGGTGACCCTGGCCTGGCGCCTGGAGTTCTTGTTGTGACGGAGACCCAATCCCGTCAATGGCGTACGACGCAAATATAGCGCGACATCTCTCAATTGCAACGGGAAAAGAGCGCGCGTCGCCGGCGCGGGACGGCGATCAGCACGCCTAGCAACCCGAGGAGCACGAGGTCGACCCCGCCGCCTCCACCTCCACCACCCCCGCTGCTACCAGAGGGGGGAGGCGGGCTCGGCACCGGAGACCCGGGCGTCGGTCCCGAGGTGACCGCGGCGGCACAGGGAGTGACCCCTGCCGTCGACGGCGCCGCCGACGTGGCGTTGTTGGTCGCGATGACGACATCGGCGGCATCGCTGCGGCCCAGACTGTCTGTAACGGTCACACGAAGCGTGATCGATCCCGCCATCGGGGCTGCCACGGTCGCAGACGAGGTGTTGGCGCCCACGATAGCGGGCGGATTTTGCGCCGGCGAGACGACGGTCCAGGCGTACGACGCCACCGTCCGGTTGCAGGCAGCCGCGCTGCCGGCGGCATCCAGGGTCACGTTCTGGCCGGCCGTGACCGCGCCCGGCAGCGCCACGGCCGCGATCGGCCGGTCGGCGGCCTCCAGCGAGTCGGCCGCATTCACCATGCCGGCGCCACAGGTCGTCGCGGTGCAGATGCACTGCTCGAGCTGAAAATCGGTGCGGCTCACCGGGACGTGGCAGGCCGGCACGTTCGGTTCGCCCGCGACCGTCGCGGGAAACGGCCGCGCGCCTTCGCGCAGGCGGGCGAGCAGCTGAGCCGTCGACAGGTTGGCGTTGCGGGAGACCATGAGCGCGGCGATGCCAGAGACGATGGGCGCCGAGAAGCTCGTGCCCAGGTTCGTGTTGAGCTGGTCGGTGTAGATGTTCGTCGCGGGGGTCTGCGTGCCGCTGTTGGAGGTCGTGTCCAGCGAGAACAGGCAAGGGCCGCCGTTCACGTTCACGCAGTTGCCGCCGGGCGCGCCGATCGTGACCTCGGGCCCGAGGTTGCTGAAGCCGACCTTGCTGCCCGCATGGCGCAACGCGGCCACCGAGGCGACTCCGGGACAGTTGCCCGGTGAGGAAACCATCGTCCCTTCGTTGCCGGCCGAGATGACGACCAGCACCTTGCGCGCGGTAAGTTCGTCGATGACCGTGCGATAGCTCGCCTCGCAGGCGCTCGCCGAACCCAGGCTCATGTTGAGGATGCGTGCGGGCGTCGGATTGGGGGGCGCTCCGTTGACGGTGAGGCCCGCGGCCCAGCGCATGCCCGCCAGGATGTCGCTATCGGTGCCGCCGCACTTGCCGAGCACGCGTACCGGCAGGATGAACGAGTTCCACGAGAGGCCCGACACGCCGCTCGAATTGTTGGTGACCGTCCCGACCATGCC
>CADEED010000103.1 GCA_902826225.1 uncultured Pseudomonadota bacterium | reverse complement strand
GGTGCCCAGGCGATGCCGCAGGAGAACAAGCGCGCTTCGTCGAGGTCGACGTGCGGGAATCCGGCGATCTCTTCGACGAGTTCGTCGTCCTTCAGTCGCAGGTGGCGCTTGCGATACCAGAATAGCCCGTCGCCGATGACGACGCGGTAGTCGAGCCAGCGGCGCTCGCTGGGTTCGTTCTCGAGACAATCCCGCCCCCGCGTCCCGCCGCGGAACTGCGCGCCCTCGCGCTTCACGAAGATGTCGCAGCCGGCGACAGTCTCGACGTCGGCCGCGCTCAGCGTTGCGGTCGGGGCCTCGGCCTTGCGGGTGAACTGGCGCACGCGCAGCGTGCCATCCGCGCCGGGAGCCGGCTCGATCGACAGGAGAACGCGGCGCCGCAGCTCGAAAGGGGCGTCGAAGGGATACTCCTCGACGTAGAGCACCTGCGGGCCGAGCCAGGGCAAGGAGACGCGGCGCACGTTGATCTGCACACGTTGCTGCTCGACGACCGGTCCGATGGGCACCTCGGTTTCGGTCGCGATCAGCTCTTCCGACATGTCGTACATGCCGCTCCACAATTCCGCCAGCGCTTCGGGCTCCTGCGCGAACGCGGCAGCACCGAAGAACGACGCCAGCGCGCTGGCGATCAGGCGGGCTGAACGAGTCGTATCAAGCCCTCCTGGGCGGTACTCGCGGCGAGCACGCCCTCGCGCGTGTACAGCGATCCGCGCGCGAAGCCGCGCGCGCCCGACGTCGACGGGCTGTCGAGCGAATAGAGCAGCCACTCGTCCACGCGCGCCGGGCGATGGAACCAGATCGCGTGGTCGATGCTGGCCATGATGAGGTTGCCGCGCAGGAACGACGCGCCGTGCGGCATCGTCGACGTGTCCAGCAGCCAGTAGTCGGAGATGTACGCGAGCAGGCAGCGATGCAGCGCGTCGTCGTCCGGTAGTTTGTCCACGGCGCGGATCCACACCTGTCGCACCGGCGGCTTCGTGACGACGGGCGTCAACGGGTTGTACGACTGCACCGGCCTGAACTCGAAGGGCCGCTGGATCTCCAGCCAGCGCCGGAGCTTCTCCGGCAGCTTCTCGAGTTCCGCGCCGGTCGGCTGCGCATACGGCTTCAGCTCCTCGGGCGCGGGTACCGCCGGCATCGTCGCCTGGTACTCGAGGCCCGTCTCGGGTTCCTGGAACGATGCGGAGCAGATGAAGATCTGCTCGCCGTTCTGGATCGCGACCACGCGCCGGGCGGAGAAGCTGCCGCCATCGCGGCTGCGATCGACGCTGTAGACGATGGGCTTCGTGAAGTCACCGCGCCGCAGGAAATAGGCGTGCAGCGAATGCACCACGCGCCCATCCTCCATCGTCGCGGATGCGGCCTTCAGTGCCTGGCCGAGCACTTGCCCGCCGAACACCTGCGGGCTGCCGGTATCGCGACTCTCGCCGCGAAACAGGTTCACCTCGAGACGTTCGAGCTCGAATTGCTTCTGCAGATCTTCCAGGCGTGAATCCATGTTCAACCGAACTTGACTTTGCCCTTCATGATCGACCAGTGGCCGGGGAAGCTGCAGAAGAACGTGTAGTCACCGCCCTTCGTGAGCGCCGACGTCGGGAACTTCACCGTCGTCGTCTGGCCTCCGCCGATGAGCTTCGTGTGCGCGATGACTCGGGCATCGCCCTTCTTCAGATGATCGTTCGCGAGTCCGGCGCCCGCACCGTCGCCCGCCACGCCCTGCATGTCGGACGTCTTCACGAGCACCCAGTTGTGGCCCATCGCCGCGACCGGCAGAGTGCCCGTGTGCTTGAGCGTGACCTCGACCTGGGTGCAGTCGCCAGCGATCGCGATCTCTTTCTTGTCGAACTGCATCTGGTCCGTGCCGGCGATGTCGACCTTGCAGACCTTGTCGGCGGCCAATGCGCCGGAAGAGACGGCGAGCAGGGTCAACGCGGTGAGTGAAGGAACGAATTTCATGGTGAACTCCGTGTAGTTGTCAGTGGGGCACGCCCAAGCGTTTCTGCATGACCGGACTCGTGGTCGTGTATTGCAGGAACTGCTTCTTGGCGGGAAACAGATGATGCTGGATCGCGAACGCCGCGAGCGCCGCCTCATGAAATCCCGACAAAATCAGCTTCTTCTTACCCGGGTAGGTGTTGATGTCTCCCACGGCGAAGATGCCGGGGACGCTGGTCTGGAATTTCTCGGTGTCGACCTTGAGCGCCTTCTTCTCGAGCTCCATGCCCCACTCGGCAATGGGCCCGAGCTTGGGATGGAGGCCGAAGAATGCGAATACGTGGTCGGCGTCGACGGCGTGCATCGCGCCATCGCTCCCTTTCACGTTGATGCCGGCGAACCTGTCGCCGTCGGGGCGCAGGCTGTCGGCGACACCTTCCAGGTAATTCACAACGCCGGCCTGCACGAGCGCCTGCATCTTCGCGACCGACGCCGGCGCCGCCCTGAACTCGGGCCGCCGATGGATGTGCGTGACCGACGCCGCCTTGCCGGCGAAGTCGATGACCCAATCGAGCGCGGAATCGCCGCCACCGAAGATCGCCAGATGCTTGCCGTGGTACTGCGCCGCATCGCGCACGCGGTAGTGGATGTTCCTGCCCTCGAAGGCTTCCGCGCCCTCGACGCCGATGCGCCGCGGCTGGAACGAACCCACGCCGCCGGCAATGACGACCGCGCCCGCGTCGAATCGCGTGCCGATGATCGTCTCGATGTCGAAGCGTCCGTCCTCGCGCCTGGCGCAGGAGATGACTTCCTGCCCCAGGTGCAGCGGCGCATTGAACGGCGCGATCTGCTGCAGCAACCGGTCCACGAGTTCCTGTGCTCCGCAAACGGGCAGTGCCGGGATGTCGTAGATCGGTTTGTCGGGATAGAGCTCCATGCACTGGCCGCCCGGCGAACCGAGCGAATCCACGACGTGGCAGGACATTCCCAGCAATCCGAGCTCGAACACCTGGAACAGGCCGCACGGGCCGGCGCCGATGATCACGACTTCCGTGACGATCGGCGGCTTCGGGGAAATATCGGTCAAACTCGCGGTCCTTGGAAACGCTGGTGCGGGATTTTGCGGAGCCGAATTGTAACCCAGCCTGAATGTGCGCCCCCTCCTACAAACCTTCCGTCAGGCATATAGTTACGCGCGCGCCAGGCCACTTATCGGGGTGATCACGTGACCAAGCTCAGCGTCAACGGCAAGTCGATGGATGTGGACGTCGATCCGGAAACCCCGCTCCTCTGGGTACTCCGCGACACCCTCGGCCTCACGGGTACCAAGTTCGGTTGCGGCATGGCGCTGTGCGGGGCGTGCACCGTGCACTTGAACGGCCAACCGGTGCGCTCCTGCCAGACACCCATCAGCGCGGTCGGCGACCAGCCGGTGACGACCATCGAGGGATTGTCGGCCGATCACAGTCACCCGGTGCAGCAGGCGTGGATCGAACTCGACGTGCCGCAATGCGGCTATTGCCAGTCCGGCCAGATCATGTCCGCCACGGCGCTGCTGACGGAGAAGCCGCGCCCCACCGACGCGGACATCGATGCCGCGATGGCCGGCAATATCTGCCGCTGCGGCACCTATCAACGCATTCGCGCCGCGATCCGGCGCGCGGCGGAGATCCAGTCGAAGGCCTGACCTGGTCTGCTGCTTCCCGGGGAGGAAAGCATGTCCGCCAATCCGATCCACGTCTCCCGCCGCACTTTCCTCGGCGGCCTGGTCATCGCCATCGCCCTGCCGGCGTGCAAACCCGGCGCGAAGCCGGCCGGTGAGAACAAGATCATCGAGAGCAATGCGTGGCTGCGCATCGGCACCGATGACTCCATCACCTTCCTGTGCGACAAGTCCGAGATGGGCCAGGGCGTGTACACCGCGCTGCCCATGCTGATCGCCGAAGAGCTCGGCGTGAATCTCGACCGCATCAAGGTGGAATTCGCGCCAGCGGGCGATCCGTACGTCAACAACCTGCTGGGCACGCAGATCACCGGCGGCAGCACCAGCGTGCGCGACGGCTGGGAGAAGCTGCGCACGGCAGGCGCGACCGCGCGCCAACTGCTAGTCGCCGCGGCGGCGGAACAATGGGGCATCGACGCGCGCTCGTGCAGCGTCGAGAACGGCGTCGTGGTCTCGCCGCACCGCAAGAAGCTGCGCTTCGGCGAAGTGGCGGAAGCCGCGGCCAAACTACCGGTGCCGAAGGAAGTCGCGCTCAAGCCGGCGCACGAGTTCACGCTGATCGGCAAGTCGCAGAGACGCAAGGACACCCCCTCGAAGGTCGACGGCAGCTGTGTCTATGGCATCGACGTGAAGTTGCCGGGCATGCTCTACGCGGCGCTCGCGCAATCGCCGGTGCTCAAGGGCACAGTGAAGAGATTCAGCGGCGACAAGGCGCAGGCCATGCCCGGCGTCGTGGCCGTCGTGCAGACCTCCTCCGGCATCGCCGTGGTCGCGGATTCCTGGTGGCGCGCGCGCAAGGCGCGCGACGTGCTCGAGATCGAGTGGGACGCCGGGCCGAACGCCGCGCTCGACGACGCGAAGATCGCCGCGATCTTGCGCAAGGGCGCGGCGGGCGAAGGCCGCGTCGCGCGGCACGACGGGGATGCGGCGGCCGCGATCAAGGGCGCCGCGCGCGTCGTGCGCGCGGACTACGAATTGCCGCTGCTCGCGCACGCCACGCTCGAACCGCAGAACTGCACGGCGGACGTGCGCGACGACGGCGTGGATCTCTACGTGCCGACGCAGGTCCAGCAGATCGCGCAGGGCGTGGCCGCCAAGGCCGCTGGCGTCGATGCCGCGAAGGTCAAGGTGCACACCACGTTCCTGGGCGGCGGCTTCGGGCGGCGGCTGGAAGTGGATTTCATCCCGGCGGCCGTGGAGGTTTCGAAAGCCGTCAGGAAGCCGGTCAAGCTTCTGTGGACGCGCGAGGACGACATGACGCACGACGCGTACCGTCCGCCGGCGTTCGACCAGGTGGCGGGCGCTTTCGACGCGAAGGGCAACCTCGTCGCGTGGAACCTGCATCTCACCGGGCCGTCGATCACCGCGCGGATGTTCCCGTCCGTCACGGAGAAGATGGTCGATCCATTCGCCGTCGAAGCGGCGTCCAACTACCCCTACGACGTGCCGAACGTGCACGTGGACTTCAAGCAGCAGGAGATCGGCATCGACGTCGGCTACTGGCGCTCGGTGAGTCACGCGCTCAACTGCTTCGTCGCCGAGAGCTTCATGGACGAGCTCGCGGTCTCGCAGAAGAAGAGCCCGCTCGATTTCCGCATGGCATTGCTCGAGAAGCAGCCGCGGTTCCGGCAAGTGCTCAAGCTCGTCGCGCGCGAATCGCGTTACGGCTATCCGCCGAAGGGCTGCCATCACGGTCTCGCCGTGATGGAAGGCTACGGCACCGTGATGGCGATGGTCGTCGAGATCTTCCTGGAAGGCGGCAAAGTCCAGGTACGCCGCACATGGTGTGCGGTCGACTGCGGCCAGCAGATCAATCCGGACACCGTCGTCGCGCAGGTCGAGAGTTCGATCAACTTCGGGCTGTCCGCGCTCCTGTGGGGCGAGATCAACATCGCCAACGGGCGCGTGCGGCAGACGAACTTCCACGATTACCGCGTCGTGCGCATGAGCGAAGCGGCGCGCATCGATACTTATGTCGTGGGAAGCGATGGTCCGCCCGGCGGCATCGGCGAACCGGCCACCGCCCTGGTGGCGCCAGCCGTCTGTAATGCGATCTATGAGGCGACCGGGCGTAGAATCCGCTCCCTGCCACTATCCCGGCACAAGCTCGCCTAGAGGCCTTCATCTTGAAAAACTCGGATCTGCACCAGCGGCGTCAGGCCGCCATTCCGCGTGGCGTCGGCAATTCTCTCGCGGTGTATGCCGACCGCGCGCAGAACGCGGAACTCTGGGACGTCGAAGGACGCCGCTATGTCGACTTCGCGAGCGGCATCGCGGTGCTCAACACCGGGCACATCCATCCGCACGTGAAGGCCGCGATGGCCGCGCAGCTCGAGAAGTTCACGCACGGCTGCTTCCAGGTGACGCCGTACGAGAGCTACGTCGCGCTGGCCGAGAAGCTCAACCAGCTCGCGCCGGGTACGACCCCGAAGAAGACCATCTTCCTGTCGACCGGCGCGGAAGCCGTCGAGAACGCGATCAAGATCGCACGCTATGCGACGAAGCGATCGGCCGTCATCGCGTTCACGGGCGGCTTCCACGGACGAACACTCGCGTGCATCGCGCTCACCGGCAAGGTGCAGCCGTACAAGGCAGGCTTCGGACCGATGCTGCCCGAAGTGTTCCACGTGCCCTTCCCCATGGCGTATCACGGCGTGACGCCGCAGGATTCGCTGGCCGCGATCGACCAGCTCTTCAAGGCGGATGTCGATCCCGCGCGGGTCGCGGCAATCATCATCGAGCCCGTGCAGGGGGAAGGCGGCTTTTACATCGCGCCGCCGGAGTTCCTGAAGGCGCTGCGCGCGTTGTGCGACCGGCACGGCATCCTGCTCATCGCCGACGAGATCCAGACCGGCTTCGCGCGCACGGGCAGGACTTTCGCGATCGAGCATGCCGGCATCGAACCCGACCTCATGACGGTTGCCAAGAGCATCGCGGGCGGCGTGCCGCTGTCGGCGGTGATCGGCAAGGCCGAGATCATGGACGCGCCCGTGGTCGGCGGACTCGGCGGCACGTTCGCGGGATCGCCGCTGGCGTGTGCCGCGGGTCTAGCGGTGCTCGAGGTGCTCGAGAAGGAAAAGCTGAACCAGCGCGCCGTCGACGTCGGCGCGAAACTCACGGCGAAACTCAAGACGATGCAGGCGAAGTTCCCGTGCATCGGCGAGGTGCGCGCGCTCGGCATGATGGTCGCGATCGAGCTCGTGAAGAATCGCAAGGCAGACTCTCCCGACGCGGAACTCACCAAGGCCGTGGTCCAGGCCGCGGGTCGCCGCGGACTCATCCTGCTCTCGTGCGGTGTCTATTCGAACGTGATCCGCATCCTCGCGCCGCTGACGATTCCGGAAGCGCAGCTCGAGGAAGGACTGAAGCTGCTCGAGGAGTCCATCGCCGAGGCAACGTCGACGCAGGCGACGGCGGTGGCATGAAGAGGACAGACACCTTTCTGGCGGAAAGGTGTCTGTCCTCATTCTCGGCGGGTGCTACATGACTCGCGGGTTCATCGGCGCGAATACGCCGTCGGTGTTGTACTCGAACAGCCACGCGTGCAGCGTCCACAGCTGGAACGTCTGGTTCGCATCCCACTCGTCGGCGCGGCCGATGAAGCCCTGCGGCGGACGCTTCGACAGCGACAGCGGCACGGCGTACTCCACCGCGACCAGCTTGCGTTTGCCGCCGCACGGATCGTCCGCGTAGACCAGCAGTTCCGGCTTGGTCGGGTCGAACCTCTCGTCGACGAGCTTCTCTTTCATGTAGTGCCAGCCCATCTGTGGCATGAAGAGCCCGATGTCGACGTAACCTTCCTTCACTGCCCGGTCGACGTCGAGAAAGCGCGCGGTCGCGTTCCGCACCTCGTCGAGCTGCAACACGGCCAGCGGCGGCGGCTTGTTGCCCCTGCCCTTGCTCTCGTCGTGTTCGTGAGCATCGTGCGCGAACGCGAGCGATGCGAGCGAGGCCAGCAGCGCGCCGGCGACGAATTTCCTCATCATGGTGATCTCCCGTGTAGTTTGGTTCTGCCCCTCGTGCGGGAACAGACTAACTACGCAGGGAGGTCGCGCGAATGCCCCGGCGTCCGCCCGTCATGTCACGGCGTCCGCGGGGATGATCGATCGTCCGGGATTGATGCCCGGCAGTCCGGGCGGATGGAACTGCCTACGCCCGGCCGGCGTTCGAATCCGTCGGCGTGTGGAAGTACTCGCTCTCCGACGCGAGCTGCTCGATGAGGCGCTTCAGTTCCGACATGCGGCCTTCGGCGGTGCTGATGGGCATGCAGTCCTGGCAACGCGTATCGCCACAAGGCTGACGGGAATAGAGCCAATACTGGATGGCGCCGGCGAGCAAGCCATCGGCAATGTCCCAGAGATCCGCGTCCTTGTCCTTGTCCGCCATCTTGTTGGCGAGATCCACGGTCTTGGAGAATGCGGCGTCGAACGTGTCGGCAATCGGTTCCATGGCGGGAGTATAGGCATCGTCAGCCGGATGCGGAATGCCCAATTTCCGCGACATTGCACCGCGCCGGGCTATGTTCAACCGCTACTCGAGACGCACCGAATAAATACGCAGGTGCTGGGAGCCCGCGCGGGAGCCGCGAAACATCGTGATGTCGGAAATTTGCTGCAGGTTCATCAGGCGGTCGCGCGGACCGCGCCGGATTTCGTCGAGCGGGATGCGCAGCGTGCGCCGTTCCTGCGGTGCGAGATCGAACGAGCGATTGTAACGATCGTTGAAATACTTGCCGTGCCCGCGATCGTGCACGCGCACGGTGAGCACGAGCGGGTCGGCATCCGGATTCTCGACGTCCAGGGCCAGCGTCCGGTATTTCGTCCAATCCGGCACGGGCTCGTGCAACGAGATCCCCGGGAATTCGTCCGCGTGGAACTCGATGTTGAGCGCACCGCGCACGACGCTGCGATTGATTCCATAACCCACGAGCCATTCGCGCTCGTCGTTCACGCTGAAATCGGCGATCACCGGGAATTGTCCGTTGCGATGCACGTAGGCCCGCGCCATGGTGACGATCGGCGTGAGGTAGATCGTGGCGCAGCCGAGCAGCACGACGACGGTAACGATCCGCATCGAACGCGTGAGCCGCGCTCCGCGGTCGAACAGCGCGAACAGCGCCAGCGCGAGCAGCACGCCGATGACGTCCGAGACGACGTCTTCCCAGGACGCATCCCGATGCAACGGCTTCTGGATGACCTCGCTGAGGAATCCTCCGCCCGCGCCGATCGCGAACGCGAATGCGTAGAGGCGCGCGCCCTTCAGGGCGAACTCCGCGCGCAGGTAGAACAGCACGCAGAGCGTGATCAGCATGAACAGCGGCGTGTGTCCGGCGTTCTCGATGGTGCGGCCTGCGTAATTGGGCGGGATCGGCAGCGGCACGAACAGCAGTGCGGCGGCGATCACCAGCAGGACGAGCAGGAGCAGGAGTCGACGAGACACGCCGTCAGTATACTCACGCCCATGAACATCCGACTGTCCGCCATCGAAGCACGCATCATCGGGTCGTTGATCGAAAAGCAGGTCACGACGCCGGATCAGTACCCGCTGTCGCTGAATGCGCTCGTCAACGCGTGCAACCAGAAGAGCAACCGCGAGCCGCTCATGCAGCTCCAGGAATCGGAGGTGAAGTGGGCGGTCGACGCGCTCGCGCGCCGCCACATGGTCGTCGAGAAGTCCGGCTTCGGTAGCCGCGTTCCCAAGTACCAGCAGATCTTCTGCAACACCGAGTTCGGCAGTCTCAAGTTCACGCCGCAGGAGACCGGCATCGTGTGCGAGCTGCTGCTGCGTGGGCCGCAGACACCGGGCGAGTTGCGATCGCGCGTGCCGCGCATGGCGCCGCTGCCCGACCCCTCCGTGATCGATTCCTCGCTAGCGAGTCTCGCGGCGCGCGCCGAGGGTCCGATCGTCACCCAGCTCGCGCGTGAAGCGGGCCGGCGCGATTCGCGCTGGGCGCAATTGTTCGAGGAGTTGCCCGCCGATACCGCGCCAGCCCCGGCTTCCGAGGCGGCAACTTCGGCGGCGCCGGTCGCAGCACCCGCCAATGCGCGCGCGGATCTCGCCGCCCGCGTCGAGAAGCTGGAGACCGAGGTCGCGGAGCTGCGTTCGCAGCTGGAACTGGTGCGCAGAGGGCCGCTGTGAGAATTCCGGCGTGGGCGCTCAGCGCGGGACTGCTCGTGATTTCGAACGTCTTCATGACCTTCGCGTGGTACGCACATCTCAAGAACATGGCCGCGAAGCCGTGGATCATCGCGGCGCTCGCGAGCTGGGGCATCGCGTTGTTCGAGTATCTCGTGCAGGTGCCGGCCAATCGCATCGGCTACACGACGTTGTCGCTGGGCCAGCTCAAGGTGATGCAGGAGGTGATCACGCTCGCGGTGTTCGTGCCGTTCGCGTTCCTCTACATGAAGCAGCCGCTGAAGCTCGACTTCCTGTGGGCCTGCCTCTGCCTGGTGGCCGCCGCGTACTTCATGTTCCGCGGCAGTTAGACGCCCAGGGAAAAGCGATCCCTTGATAGTCAGCCGATGCGCTTCAGCGCGTCGCACAGCGCGTCGACATCTTCCTCGGGCGTATCCCACGAGCACACGAAGCGCGCCTCGCCGGATCCGGCCGGGCCCCAGGGATAGAACGCGAACTCCTTCGACAGCGCGGCGATGCGCCGCTCGCCGAGCTGCATGAAGACCTGGTTCGTCTGCGCGGGAACGCTGAGGAGCTGCGGTGCGGACGCGGCGATCCTCGCGGCGAGCCGGTTCGCGCGCTCCGCATTCTTCCGCCACAACCCGCCCTCGAGCGAGGCCAGCAATTGCACGGCGGCGTATCGGCCCTTGCACAGCAACTGGCCCGCCCGCTTTCGCCGGAACTCGAAGTCCGCGATGCGGGCGGTGTCAAAGTAGACGACCGCTTCGGCGTTCATGCCGCCGTTCTTGATGATGCCGAAGGACAGCACGTCGACCCCGGCTTTCCAGGAAAGCTCGGCGGGAGAAACAGATTGCGCGACCACGGCATTCGCGAAGCGCGCGCCGTCCATGTGGACCGCCATGCCCCTGTCGTGCGCGATCTTCGACAGCGCCCGCAGCTCCGGGGGCGTGTACACCGCGCCGCGCTCGGTCGACTGCGTGATCGACAGCGCGCGCGGCTGCACCCCGTGCACGTGCGGCTCGAACCAGTCGAGCCGCGCGGACAGGTCCGCCGCGGACATCTTCGCGCCCGCGCCGCCGACCAGGGACAGCTTCGCGCCGCCGGTGAAGAACTCGGGCGCGCCGCATTCGTCGCGCTCGATGTGTGCTTCTGCGTGCGTGAGCACGGTGGACCACGGCGGACACAGCGTCGCCAGCGCCAGCGCATTGGCCGCGGTGCCGGATGCCACCGTGAACACGCGCACCTTCGTCTCGAAGAGTTCGCCGAAAGCGGCGTCCAGCGAAGCCGACCACCGGTCTTCCCCGTAGGCGAGCGCGACACCGACGTTGCACTGCGCGAGCGCGTCGAGGATTCCGGGGCAGACGGCGGCCGTGTTGTCGGACTTGAAGTAGCGCATCGCCGCGGATTCTACCGGGTGAGTCGCGCGCGCCGCACGCCCGGTTCCGCGCGCCCGCGATTTTCGCTTCGGCGAAGGGATTGCGGCGAACCTCCGGAACTCCTGGGTGTCGACCGGGTCATGAATGTGCATCGGAACAGGGAGGAATAGATCGATGAAACATCAGCTCGCATTCGGCATCGCACTCGCGCTCGGCCTCGTGACCGGCCCGGCGATGGGCCAGGACCAGGACGCCGCGCCCACGCAGGACGAAAGCCTCGACGAAGTCGTCGTCACCGGCACGCGCGTTGCTTCGCGCACCCGCCTCGATTCGCTCGCGCCCGTCGACGTCCTCTCGGCCGAGTCGCTGTCGACGTCGGCGACCACCGAGCTCGCCGAGGCGCTTTCCACCGCGGCGCCCTCCCTCAACTTCCCGCGCCCCTCCATCACCGATGGCACCGATCACATCCGCCCGGCGACGCTGCGCGGCCTCGCGCCGGACCAGACGCTCGTGCTCGTGAACAGCAAGCGCCGCCACGCCTCCGCCCTCGTGAACGTGAACGGCTCGGTGGGCCGCGGCTCCGCGGCGGTGGATCTCAACGCGATCCCGCTCGCCGCGATCGAGTCGGTCGAAGTGCTGCGCGACGGCGCGTCGGCGCAGTACGGATCGGACGCCATTGCGGGCGTCATCAACCTGCGGCTGCGCGACGCGCGCGAAGGCGGCGATGCGAGCATCACCTACGGGCAGTACAACACCGACGTCCAGACCGAACGCGGCTCGCGCCACGAATCGGACGGCGCCACGATGACCGCCACTGGCTGGGCCGGCCTGCCGCTCGGCGCGGAGGGCTTCCTCACGCTGTCGGCGGAGTATCGCGATCGCGATCCCACGAGTCGCGGCGACTTCGACAGCCGCGTACCCGGTGCACCGGTCACGTCGCGCTATGGCGATCCGGAGATGGAGGACATGACCGCATACGTCAACGCCGGCGTGCCGCTCCAGAACGACTGGCAGATCTACGGCTGGGCCGGATACCAGCAGCGCGAAGGCAACTCCGCCGCATTCCCGCGCATCTTCAACGACGCGCGCAACGTCCCGGCTATCTACCCGGATGGATTCCTGCCCCTCATCACGACGGACATCGACGACGTCACCGTCGGCTGGGGCTTGCGCGGCAAGCTCGGGCAGTGGGACACGGACGTGAGCCTCGTGTACGGCTCGAACGCCGTCGCCTACGGCGTCGAAAACAGCGTCAACACCTCGTTCGGCGCGGCGTCCCAGACCACGTTCGATGCCGGCGAGATGGCGTACGACCAGTTCGTGTTCGACGCGAGCGTCGTGCGCGGATTCGAGGTCGGCCTGGTCGAGCCGCTCAACGTTGCGCTCGGAATCGAGGCACGCCGCGAGGGTTACAGCATCGACGCGGGCGAACCGGCGTCGTACGAGCGCGGCCCCGTCGTGGGCGCGCCCGCCGGCGCCCAGGGCTTCCCGGGATTCAAGCCGGAGAACGAGGTCGACGAGGACCGTACCGCGTACAGCGCATACGTCGACGTCGAAGCGCGGGTCACCCAGAAATTCCTGGCCTCGGTCGCGGTGCGCGGGGAGGACTATTCGGACTTCGGCTCCGCGGTCACCGGCAAGCTCGCCGGCCGCTTCGACTTCACGCCGAACTTCGCGATCCGCGGCGCGGCGTCGACCGGCTTCCGCGCGCCGGGCCTGCAGCAGGAGTTCTTCACCTCGACCGCGACCAACTTCATCGGCGGCGTTCCTTTCGAGGTCGGCACGTTCCCCGCGACGTCGGATGTCGCGGTGACGCTGGGCGCACAGCCGCTCGACGCCGAGAAGTCGCGCAACTACTCGCTCGGCACCGTGCTGCGCTTCGGCGGCTTCGAGGCCACGATCGACGCGTATCGCATCGACATCCGCGACCGCATCGTGCTCTCCGAAAACCTCAACACGCCGCAGGTGGCGGCGCTCATCGCACCCTTCGGAGCGAGCGTGGCGCGCTTCTTCATCAACGGCGTCGAGACGAAGACGGAAGGCATCGACGTCGTCGCGCGCTACCTGCTGAACACCGAGAGC
>CADEED010000102.1 GCA_902826225.1 uncultured Pseudomonadota bacterium | reverse complement strand
AATCCGGGCGTTCGAACGGCCCGCCGATCCCCTTCATGCTGTTCATCGCCTTTGCCATCGTGAGCGCGCTGCGCAGTTTCCTCGGGCGCGGGCTCTCCGCGCTGTTCGCCGGCGGTGCCGTCGGATTCCTCGTCTGGGCGCTGACCTCGACCTTGGCTGTCGCCATCCTGTTCGGCGCCGGTGCCGCCGTGCTCGCGTTGTTGCTGGGCTCCGGCGGCGGCTACGGAGGTGGTCGCGGCGGCCGGGTCTTCCGTGACCTCGGCGGCGGCGGATTCGGAGGCTTCGGCCGCGGCGGGGGAGGCGGCGGCTTCGGCGGCGGACTCGGCGGGCGCGGCGGTGGCGGCGGCGCCTCGGGCCGCTGGTAGTTAGCCCATGATCCTGAGTCGCACCCTTCGCCACCTGTTCGTCACGCGCGCCGGCACGCGGCGGCGGTTCACGGATGCAGTCGACGCCGACATCGAGTCGGCCATCCGCACCGCGGAGCTCCGCACCGGCGCGGAAATCCGCTTCGTCATCGAAACGGCGCTGGACATGTCCGATCTCTGGGCCGGCGTGACGCCGCGCGACCGCGCGATGCACGTGTTCTCGGACCTGCACGTCTGGAACACCGAACTTCGCAACGGCGTACTCATCTATGTATTGCGGGCCGACCGCGACGTCGAAATCCTGGCCGACCGGGGCGCCGCCGCGGTGGTGACGTCCGCGCAGTGGGAATCCGCCTGCCGCGTGATGGAAGAGCACTTCCGGGCCGGGCGCTTCCGCGAGGGTGCCGTCGGCGGCGTCGAGGCCGTCGCGGCGTTGTTAGAACGTCATTTCCCAGCGCGCGCCCGCGATCGCGACGAATTGCCGAATCAGCCGATCCTGCTGTAATTCCTGTAGCGAATCGCCGACAGCCGCGGCCGATGACGCGGTGTCATACTCCCCACATGAAGACGATGTCCGTCCTGCGCAATTCTCTCGTTCCGATGTCGTGCCTCGCGCTGCTCGCCGGCTGTTCGCTGTTCCAGAGCCCGGGCGGGTTCGGCAAGCGTGACGCCGACAAGAAAAACGAGCCCGTGATTCCGACGCTGCCGGAGCCCGTGCCGACGCACCAGTTCGACATCGACGCGACCACCGACATCGTCGGTGTCGTGCAGAAGACGCAGGCCGGCAAGGAAGACACGCTCACCGACATCGCACGCCGTTTCAACGTCGGCTACGAAGAGATCGTGCGCGCGAATCCTTCCATCGATCCATGGCTGCCGGGCGAGGGCAAAGAAATCGTCATCCCCTCGCAGTTCGTCCTGCCGAACGCGCCGCGCGAGGGCATCGTCATCAATGCGGCCGCGATGCGCCTCTTCTACTACCCGAAGGTGAAGAAAGGCGAGCAGCAGGTCGTGCACACCTACCCCATCGGCATCGGCAAGGTGGGCTGGAAGACGCCCGAGGGCGCCACGACCATCGTGCGCCGGAAGAAGGATCCGGAGTGGCGTCCGACCGCATCGATCATCCGGGAGCATCTGAAAGAGCGCGGCGAGAAGCTGGAGGCGGTCGTGAAGGCCGGCCCCGACAATCCGCTCGGCCGTCACGCGTTCTATCTCGGCTGGCCGACGTACATGATCCATGGCACGAACAAGCCCGCGGGCGTGGGCCTGCGCTCGAGCCACGGCTGCATCCGTCTCTATCCCGAGGACATCGCCGCGCTGTTCGAGAGCGCCCCGATCGGCACGCCCGTCCGTGTCGTGAACCAGCCTTTCGTCTTCGGCTGGCACGACGGCGCGCTGCACATCCAGGCGTTCGACGTCCTCGAGGACGATCCCCGCGACTGGAAAAAGGCCCAGGCCAAGCTGCTCAACAAGGCGCTGGCCGAACGGATCAAGTCGGAGCTCGCCGCGCGGAAAGAGAAGATCGACTGGGATGCGGTGGCGAAACTCACGCACGAACCGCGCGGAATTCCCGTGTCGGTGACCGGCGGCCCGGATCAACTCGACTCCATCGTCGCCACCGCGACGATCGTGCAGAACAAGGTTGCGCCGGGCGCGACGTGGGACGGTATCTCCGATCTTCCGGTCGACGAGGCGACGTTCCAGGAACTGGTGTCGGATCGCGAACCGTCCGTGGAGTCCGCGGAAGCCGCCGCCGCGCCAGTGAAGCCGACCACGAACTGACGGGGACATTCCTCGGTTCCTAGCAAACGGGGACAGGGCTGGCGATAGCCCTCAGGCCGCGCAGAGATCTCGCCTCTTGTCTTAGTCGGCGGGGGTCTGACCCCATTTGCTGGGAAACGAGGAATGTCCCCATTAGAGTGCGCGCCATGAAAAAACTCATCGCTACCTTCGCCGTCGCCGTGTCGGTCGGCGCGCAGGCCGCGGCTCCGGCCGACGGCATCGTCGCGGGACGCGACTACCACTCGTACGCGGATCCGTCCGCGTTCGTCGTGAAGCACCTCGACCTCAACCTGCAGGCCTCGTTCGAAGAAAAGAGCCTGTCCGGTGTCGCGGATCTCACGGTGAAGAGAGTCGGCGCCGACGCGCGCAAACTGACGCTCGATACGCGCGACCTCGTCATCCGCCAGGTGTGGTGGGTGAAGGCCGCGGACGATCTGAAAACCCTGCGATTCACGCTCGGCGTGCGCGATCCGATGTTGGGCGCGCCCCTCACCCTCGACCTGCCCCGGGAACTCGATGCGCCGGAGTTCGTCGTGCGCGTCTCCTACCAGACGCGGCCCGAAGCGAGCGGCCTGCAATGGGTTGCCGCGGCGCAGACCGCGGACCGAACGCATCCGTTTCTCTTCACGCAATCGCAGGCAATCCACGCGCGCAGCTGGATCCCGCTGCAGGACAGCCCGCAGGTGCGCATGACGTATACCGCGACCATCCGCGTGCCTCGCGGCATGCGCGCGGTGATGAGCGCGGAGAGCTACACGAACCCGAAGGAACTCCTGCCGGACGGCGTCTACAAGTTCAGGATGCCGCAGGCGATCCCGTCCTATCTCGTCGCGCTCGCCGTGGCGAAGCTCGAGTTCCGCGCGACGGGCCCGCGCACCGGCGTCTATGCCGAGAGCAGCGTCGTCGAGGCGGCCGCGAAGGAATTCTCCGAGACGGAACAGATGATCGAGGTGAGCGAGAAGTTGTTCGGCCCGTATCGCTGGGGCCGCTACGACCTGCTCATCCTCCCGCCGTCATTCCCGTTCGGCGGCATGGAGAATCCGCGACTCTCGTTCATCACGCCCACCGTGATCGCGGGTGACCGCAGCCTGACCGCGCTCATCGCGCACGAGCTCGCGCACTCCTGGTCGGGCAACCTCGTGACGAATGCCACGTGGCGCGATCTGTGGCTCAACGAGGGCTTCACCGTATTCCTGCAAGGCCGCATCGTGCGCGCCGTCTATGGCGAGCGGCGTGAGCAGATGGAGGAGGTGCTCGACCTGTCGACGCTGCGCAGCGACCTCGCTGACCTGCCGCCCTCCGATCTCGTGCTCGCGATGGACCTGCGCGGCCGCGATCCCGATGAAGTTTTCACGCAGGTGCCCTACATCAAGGGCGCGCTGTTCATCTCCTGGCTCGAATCGCGCTTCGGCGCGGCCGGGATCGACGCATTCCTGAAGTCCTATTTCGACCATTTCCAGTTCCAGAGCATCACCACGGAGCAGTTCCGCGCGTATCTCGAGACGAATCTGCTGCCGAAGAAGCCGGGCGCCGTCACCGCCGCGGAAATCGACGAGTGGATCACCCGACCGGGCTTGCCGGCGTTCGCCGTGCTGCCGGTGTCGGATGCGTTCGACAAGGTCGACGAACAGCGCAAGGCGTGGCTCGGCGGAACAGCCGCGGCCAGCCTGCCCGGCAAGGACTGGACGACGCACGAATGGGTGCACTTCCTCGACGGGTTCCCCGGGACGGTGGCCGCCACGAAGCTCGCGGAGCTCGACGCTGTCTGGAACCTCACGCAGACGGGCAACAGCGAGGTGGCGTTCAGCTGGCTGCGCGTCGCCATCGCGAACGATTACGCGCCCGCGTATCCGCGCCTCGAGAGCTACCTGACGGCGATCGGCCGCCGCAAGCTCATCAAGCCGCTGTACGAAGACCTCATGAAGACGCCCGCGGGAGCGGAGCGGGCGCGCGCGATATACAGCCGCGCGCGTCCTAACTATCACCCCATCGCGACGGCCACGCTCGATGCGATCTTGAAACGCGGGAACTGACCGTGGTCCTGCCCCTCGAGGACGACAACCCGGTCGCGCTGCGCCCGGCCGTCACGATCGCGATCGTCGTCCTCTGCGCGCTGGTCTACGTCTGGCAGCGCGTCGTCCTCGCGCCGCAGGACGCGCGGGATCTCGAGCTCGCCTGGGGTCTCGTGCCGTCGACGTTCTCGCAGCCGTCGCCGCCGTGGGAGACCTTGTTCACCGCGATGTTCCTGCACCTGGGGCTCGTGCACCTCGCGGGCAACGTCCTGTTCCTCTGGGTGTTCGGCAACAACGTCGAAGACGCGATGGGGCATGCGCGCTTCGCGGCGTTCTACGTGATCTGCGGGCTGCTGGTCTCCATGGTCTACGTGCTCGCGAATCCGGACTCCGCAGTGCCGGCCACCGGCGCGAGCGGCGCCGTGTCCGGCGTGCTCGGCGCGTACCTGCTGCTCTATCCGCGCGCACGGGTGTCGCTGACGCTGCCGCTCGGCTTCATCAACGCGCAACTCGGGCAGTTTCCCGCGGGGTGGGTGCTCGCCGGGTGGTTCCTGCTGCAGTTGGTGATGGCCGCCATCGTCGCGACGCGCGCGCCCGGCGGCGGAGCATTCCTGGGCTCGTTCGCGGCGCACGTGGCGGGATTCGTGGCCGGGCTCGCGCTCGTCACACTTTTCAAGCGACGCGGCGTACCGCTGTGGCGGCAGTACTGAGACGCTGCTACATTCCCCCCGCATTGCGCGCCAAGGAATGGTGCTCGAACACCAGGGGAGCCGATTGGGCGAGCAGTTTGATTCGCAGATTCCATCTGCCGAACATCCCGGCTCCGTACGTGTCATCGCGCGCGCCGCGACCAACCTCACCGCCTTCGTCGGCCGCACGCTCAAAGGCCCCGTCAACGAGCCCGTCGCGGTCCGCAATTTCGCGGATTACACGCGCGTGTTCGGCGGCCTGTGGCAACCCTCGACGCTGAGTTACGCCGTCGAGCAGTTCTTCGAGAACGGTGGACGCTGCGCCGTCATCGTGCGCGTCGTGAACGGCGCACGCCCGCCGACCCTCACGCTGCCGACACCCACGGCCAGGCTGATACTGCGCGGCGTCGGCGCGGGATCGCGCGAATTCCTGCGCGCCTCGGTCGACTACGACGCCATCGACGCCAAGGACATCGACCGCTTCAATCTCGTGATCCAGCGCGTGCGCACCGCGGGCTCGGAGCAGATCGAGGACCAGGAAATCTTCCGCCGCCTGTCGATCTCGCCGGGCGCCGACCGGTTCATCGCGGACACGCTGCTGGATTCCCGCCTCGTACGCGTGCAGGGCAGCGTGCCCCTCGAACGTCCCGCGCGTACCCAGCTCGCGTCGTCGGGCGCCGTCATCGGGTACACGCACTCGAACCCCGATGGTGACGACGGTGGCCCGATCACCGACTACGACATCATCGGCTCGGCGCAGTCGGGCACGGGCCTCTTCGCGCTGCATGCCGCGCCGGACATCAACCTGCTGTGCATCCCGCCGCTCACCCGCGAGCAGGACGTGGGCCTGTCGACACTGCTCGTCGCCGGCCGCTTCTGCCGGGAACGCCATGCGCTCCTCATCGTCGACCCGCCGTCGGAGTGGGCCTCGAGTGCCGCGGCGCTCGACGGCATGCGTCACTGGCCGTTCCGCAGCGAAGACGCCGCGATGTTCTTTCCGCGCGTGGTCGCGTTCGACCGGCTGCGCGGGCGCTTCGAGTTGTTCGCGCCCTGCGGCGTCGCCGCCGGCATCATCGCGCGCTGCGACGAGAACGTGCCGGTCTGGGCGGCCGCCGAGGGCGATGCCGCGATCCTGCGGCATGGCATGCGGCCGGCGTGGAATGTCTCCAATCCCGATCGCGCGCGCCTCTCGAACGCGGGCATCAACCTGCTGTCCGCCGTTCGCCTGCCGCCGCGGCAGCAGTCGAGCCCGCGCACGCTCGCGAGCGGCGCGGCCGCGGTGAGCGACTGGCGCTATCTCTCCGCGCGGCGCCTCGCGCTGTTCGTGATCAATTCCATCGAGCGCGGCACGCGCTGGATGCTCTTCGAGCGTAATGGCTTCGGCACCTGGACGATGGCGCGCGCGCAGGTCGAGGCCTTCCTCGACTCGCTGTACGCCGAAGGGGCATTCGCCGGCCGCGCGGGCGAATCGAGCTACTTCGTCGTCTGCGACGAGCGCATCAACAACGACGAGACGGTGCGCGCCGGCAAGGTGAATCTCGCGTTCGGCTTCGCGGCGAGCAAGCCGGGCGAATACCACGCGTTCATCGTCACGCACCAGCCGAGCGGGTCGCGCGCGCGGCCCATCTCCGTGAACCGTTTCGCGAAGTACTCGCCGAGCGTCGACCTGGAGATCGAGTCGTCGATCCTGCGCGGTCTCGCCGCCGGCCCGGCGCTCGACGAGCCGCAGGCGGAGCGCCGTGCGGCGGGGATCGGCGGAAAAGCGGACTGACTAGCGGCGGTCGAGCGGCACGCAGCGGCCGTCCTGTTCCCGGTAGCCGGACGTGCACCGCCAGCCATTGCCCGAGTAGTCGAGCGCGCCGTACTGCGGGAGCAGGATTTCCGAGCAACCCGACGCCGTCGTACGGAATCCACGCTCGCATTTCCAGCCGTCACCACGGTTGTCCAGGTACGCGTTCGGCGGCACCGCGACGGCGATGCAGCCGTCGGCCCGCCGCCGGAAGCCGCGCTCGCAATCCCACGTGTCGCCGGTATCGCGCAGATAGGCATTCTGCGGCAGAGTGATCTTTCGACAAGTCGCGCCTTCGGCGCGGAAGCCCCGCAGGCATTCCCAACCCCGTCCATAGTCGGACTGGATCAGGTACCCGTTTTCGGGCACCACGAGGCGCACGCACGCGGAGTCCCGCTGGCGGTGTCCGCGATCGCATCGCCATCCGACGCCGTACGCCGTGTCGTCCGCATGGGCATTCGCGGGGATCCGGATCTGATGGCAGCGCTCGCCCGATCTCGAATATCCGCGCCGGCATTCCCAGTCGCTGCCGGAGGCACTGAGATAGCCGTCGGCGGGCACGGTCACGGCGATGCAGCTCCAGTCCTTGCGAGCGAATCCGCGCGCACAATCCCAGCCGCTGCCATACGCGCTGGGGATGGAGTTGGCCGGCGACGCAGGCGTCGCCGCCTCGACCCGCCATCCCAGGCACAACAGGAGCAGGGCCGGATAACGAAGCGGGATCCGCATCAGGTGATCGACTGCGTGCGGCGCAGAACCTTGTCGAGTTCGATCTGCGACACGGGTTTCACGAGGAACCGTTCGAAGCCCGCACCCCGCGCTTCCTCGCGCGCCGGGTGATCCACGTTGGCCGTGAGCGCGATGAGGCGCAGCGCCGGCTGCGTGGTTCGATTGCCCAGTTTGCGCGCGAGGTCATAGGCGTTCATGTCGGGCAGATCAATGTCCAGGAACACGATCCGCGGCTGGAATCCTTGCGCCACGGTCACGGCCCGCGCGCCGCTCAGCACGCTGCGGACTTCATCGAAGCCGTTGTCGCGCAGCATGGCGGTGAGCGATTTCCCGGTTCCGCGATCGCGATCGACGATGAGGATTCGCGTGTCCGCGGCGACGGCGACCTCCGGCCTGGGAGCGCGCCTGCCGCGGCCGGCGGATGAGGATGCGATCTGGAATACCGGCGAAGAGGTTTGCATCGTCGGCACCGTACCTTTCGGGCCCGGCGACGTCCGTACGCCGGCGAACATAACTGCCGACCGGACGGCAACGGCATACACTCGGTCCGATGGCCGCCATCACCCCGGAAATGAACCAGATCCTGCGCCGACTGCCGCAGGCGGAACGTGAGCGGCTCTATCCGCACCTGCGGCTCGTGTCGATGCCGCTCGGCGCCGTCATCTACGAGTCCGGTGCGCGCCTGCGACATATCTATTTCCCGACGGACTGCATCGTTTCGCTGTTGTACGTGCTGAAGAACGGCGCCTCGGCGGAGATAGCGGTGGTGGGCAACGAAGGCGCGGTTGGCGTGTCGTTGTTCATGGGAGGCGAAACGACGCCGAGCCGCGCGATCGTGCAGAGCTCGGGCCAAGCCTACCGGCTCACCGGCGCCCGCCTCACCCAGGAGTTCGAACGTCACGGCGAGATGCTCCACGCGCTGCTGCGATACACGCAGTCGCTCATCACGCAGATGGCCCAGACGGCCGTGTGCAATCGCCACCACGCCCTCGAACAGCAGTTGTGCCGCTGGCTGCTGCTGTCGCTGGATCGTCTCGGCGGCGACGAGTTGCGAATGACGCAGGAGCTCATCGCGAACATGCTGGGCGTGCGCCGCGAAGGCATCACGGAAGCGGCCGGGCGGCTGCAGAAGCTCGGGGTGATCCGCTACGCACGCGGACGCATCAAGGTGCTCGATCGGCCGCGACTCGAGCAGTTGTCCTGCGCGTGCTATTTCGCGGTCAAGTCGGAATCCGACCGTTTGCTCGGAACCGGCTGAGCTGGCACCGATTCCGGGGGCGTCGTCGTGACGCAAGGAAGGCGCAAGGTGAACCGGCTGCCGTGGCCCGCTCCGTCGCTGCTCGCGCCGAGGTTTCCACCATGCGCCTCCACGAATGCGCGCGCGACGTGTAATCCGAGCCCCAGTTCGCCTCGGCGTAGCGACGCCGTCGCGTGACGCTCGGCATAGGGCAGGAAGATGGAGTCGATGCGGCGCTCGTCGATTCCGATGCCGGCATCGACGACGGAGATGACAGCCTCGTCGCCATCGCGGACTGCCGTCACTTCGACCTCCGCGCCCGCCGAACCGTGCTTGACCGCATTCAGCACCAGGTGTCTCAGCACCTGGCACAGCTTTTCCGCATCGGCGTCCAGCTCCATCGGCGTGGCAGCAATGGCGATAGTCAGGTTCTGTCCGCGACCGCGCACGAAAGGTCCCATCATCTCCACGCATTCCTCGAAGAGCGCCGTCAGCGACAGCCGGCGCCGCCGCAGCCGGAGGCTCGTGAGACGTGAACGCTCGAGACTCGCCGCGGCCGCCACGCTCGGCACCAGCGGCGGGTGCTTCGCGCTCGCGCCGTTGCTCCATTGATGGCGGGCCCACGTGAGGCTCGACGACATCGGGATGTTGAACTTCATGGCGGCTCCAGGGTTCGGGCCCGCAGCTTCGGCGGGACTGCGAACCGCGTCCGTACGCTGCCGCACACACGACGCCGCTGGGTTCGTTCGCGCACAGACGCGTGGCCCGCGCGCACGGCAACATCTGCATTCGATGACGACCAAACCGGCAAACAACCTTCTCCTGGACGGCCTGGGCGAGCGCGATCGGAAGTCGATCACGTCCGCAGGGGAAATGGTCGCGTTGCGCGGTGGCGAACTACTCGCGGACGTCGGCCGCGCGATGGCGTACGCGTTCTTCCCGCTGGACTGCGCCATCGCGATCGTGGTGTCGCAGACGGATCAGACGCGACTCGGAGTCGGACTCGTCGGCCGCGAGGGGATGGTCGGAGTTCCATTGATCCTCGGCGCGGCGGCCGCGCCGCTGCGTGCGGTCGTCCAGAGCGCGGGCAGCGCCTGGCGCGTCGATGCGATCGCCCTCGCGGGGCGACTCCGTGCCAGTGAACGCCTGCGGAGCACCCTGCTGAAGTATGTCCACGTCCGATACGAGCAGATGGCTCAGGTCGCGGTCTGCAAGAGCGCGCATGGGGTCGAGGCAAGGCTCGCGCGCTGGCTGCTGATGTCCGGCGACCGCTTGCGCCGTGCCGACCTGCTGCTGACGCACGAGCTGCTCGCGAAGACTCTGGGCGTGCGCCGCGCGGGAGTCACGCTGGCCGCGAGCGCGTTGCAGGAGCGGCGGTTGATCCGGTATGCGCGGGGCCGGATCGAATTGCTGGATCCGCAGGGGCTCGCGGTGGCCGCCTGCCCCTGCTACGTCGCGGACAAGCGGATCTACGCGCGGCTGCTCGGCTGAGCGTCTGCCGGAAAACCGACCAGGCAACCGAGATTCTCGTCCCAGAGCTTGAGACGCGCGCAGCCGAGGCTGCTGCGTAAAGTCAGGCGACGCAGGCCGGGTATCGGCGGGAGCGCCTCGTGGGCCGCGCGCAGGTGGTAGTTCGGTATCCGCGGCGCAAGGTGGTGGACGTGGTGATAGCCGATGCTCGCGGTGAACCACCGCAATACCGCCGGCAGGTCGTAGAACGAGCTTCCATCCGTGGCCGCGAGACGCGCGCTCCAGGCGGTTCCCCGTTGCCAGTACCCGCCTTCGAACGTGTGCTGCACGTAGAACAGCCACACGCCCACGGCACCGGCGATGATCACCACCGGTAGCTGGACCGCCAGCAGCACGCGCCAGTCGAACAGCATGGCCCAGGTCCCGACGAACGCCGCCAGGGCGAGATTGTTCAGCGCGACGCTGTTCCACTCTTTCCTCCAGCGCATCGGCATGCCGAGCGGCAGACGATGCTTGGCGACGAACTGGTAGACGGGACCGATCCCGAGCATCACGGGCATGCTGCGATAGAAGCGGTAGCAGAAGCGGATCCAGCGTGAGCGTCCCCGGTACTCGCGCACGGTGAGCGTGCGGATGTCGCCGAGTTCGCGCTTGTCGAGGTTGCCCGACGTCGCATGGTGGACGGCGTGGGTCTTCTTCCAGTACGCGAAGGGAAACAGCGTGAGAAAGCCGAGCGCCGCGCCGAGCCAGCGATTCGCACGCGCGCTGCGGAAGAACGAGCCGTGTCCGCAGTCGTGCTGAATGATGAACAGGCGCACGTACAGCCCTGCCGTCGGCAGCGCCAGCAGCAGGGTCACCGCGTAGTTCCAGTCGGCCATGACGCTCACCGCCATGACGGTCCACAACGCCAGGAATGCGGGCAGCGTGTTCAAGACCTGCCACAGCGAGCGTCGCCGCGAGGGCCGCGCGAAACGCGCGAGCGTGGCGTGGATGTGCGTGTCGGTACCGATCATGGCGGCATCTTCGGCCGTCCGCCGGTTGCCGGTCTGTACGCCGGCGTACATAGGAGGGCGGATAGGAGGGCGGAGGCTTCCTCTCAGCGGCTGCGCGGGGGGTAAACGCGCAGACTGCTCGCCCCGCGGCGCAGCTGGGCGCTGATCTCGGCTTGCGCAATCCGCATGCTCTCCGCCTCGCGGGTATGCCGGCACACGCCGGCCGTCGAGAACTGCCGGCATTCGCAATGCCATGCCGAATCGTCATGGAACGACACGCGGCAGTGGTCGACGAGATATTCGCTGCGCTGGGGCGCGGCGACGGTCTGACGCGAGAATTGGGGTATCCGGTTCATCGCCGACGAGCATGCGCCCCCGGCCTGCCCGCGTCGGTGCGGCGTCGAACACTGCGCAAGGTTCGGATCGATCCGGCGCCCGACGCGGCCTATGGTCTGGCCATGAACACAAAACTTCACTACGGCCTCTTCGAGTCCTCCCTCGGTCGCGTGCTGATTGCCACCAGCGCCAGGGGAGTCCGATCCATCCTGATGGGCGAAAGCGTCGCCGCGCTCACGCGCGATCTCGCGCGCCGCTTCCCGGCGGCGACGCTCGTCCGCGACGACGCCGGGCTCGCCCGCGAGTTCGAGCGCGTGGCCGGCTTCATCGCCGCGCCCGGGTGCGGGCTCGAGCTGTCACTCGACGTCCAGGGCACCGAGTTCCAGCGCCGAGTCTGGCGCGCGCTGCGCGGCATTCCGGCGGGTTCGACCGCGAGCTACGCGGACATCGCGCGGCGCATCGCGGCGCCGAAGTCGTCCCGCGCGGTGGCGCAGGCCTGTGGCGCGAATCCGGTGGCGCTCGCGATCCCCTGCCATCGGGTCGTGCGCAGCGACGGCGCGTTGTCGGGGTATCGCTGGGGCGTCGCGCGAAAACGCGCGCTGCTCGCGGCGGAATCCCGCGCGGCGGGGCGCCGCGCATGAATGCGGCCGTCGCCGAGTTCGCGTCACCCGCCCGCCGGCTCGCCGGCACGGCGTGGGGCGCGGTGGAATCCGCACTCGACGAACGCGGCGTCGCGATCGTGCCGGGACTGATGGCGCGCGGCGAATGCCGCGCGCTGGCATCGCTGTACGCCGCGGACGCCGGGTTTCGCAGCCGCGTCGTGATGTCGCGCCACGGATTCGGCCGCGGCGAGTACCGCTACTTCGACTACCCGCTGCCGGGCGGCGTTGCCGCGCTGCGCGGCGCGCTGTATTCGCAGCTCGCGCCCATCGCGAACCGCTGGAACGAGCGGCTGCGCATCGACACGCGTTTTCCCGCGACGCATGCCGAGTTCCTCGCCCGTTGCCACGCGGCCGGGCAGACGCGCGCGACACCGTTGCTGTTGCAGTACGGCGGAGGCGACTACAACTGCCTGCATCGGGATCTGTATGGCGAGCACGTCTTCCCGCTGCAGATGGCGATCCTACTGTCCGCTCCCGGCGAGGATTTCACGGGCGGCGAGTTCGTGGTCACCGAACAGCGCCCGCGCATGCAGTCACTCGTCGAGGTCGTGCCCCTCGCGCAGGGCGACGCGGTGATCTTTGCCGTGAACGAACGGCCGGTGAACGGCACGCGCGGCGACTACCGCGTCCAGCATCGCCACGGCGTGAGCCGGATTCGCAGCGGATGCCGGCATACGCTCGGGATCATCCTCCACGACGCGCAACCTTAAGGTTGCCGCGCCTTCCACGCGGCGTAGTCCTTCGGCAGACACACGGCGCAGGGTCGATAGCCCGCGGCGCGCGCATCCGCGGGCGTGCGGAAGAACACACGACTCGCGACATAGCCTCCACGCGCGAGCGCGAGCGCCGCGGCGCGGCAGTCGAGCCGGCCATAGATGCGTGTGCCCCGGTGGCCGCCGAGCGTGCCGGGTTCGCTGCTCTCGAAGGGTTTGCCGTCGGCGCCGAGCAGCGTGAACCGCCGCGACGCGGACACTCAGGGCTCGCGTTTCGGAGAGACGTACATGCTGATCACGGCGCGCACGACTTCCTTGCCGTTCGTGTCGGTGACCGTCACCGGAACGCCGACGTTCTCGGCGCCGGTCCACTCCGTCTTGTCGAGGCGCGCGGTGGCCATGACGTCCGTCTCGGCTTTCGCGAGGTACTCGATGGTCATGCCGCGCGGGATCCAGCGCATGCCCACCGGGATCGTGACCTCCGTGCACAGACCGGCCGCGAGCTCGCAGAGATTCCCCATGGCGAGCGCGTGCACCGTCCGGATGTGGTTTT
>CADEED010000101.1 GCA_902826225.1 uncultured Pseudomonadota bacterium | reverse complement strand
GAGTCGATCGCTGCCGCGCTGGCGGCGCGCCCGGAACTCGACGCCCGTCGCCGGCCGCGGGACCAGGCGCGCACCGAACCCGCGCTCGCGCAGCAGCGGAACTTCACGCACCGCCGCGCCCTGGATGCGCGCGGCGACCGAATACATGCCGAAGGTCGGCGGGCAGATGACGACGTTGTCGACGCCGGCGCGGCAGAAGCCGCGCGTCAGCAGGTCGATGGACTCGTCGCTGCCGCGGCCGGGCAGCAGCTGGGCCGGCGCGACGCCGTACAGGGCCGCGAGCCGTTCCGCGAGTTCGTGCGGATGCGGCTCCGGGTAACGATTCAGGCCGGCGAGCGTGCGGTCGGTCTCCGCGCGCCAGGGCAGCTCGTTCGCATGCAGACGGTCGAACGCGGGATCCCAGCTCGCGTGCGAGTAGGGCATCAGCGCCACGATTTCGGGACGGGCGAGGCAGAGTACGCTCATGCATCCGCCAGGGCGTCGAGACGCACCTTCACCGCGTTGCCGTGCGCGTCGAGACCTTCGAGGTCCGACAGCGTGACCGCGGTCGGTCCGAGCGACCGCAATCCGGCCGCGCTCAGCTCCTGCACGGTGATGCGCTTCTGGAAGTCGAGCAGGGAAACGCCGCTGTAGCTGCGGGCGTAGCCGAAGGTCGGCAGCACGTGGTTGGTACCCGAGCAGTAGTCGCCGATCGACTCCGGCGACCAGCTGCCCAGGAACACGGAGCCCGCGCTGCGCACGAAGTTGAGCAAGTCGCGCGGGGCGCGAGTCTGGATGATGAGATGCTCCGGCGCGTACTCGTTGGAGACCGCGACGGCTTCGGCGAGATCGGCGACGACGATGCAGCGGCAGGCCCGCATCGACTCCGCGATGATCTCGCGTCGAGACAGACGCGCCGCCTGCTCCGTCAGTTCGATCGCCACGTCGCGCGCGAGACTCGCCGAGGGCGTCACCAGCAGCACCTGCGCGAGCGTGTCGTGCTCGGCCTGCGCCAACAGATCGGCGGCGACGAAGCGCGGGTTCGCCGTCTCGTCGGCGATCACGAGCACTTCCGACGGGCCCGCAGGCAGATCGATGGCGGCGCCGCCGGGATCGGCCGCGACGAGCTGCTTGGCCGCGGTAACCCAGGCGCTGCCAGGGCCGAAGATCTTGTCGACCTTGCGCACGCTCTCGGTGCCGAACGCCAGCGCGGCGATCGCCTGCGCGCCACCGATCTTGTAGACGGTGTCGATGCCGCAGAGCTCGGCGGTCACGAGCACCGCGGCGTGCACGCGCCCGTCCTTGCCGGCGGAGCTCGCGATGGACCGATGGGCGCAGCCCGCGATGCGCGCCGGGACCGCGAGCATGAGCGCGGTGGACGGCAGCGGCGCGGATCCCGCAGGCACGTACAGCCCGACGCTGTCGATCGGTCGCGTGATGCGCTCGCAGCGCACGCCCGGCATCGTCTCGACCGAGAGCGCCGCGGATTGCTGGGCTGCGTGGAACGCGGAGACGTTCGCGATGGCGCGTTCGAGCGCGGCGACCTGGCCCGAGTCCAATGCGGCGCGCGCATCGCGGAATTCCGCGGGGCTCACGCGCAGGGAGTCGGGCGCGGCGCCGCCGAACTTCGCCGCGAACCTGCGCACCGCGATGTCACCGTCGGCGCGCACCGCGGCGACGATCTCCGCGGCCTGGCGGAAGACGTCGTCGCGCGACGCAGCCGCGGGCCGCGACAGCGCCGAGCGCCGCGCGTCGGCAGGGGCGGTTTGCCAGTCGACGACTTTCATCAGGCCAGCATCTTCTCGACGGGCAGCACGAGCAGCGCGCTCGCGCCGGCCTTTTTGAGCGCTTCGAGCGTCTCCCAGAACACGTTCTCGCGGCACACTGCGTGGATCGCGACTTTGTCCTGCGAGCCTTCGAGAGGAATGATCGTCGGCGACTCGCTGCCGGGCAGCAGGCGGCGGATCTCGGGCAGCGCGGAGCGCGGTGCGTGCAGCATGATGTACTTGCTCTCGCGCACCTGCTGGACGCCGTCGATGCGCATCAGCAGCCGGTCGACCCATTCCTGCTTGGCCTCGACGAGCGCCACGGGCGTGCGGATCAACAGCGCCTGGCTCTCGAGCACCGTTTCGACTTCACGCAGGTGGTTGGCCTGCAGGGTCGAGCCCGTCGACACCAGATCGCAGATGACGTCGGCGCGACCGAGGCGCGGCGCGATCTCCACGGCGCCCGACAGGGTGACGATGTCGGCGGTCACGCCGCGCTCGCGCAGCCAGTTTTCGAGCGTGAACGGGTAGCTGGTCGCGATGCGCTTGCCCGCGAGCGATGCGGCGCCTTCGTACGTGAAGCCTTCGGGGATCGCGAGCGACAAGCGGCAGCGGCCGTAATCGAGCGTGAGCAGTTCGGTGAACCGGGGCTCGTGCCCCTTCGAGATCATCTCGAGGCGCTTCTCCTCGAGCACGTTGCGGCCGACGAGGCCGAGATCGCATACGTCTTCCTGCACCAGATCGGGGATGTCGTCGTCGCGCACGAACAGCACGTCGAGCGGCATGTTCTCGCCGAATCCCACGAGCTGATCGCGGCCGCGCGAGAGCTTGAGGCCGCAGTTCTTGAGCAGCTCGAGCGAATTGTCCGTGAGCCGCCCGGATTTCTGCACGGCGAGCTTGAGACGCGGTTCGTTGTCGTTCGGTTTGGGAGTCATGGATGTCCGGGATTCAGGCGTGGCGCTGCTGCCGGTTCACGGCGACCTGGTAGCCGCCGTTGCCGTCGGCGAGACAGCGGGCGACGCGGCCGATGGTCGTGACACTGACGCCGGTGAGGCGGTGGATCTCGCGGTAGGGCACTCCTTTCTGCAGCCAATCGACCACCGCCCAGCGATCCGCCATCGCCTGGAGCTCGGCCGGCGTGCACAGGTCGCGGAAGAAGGCGCGGCACTCGTCGACCGTCTTGAGGGTGAGCACGGCGGCAAACAGGCTGCGTTCCGAGAGCGCTTCCTGGCGGGCCGTCACATTCCGGTGTTGTTTCAAGGTATTAATGTACTAGCGCGTTAATACAGTGGCGCATTAGGCCTGCGCCACGGCACAAAAGCAAGCCCGGAAGATGGCGAATGCGTCACGCAAGCTTGCGTCTGCCGGGTGACCACTCTTAGAATTCGCGCACTCATCGAGACCGGCTGAGGGATAGGCCCGACGAAGCCGGGGCAACCGCCGCCATGCGGAAAGGTGCCAACTCCTGCGGAGCGCGTCGCCAGACGTTCGTTCCGGGAGATGAGCCAACGACCCGTTCACGGGTCGTGCCGCGCGCGAGCGCGGCGGCTCATCACGAGTGCTCCTGAGCATGTACGGAGTGGTGAATGAGCAAGGATCCGATCCAGATGTCACTCAAGGAACCGGCCCGCAACCAGCCGTTGGCCGAGGACGCCGAGGCCGTGCCGTCGCGGGTGCGCGAGGGAATCCTCGCCGTTCCCGGCGAGTTTCGTCTGCACTTCGGCGGCATGCTGACGTCGGTGTCGATCGCCTGGCGTCTCACGGGCCCCGCGGGTGCGCCGGTCGTCGTTGCACTCGGCGGAATCTCCGCGACGCGGCGCGTCTGGCAGCCCGACGAACCGCGCGCTGGCTGGTGGCATGAAGTCGTGGGGCCCGGTCTCGCCCTGGACACCGCGCATTACCGGGTCCTGAGTTTCGATTACCTGGGCGCGAGCGCGGATTCGACCGGGCCGCGCGACGGCGTGCCGTTCCCGAGCGTGTCCGCTTACGACCAGGCGGAGTTGTTGCTGCGTCTCATCAATCACCTCGGGGTGGCGTTCTTGCGCGCGATCGCGGGTGCTTCGTACGGCGGCATGGTCGCGCTCGCGTTCGGCGAGCGATATCCGGATCGCGTCGCGCGTCTCGTGGTCATCAGCGCCGCGGACCGCGCGCACCCGATGGCGTCGGCCTGGCGCGTCGTGCAACGGCGGATCGTCAAGCACGCCATCGCCTCCGGACAACCGGCGCAGGGCCTCGAGCTCGCGCGTGCACTCGCGATGGCCACCTATCGCAGCCCGGAGGAGTTCGCCGCGCGTTTCTCGGGTGCTCCGCGGCGAGCGAACGAGGGCGCGGAGGGAGAAGGTTTCGTGCTGCCGGTGGAGGAGTATCTCTTCGCGCGCGGCGCCGAGTACGCGCAACGCTATCGGCCGGAGTCCTTCGTTTGCCTGTCGGAATCGATCGACCTGCATCGGGTCGACGCGGCGCGAATCTTTGCGCCGGTGACTGCGATCGCCGTGCGCGAGGATCAGCTCGTACCGCTCGGCGACATGCGCGCGATGGTCGCGCGGCTGCCGAACGCAGAATTGCACGAGATCTCGTCCGTGTACGGCCACGACGCCTTCCTCAAGGAAAACCGGCGCCTCGCGCCCATCTTCGCCAACTGCCTCAACGTTGAAGGGACCGCCTGATGACGACTTCGCTGACCCTTGACACCCGCGCCGTGCGCGCGGGGCTCGAATCGTGCGACGAAACGGGCGCGGTCGTGCCGCCCCTCCATCTGTCGTCGACGTACGCCTTCCGCGGCTTCGGGAACAAGCGCAAGTACGACTACAGCCGCTCGGGCAACCCGACGCGCGATCTCCTGTGCGACGCGCTGAACGACCTCGAGGGCGGCGCGGGCGCGGTCGTGACGGGCACCGGGATGAGCGCCATCACGCTCGTGGGGCACCTGCTGCCCGTCGGCGCGCGCGTCATCGCGCCGCATGATTGTTACGGCGGCACGTTCCGTCTGTTGAGCGCCTGGCAAAAGCGGGCCGAGCTCGCCGTGGAGTTCGTGAACTTCAACGACGTGAAGGCCGTCGCAGCCTCGCTGTCGCGCCCCGCCGCGCTGTTGTGGATCGAGACGCCGAGCAATCCACTGCTGCGCATCACCGACATCGAGGACCTCTCGAAGCGCGCGCACGCGGTGGGCGCGCTCGTGGTGGCGGACAACACGTTCCTCTCGCCGGGCTGGCAGCGGCCGCTCGAACTCGGCGCGGACATCGTCGTGCACTCGACCACGAAGTACATCAACGGCCACAGCGACGTCGTGGGTGGCGCGGTCATCGCGAAGACGAAGGAGCTCGCGGAACAGGTGGCGTGGTGGGCGAACGCGCTCGGCATCACGGGTTCGGCGTTCGACAGCTACCTCACGCTGCGCGGTCTGCGCACGCTACACGTCCGCCTGCGTGAGCACGGTCGCAATGCGCAGGCCGTCGCGGAATTCCTTGCGCAGCAGAAGACCGTGAAGAGGGTGTACTTCCCGGGTCTGCCGTCCCATCCCGGTCACGAGGTGGCGAAGCGTCAGCAGAGCGGGTTCGGGGCGATCGTGACGCTCGAAGTGCAGGGCGGGCTCGAAGGTGCGCGGAAGTTCTCGGAAGGCCTCGAGCTGTTCTCTCTCGCGGAGTCGCTGGGCGGCGTCGAGAGTCTCGTCGCGCACCCGGCGACGATGACGCACGCGGCGATGGCACCGGAGGCACGCGCGGCCGCTGGGCTGGTCGACGGCCTGCTGCGTCTCTCGATCGGCATCGAGTCGGCCGACGACCTGCTGCGCGATATCAAGTCCGGCCTGGACGCTCTCGGACGCTGAGACGGCGCCTCACCGGCAGCAGGACGCGGGCGGGATGAACCTTCCGTTCGGTGCGACTTCCCCGCCCTTGCCGTACATGTTGTGTGGCCGGACCCAGTCGAGCATGCCGCGTTCCTTCGACTCGTTGCGGCCCTTGGGAAGCGCGTCGAGCAGGCGGTAGATGGTCATGAAGTCCTCGCCGCCGCGCGCGAAGCACGAGTACGTGTGGAAGATGTCGCCGTTGCCGTCGCGGTAGAAGACGTTGTCGCCCGGCAGATCCTCGATGTCCGCATCGCAGGGTGAGTAGTTGTACGTCGCGCGCCCCGCCTGCACGTCCTCGGGTCGCAGCGACACGCCGAAGTCGTAGTTGAAGTCGGAGCCGTACGACGAATAGAACGGCGTGCGCCAACCCATGCGCTCGCGGAGGCTGGTCAACTCGGGCATCGTCGCGCGCGCTACGGCGACATACGACACGTCGTGATTCTCCAGGTGCGGCAGCAGGTTTTCGACGTGGTCGATGCCGAGCGCGCAACCCACGCATTGCAATGGCTGGCCCGGGCCCTGCATGACGCTCTGGACCCAGAGTTGGGATTTCCCGCGGAACAACTCGGCGAAGCGGACGCGACCATTCTCGGAATCGAACTCGTAGTCCCTTTCGACCCTGACCCAGGGAAGCGCCCGTCGCGTCCTCGCGAGTTCATCGCGGCGCCGCGTCAGCGCCTTCTCTTCGGCGAGCAGCTTCTTGCGTTCGACGATCCACTCGTCGCGACTGACGATCCGATTCATGACGGCACCTTGCGGGACTTGCGCCGGGGCGAGGGCGCGAACAACAGCTCGATATAGCGATGCAGATGGTCGATGCACGCGGTTGCCGCACGACGGTCCTGTCGCGCCTTCGCCATGACGAACGCGCCCTGGATCACGGCCTGGATGTGCAGGGCGAGCGACCCGGAGTCCGCCTCGGTGTCCGGATTCTCGACGAGCGCGCGGTCGATGAGCCCGCGCAGCATCTCGAGGTGGCCGTCGATCGCCGCGGCGCACGCGTCGCGGATCGCCGGGTTGGTCTCGTGCACTTCCTGGATCGTCGTGCCCGCGTAGCAGCTGAATTCCCAGTTCTCGCCGGCGATGAGCTGGCGGCGGAACTTCACGTAGCCGAGGAGCCGGTCCAGCGAGCGTGGATGCAGCAGGTAGGGAGCTTGCGCGAACACCTGCGCGGCGCGTTCGTTCCACGCACCGGCGGCGGCGATGGCTAGCTCGTCCTTGCTCGCGAAGTGATGGAAGAAACTTCCCTTGGTGACGCCGGCCGCGGCGCAGACGTCGTCGACGCGCGTGGCGAGGTAGCCGTTGGCGCGCACCAGGTCGATGGTGGCGGAGAGGAGACGATGACGGGAGGTTGGCGCGTCAGCCATGCACGATACCTACGTACCAGTGAGTATGGCGCACCATACCGAGCGGTACGTAGCGAAGTCAAGGCGCGCTGCGCCCGTTTCAGCCCATGGCGGCGAGGATCGCGTCGCCCATCGCCGTCGTCCCGAGAACGGACCGTCCCTTCTCGGCGATGTCCGCGGTGCGTGCGCCGGCGTCGATCGCCGCGGTGACGGCGGCTTCCACGGCCGCGGCTTCGGTGCCGAGCCCGAGCGAATGCCGCAGCAGCAGCGCGACACTCAGGATCGTGCCCACCGGGTTTGCGATTCCCTTGCCCGCGATGTCGGGCGCAGAGCCGTGAATGGGCTCGTAGAGCCCGCGACGGCCGTCGCCGAGCGACGCGGACGGCAGCACACCCAGGGAACTGGCGAGCATTGCGCCTTCGTCCGTCAGGATGTCGCCGAACATGTTCTCGGTGACGATGACGTCGAAATCCGTGGGCCGGCGAATGAGATGCATGGCGGCGGAGTCGACGAGCATGTGCTCCAGTGACACCCCGGGAAACTCCGACTTCACGACGCGCTCGGCCACTTCACGCCACAGCCGCGAGGTCTCGAGGACGTTCGACTTGTCGATCGACACGATCTTGCGGCGCCTCGCTTGCGCGAGCCGGCCGGCGACGCGCGTGATGCGCTCCACCTCGGCTACCGTGTACGTGCAGACGTCGGTCGCCTGCGTCGCTGTCCGGCTCTTCTCGCCGAAGTAGATGCCGCCCGTCAGTTCGCGCACGAACACGAGATCCACGCCGTCGAGGATTTCGGGTTTGATCGCCGACGAGTCGCGCAGCGCCGGGAGCAGCTTGATGGGGCGAAGATTCGCGTAGACGCCGAGTTCTCGGCGGATGCGGAGCAATCCCTGTTCGGGACGTACGGGTGAAGAAGGTCCCCATTTCGGGCCGCCGATGGCGCCCAGCAGCACGGCATCGGCGGCGAGGCAGGCATCGAGCGTGTGCTTCGGCAGCGGGTCGCCGGCAAGGTCGATCGCGGCGCCGCCGAAGGGTGCCGCTTCCAGCGAGAACTCGTGACCGAACTTCCGCCCGACGCGCGTGAGTACGCGCACACCCTCGGCGACGACTTCGGGACCGATGCCATCGCCGGCGATGACCGCAATCTTCGCTTTCAACCGGGGACCTTCCCGTGATTCTGCTCGTAGCGGGAGATGGCGGCGTCCTTCGACAGCAGAAAGCCGAGTTCGTCGACGCCGTTGACGAGGCAGTACTTCGCAAATGCCTCCACCGGGAACCCGACCGCGGCGCCATCCGGCAACGTGAGCGTCGTGTGCTCGACGTCGATGTCGACTTCCACGCCCGGGTGCGCGAGCAGCCATTCGTGCGTGGACTCGTCGAGCAACACGGGCAGCAGCCCGTTCTTGAGACAGTTGGTGCGGAAGATGTCGGCGAACTCGGTGCTGACGACCGCATCGAATCCGAAATCCTGCAGCGCCCACGGCGCATGTTCGCGCGAACTGCCGCAGCCGATGTTGCGTCCCGCCACGAGGATGCGGCAGCCCGCCGCCTCGGGCCGGTTCAGCACGAAGTCGGGCCGGGGATTGCCCTGCGGGTCGTAGCGCCAGTCCGCGAACAGATGCTTGCCGAAGCCGGCCTTCGACGTCGCCGTGAGGAAGCGAGCGGGGATGATCTGGTCGGTGTCGATGTTCGTGGCCGGCAACGAGACGGTGCGCGAGCGGATGCGGGTGACGGCGGCCATCACGAGAACTCGCGCGGATCGGTGACGCGGCCGCGGATCGCGGACGCTGCGGCCGTCTGCGGACTGGCGAGCAAGGTGCGCGCGCCCACGCCCTGGCGACCCTCGAAATTCCGGTTGCTGGTGCTGATCGAGTAGTGACCCGCGGGAACGAGGTCGCCATTCATGCCGAGGCACATCGAACAGCCGCTTTCGCGCCACTCGGCGCCCGCGGCCGTGAATATCTTGTCGAGCCCTTCGGCTTCCGCTGCGCGCTTCACGCTCTGCGAACCCGGCACGACGAGCATCTTCACACCCTGGGCCAGCTTGTGGCCGCGCAGCACGTTGGCGGCGTTGCGCAGATCCGACAGGCGGCCATTGGTGCAGCTGCCGACGAACACGTTGTTCACGGGCACGTTACCGATCGGCTCACCGGCCTCGAGACCCATGTACTTGAGCGCCTTTTCGAAGACGGCATCACCGCTCGCCGGGACGGAGCCCGTGATGGGCGCCACCATGCCGGGATGCGTGCCGTACGTGACCATCGGCACCAGCGACGCGGCGTCGATGTCGACGCTGCGGTCGAAGAACGCTCCCGCATCAGTCGGCAGTCGCGACCAGCGCGCCACGGCGGCGTCCCAGTCGGCGCCCCGGGGAGCGCGCGGCGTGTTCTTCAGGTATTCGAAAGTGGTCGCGTCGGGCGCGATCATGCCGGCGCGCGCGCCGGCTTCGATGGACATGTTGCAGATCGTCATGCGCTCGTCCATCGAGAGCTTTTCGATGGCGCGGCCGCGATATTCGAGCACGTGGCCCGTGCCGCCCGAGACGCCGATGCGGCCGATGATCGCGAGGATCAGGTCCTTGGCCGTCACGCCTTTCGGCAGGTCGTCGATCACGTTGATGGCGAAGGTCTTCGGCTTGCGCTGGAGCAGGCACTGCGTGGCCAGGACGTGCCCGACCTCGGTGGTGCCGATGCCGAAGGCGAGGGCGCCGAACGCCCCGTGTGTCGAGGTATGGCTGTCACCGCACACGATGGTCTTGCCGGGCTGCGTGATCCCGAGCTCGGGACCGATGATGTGCACGATGCCGCGGCGCGCGTCGCGCAGATCGAACAGCTCCACCCCGAACTCGCGCGCGTTGATCTCGAGCTGCCGCACCTGCTTCGCGGCCGAATCGACGGCGATCGGCGCACCGCCAAACACCTGTTCGGTGCGCGTGGGCGTCGAGTGGTCCATCGTCGCGAGCGTGAGATCGGGGCGGCGCAGTTTTAGCCCGCGGTTGCGCAACTCGGTGTACGCCTGCGGCGTCGTCACCTCGTGCGTGAGGTGCAGGTCGATGAAGAGGACGGCGGGGGTGTCGGGGGTCTCGGGGACGACGACGTGGGCGTCCCAGACTTTCTCGAACATGGTTTTCGGGGGGGTGGCCATCGACTTTCTGAAATAGGGGGTCGGGGACGTACTAACTAGTGGGTCGGGGAGAAGGGGGACAGTCCCCTTTTTCCGGACGGAAAAAGAGGACAGTCCCCTGCTAATTCGCGTTGGCGAACCGCGTCATCCAGCTACGGCTGCTCGCGGTGAATTCATGTCGACGTGGTCCAGCCAGCCGTACCGATCTGCGCCCTTGCCTTGAACCAGGTCGAAATAGGCTCTCTGCAGCTTCGCGGTGATCGGACCGCGCTTGCCATTGCCGATCTGGATGGCGTCGACGGAGCGGATGGGGGCGACTTCGGTCGCGGTTCCGGTGAAGAACAGCTCGTCGGCCAGGTAGAGCATCTCGCGCGGGACCGAGATCTCGCGGACTTCGAGCCCCTGGTCCTTGGCCAGCGTCATCACGGTGTGTCGGGTGATGCCGTTGAGCAGCGAGTGCGCGACGCCCGGCGTGTACACGACGCCGTCCTTGACGATGAACAGGTTCTCACCCGCGCCTTCGCTCACGGTGCCGTCCGGGCCGAGACCGATGCCTTCGACGAAGCCCAGGCGCTTGGCCTCGAGGCCGATGAGTTGGCTGGAGAGATAGTTGCCGCCGGCTTTCGCCATCGCGGGGATGGTGTTCGGCGCGACGCGCTGCCACGACGACACGCACACATCGACACCTTCGTCTTCGGCGGCGCCCAGGTACTTGCCCCATTCCCAGCCGGCGATGGCGACCTCGACGGGAGGCTCGATCTTCGGCACGACGCCCGCTTCGCCGTAGCCGCGGAATGCCACCGGACGCAGGTACGCGCCGCGCGCCAGCCCGTTCTGCGCGATCACCTCGCGCTGCGCGTGGCTGATCTGCTCCTCGGTGAACGGGATGTTGATGCGATAGATCTTGGCCGAGTCGAACAGACGCCTGGTGTGGTCCTTGAGGCGGAAGATCGCGGGGCCGCGCGGCGTCTCGTAGGCGCGCACGCCTTCGAACACCGACGAGCCGTAGTGCAGGGCATGCGACAGCACGTGCACCGTCGCCTTCTCCCAGGGCACCAGCTTGCCGTTGAACCAGATGTACTTAGTTGCGGGAATGGGCATGGACGGACTCCGAAAAGTTAGATCACGGCCTTCGCGACGCGCTGCGTGCCCGTGCGGGCGAGCGTGGCGGATGCGAGCTCGATGCGGTTGATCACTTCGAGAAAGGCCTGTGTTGCGGACTCGACGATGTTGGTGGACACGCTCGAGCCCCGATAAGTGCGCTGATTGTACTCCACGTAGACCAGGGCCTCGCCCTGGGCGTCTTCGCCGGCCGAGACGCTGCGCACCTCGAACTTGCGCAGCACGACGTCGACGCCGGTCGCGCGCTCGATCGCCTTCAGTGCAGCGTCGACCGGGCCGTCGCCCGTGGAGCGCATCTCGATGCTCCGGCCGTCGGCATGGCTCAGCCGGACCGTGGCTTCGGCGGACTTCGCGCTGTCGAAGGAGGTCCGCAGGTTCTGGAGAGTCCACGGACCCGCGGCGGAGTGCTCGGCCTGCAGCACGAGCGCTTCGATGTCGCCGTCGTACAGCTCCTTCTTCTTGTCCGCGAGGAGCTTGAACTCCTCGAGAACGCGCGCGAACTCGACTTCGTCGAGATCGAATCCGAGCTCCCGCACGCGCTCCTGCAATGCGTGGCGGCCCGAGTGCTTGCCGAGCACGAGCGAGGTCCGCGACAGGCCGACGTCCTGGGGCCGCATGATCTCGTAGCTCGAGGCGTGCTTGAGCGTGCCCGGCTGGTGGATGCCCGAGTCGTGCACGAACGCGTTCTCGCCGACGATCGCCTTGTTGCGCGGGATCGGCAGGCCGACGATGTTCGCGAGCATGCGCGATGTCGGATAGAGCCGCGTCGTGTCGATCTTCGTGTCGAGATTGAAGAACGCTGCGCGCGTCCGCAGCGCCATGACGACCTCCTCGAGCGAACAGTTGCCCGCGCGTTCGCCGATGCCGTTGATCGTGCACTCGATCTGGCGCGCACCGGCCACCACCGCCGTCAGGCTGTTCGCCACCGCCATGCCGAGATCGTCGTGGCAGTGGACGGACAGCCGCACGTTGTCGATGCCGCGCACGTTCTTGCGCAGGTAGCGGAACAGCTCGGCGAATTCATCTGGCACGGTGTAGCCGACCGTGTCCGGGATGTTGACCGTGGTCGCGCCGGCTTCGATGACCTGCTCGACGACCTGCGTGAGGAAATCGAGGCCGGTGCGCGAGGCATCTTCGGGCGAGAACTCCACGTCGTCGCAGAGTTCGCGCGCGCGTTTCACGCTGTCGACGGCCGTGCGCAGGATCTCCGCGTGGGTCATGTTGAGCTTCTGCTCGCGGTGAATCGTCGTGGGCAGGTACACGTGGATCCGTCGCCTCGCCGCGGGCGCCAGCGCCTGCGCCGCGAGGTCGATGTCGTCACGCTGGCAGCGCGCGAGGCCGCAGATGACCGGTCCCTGCACCTCGCGCGCCACCGCGTTCACGCTCTCCCAGTCACCGCGCGACGCCGCGGGAAATCCCGCTTCGATGACGTCGACGCCGAGCTCCGCGAGAGCCCGGGCGATCCGCAGCTTCTCGGGCTGAGCCATGCTGCAGCCGGGCGAGAGCTCGCCGTCCCGCAGCGTCGTGTCGAAAATCATCACGCGTTCACGTGGCGACATGGGATCGCTCCTCGGTCGGGAGTGGCGTTCGATCAACGGCCTTGTTCGAGCCACGGCATGCGGGCGCGCAGCGCCTTGCCGACCGTCTCCATCTGGTGATCGAGATCGGCCTGCATGAGCTTGTTGTATTCCTTGCGGCCGCCGGCGTTCTCCTTGATCCACTGCTTGGCGAACTTGCCCTTCTGGATCTCCTTGAGAATCTTGCCCATCTCCTTCTTGGTCTTGTCGTTGACGACGCGCGGGCCGCGCGTGAGGTCACCGTACTTCGCCGTGTCGGAAATGTACTTGTGCATCTTCGTGAGACCGCCTTCGTGCAGCAGGTCGACGATGAGCTTCAGTTCGTGCAGGCATTCGTAGTACGCGACCTCGGGCTGGTAGCCGGCCTCGACCAACGTCTCGAATCCCTTGAGCACGAGGTCGCTCGTGCCGCCGCACAGCACGGCCTGCTCGCCGAACAGATCCGTCTCGGTCTCCTCCGCGAAGGTCGTCTCGAGCACGCCGCCGCGCGTGCCGCCGATGCCGTGACCGTAGGCGAGCGCCTTGGCGAACGCGTTGCCCGTCTTGTCCTGGTACACCGCGATCAGCGACGGAACGCCACGACCCTGCTGGTACTGGCGGCGGACGAGGTCGCCGGGACCCTTGGGGGCGATCAGCGAGACGTCGAGGTCCTTGCGCGGCTTGATCTGCTTGAAGTGGATGTTGAAGCCGTGGGCGAACAGCAGGGTGGCGCCCTTCTCGAGCGACTTCTCGACCTGTTTGTAGAGCTCGGCCTGGGCGAGGTCGGGAACGAGCATCGCGACCAGCGAGGCACCCTTCACGGCGTCCACCGGCTCCGCAACCTTGAGGCCGTCCTTCCGCGCCTTCTTCCAGCTGTCACCGTTCTTGCGGACGCCGACGACCACGTC
>CADEED010000100.1 GCA_902826225.1 uncultured Pseudomonadota bacterium | reverse complement strand
CCCGACACGCCGGTCGAATTGTTGGTGACCGCCCGGACCATGCCAGCCACGCGGGTGCCATGCCACGAGCTGCCGGTGACGTCGCAATTCACGAAGGCGGGGTTCGCGGTCTTGTCGGCGTCGTTGATGAAGTCGCCGGGATCCGACGGGTCATTGTCGCGGCCATTGCCGTCGTTGGCCTGCAGCGTGCCCGTGACGAAGTCGTAACCGGGCAGCAGCTTCCCGCCGTGATCCCCACGCCCGAGGTCCGGATGGTCGTAGAGGACGCCGGTGTCGAGAACCGCGACGACGACACCAGCCACGCCGGATTCCCGGTCCCAGGCCGCCGTCGCGTTCACGGCCGAGACCTGGGCGTTCTGCAGGTACCACTGGCCGTTGAACAGCGGATCGTTCGGCACCGCGTGCGCGTACCGGCGCCGATCGGGAACGGCGAACTCGACCGCCGGATCGGCTGACAGCCGCTCGAGCGCGGTCGCGGGTGAATCGGTTCCCAGGCTCACGCGGCTCGCGATCATCGATCCCGAGATGTCGCGTTTGAGATCGAGCGCAAGTCCGGTCCGCCGGGCGAGCAACGCGACTCGTTGGTCACCGGTGGCCAGCTTCCCGAAGGCTGCGGATGCGCTGCCGGCGCGCAGCTTGACGATCACGTCGATGGATGAGTCCGTGGCGACGTCCTGGGAAGCGCTGCGCGGCTCGCGAGCCACCGGGTTGTACTCGGCAGCCGCCAGCATCGAAGGCGCAACAGCCGCGAGGATTGCGCAGGCGAGATTCAGCATCAGTCGTGTCATGGCAGTGAGTGCCGTCGAAATGGCGGGCGGTTCGACCGCGACGACCGGACTGTGCGCCGAGACGCTGGAAAGAAATGTTATGGATCGCTCAGAGCAGCCATCGGCCGCCTGGCGGCCCGGAACTATACGTGCGCATAATGTATATTATGGTGAATACACCGTACTCCCGCGGCCTTCGGAAGCTGGCGCGCAGCGTCGTCCAGGACCCGGCATCGAGCCGGTCCGCGCCCACCGGTGCGCGCAGGAGACCGAGACAGTAGTTCGCATCGATCGCGCTCGCGGAGTACGTCTCGACCCGGCCGTTGCGGATGATCAGCAAGGGCGCCTCGTTCACGTCGTACTTGCGCTTCTCGTACTCGGGCTTCGACAACAGTGCGATGCACCCGGCCGACGGCAGCGCCAGCGTCGTGGGAGAAGTCATCTGCGCGATGTAGATGTTCGTCCCCCTGCTCCGGAGCCCAGATGTGCACGCTCATCGGGCCCGACGCGCGTTTGCGCCAGATCACTTTCATCTCTGCCGTCGCCAGCGCGTTCAGATCGCGCGTGCGCCATCCGTGTGCAGGATCACCTGCGGATCGGCGTGCTGGCGGCGCGATTTGGATTTCGGCGGATCCTGATCGGCGAGCCGTGGCGGCAGTTGCCTCGCGCCACGCGCTCCCGCATCCTCGCGCACAACCGCGGGGGGATCGACTCGATGCGTGCATTGCCGCTGTTGCTGGGGTCCTTGGCCCTTGGAGGATCATTCGCCTTGAACGTCGACGCCGCCGAGTCGCCGTACGCGACTCTCGAATCCCTGGGCCCGCGTTTCGACGCGCTGCTCCCCCCAGGCACCAAGATCGAGAAGATCGCGGAAGATCTCGAATGGTCGGAAGGTCCCGTCTGGGACGCGAAAGCGAAGACGTTGCTGTTCTCGGACATTCCGCGCAACGTCGTGATGAGCTGGCACGCAGAGAAAGGCGTGACGCGTTTTCTCGAGCGCAGCGGTTACACCGGTGCCGCGCCGTTCACGGGCCGCGAACCCGGCTCGAACGGGCTCACGTTCGACCCGCAGGGACGTCTCACACTGTGCCAGCACGGCGATCGTCGCGTCTCGCGCCGCGAGGCGGATGGCACGATGACGCCGCTCGCCGTCGGCTTCGAGGGCCGGAAGTTCAACAGCCCCAACGACCTCGTCTACGACGACCAGGGCGCGCTGTACTTCACCGACCCGCCCTACGGACTGCCAAAGACGTTCGAGGACCCGGCGAAGGAGCTCGATTTCCAGGGGGTCTATCGAGTGGCGAAGGACGGCCGGATCACGTTGCTGACCAGAGAACTCGAGCGGCCCAACGGCCTCGCATTCTCACCCGACTACAAGACGCTGTACGTCGCGCAGTCGAAAGTCGAGGCGCCGATCTGGATGGCGTATCCCGTCGAGGCAGATGGCTCGCTCGGCAAGGGCCGCGTGTTCGCGGACTCGAGCAAGCTCTACAAGAAGGGCGACGGCGTGCCGGATGGACTCAAGACGGACGTTCACGGCAACGTCTGGGCAACGGGCCCCGGCGGCGTGCTCGTCTACACGTCCGACGGCACTCTACTCGGTCGCATCCTCACGGGTGTCCCGACGGCGAATGTGGCGTGGGGCGAGGACGGGTCGACATTGTTCGTCACCGCGAACCATCGCGTGCTGCGCCTGCAGACCCGGACACGTGGCATGCCGTTGGCCGTTGCGCACTGACCGGGAGGGGGTTCGATGTTTTCACGCGGAATGTCGTCCGGCGCGGTACTCGCGCTTGCCGTCGCGGCGTCGCTGATGTTCACGCTGCCCGCGACCGCCGCGGCGAAGGGCAGGATTCTCGTCTACTCCGGCAGCACGGGCTTTCGCCACGACTCGATTCCAAAGGCGGTCGAGTCGGTGTCGGCGCTCGCGACGAAGGCGGGCTACACCGTCGACGCCACCGAGGATCCCGGCGTCTTTTCGGCGGAGAAGCTCGCGCCGTACAAGGCCATCGTTCTCGTGAGCACCACCACGGATCCGAAGAAGCCCGAGTCCGAATGGTTCACCGGCGAGCGCCGCGACGCACTGCAAGGCTTCCTCGCCGCCGGCAAGGGCGTGGTCGGCCTGCACGCCGCCGCCGACTCTCACTACCACTGGGGCTGGTACGGCCGGATGATGGGGGGCTACTTCGAGCGCCATCCCAAGGGCACGCCGCAGGCGACGCTCACCGTGGTCGACGCGAAACATCCGGCGACGGCCAGGCTGCCCAAGACGATCGAGCGCGTCGACGAGTGGTACTACTACAAGGACCTCGATCCCACGTTGCACGTGCTCATCACGGTGGACCCGAAGACGATCGGCGACGGCGAACCCGACGCGAACCCGAACGCCCTAGTCTGGTATCACGATTTCGGCGGTGGCCGCGTCTTCTACAGCGGGCTCGGCCACACCATCGAGTCGTACGACGAACCCTACGTGCAGACCCTGATCACCGGTGCGCTGAAGTACGCCGTCGGCAGATGACCCGGACGCGATGAAGGTCGTCTTCGTCGTCAGACACGTCGACAGCAGCGGCGGGCGCGAGCGGATTCTCACCCACAAGGCGAACTACTTCGCGCGCGTCTTCGGTTACCGGGTCAGCATCGTCACGCTGTTCCAGCGCCGCGACGCGACGTATTTCCCGCTCGATGCGCTGGTGACCATCCGGCACCTGCGCCTGCAGTCGCCGAAAGGATTTGCCGGCGGCGACCTCGCATTCCGCCGGTACGTGAAGACGGCGCTGTCGGACGAGCTGCGCGCGCTCGCGCCGGACATCACCATCACGCTGTGGTGGGGAATCGAGTTCAAACTGCTGCCCGACATCCCGTACGCCGGCCGCCGGATCGTCGAACAGCATTTCTCGCAGCACATGCGCGACCGGCTGCTGACGCAGGCGGGAAGATCGCTCTACTTCAAGCTGCGCGTGCGGCTCAACCGCTGGATCGAGAATCGCGCCCTGCGGCGGTACGACGCGTACGTCGTGCTCACCCGGGAAGATCGTGCCCACTGGGATCATCCACGCCTCAGCGTCATTCCGAATCCGGTGTCGCTGGTCGAGCCGGCGGCATCGGATTGCTCGGCACCGGTCGTCCTGTCGGTCGGCCGTCTCGGCGAACAGAAAGGGTTCGACCGCCTCCTGCGGATCTGGGCAAAGGTAGAGGCGCGTCATCCCGACTGGCGATTGATCATCCGTGGCGACGGAGACAGCCGCGACGAGCTGCTCGCCCAGATCCGGGAATTGCGACTGTCACGCGCGTCGATCGAGCCGGCGACGCCGCGCATCGAGGAGGAGATGCGCCAGGCATCCATCTTCGCGCTGACGTCCCGCTACGAAGGATTCGGACTCGTCCTCATCGAGGCGATGCAGTGCGGCGTACCGGTCGTCTCCTACGACACCCGGTGCGGGCCGCGCGACATCATCGACGACGGCGTCACCGGGTTCCTCGTGCGCGAGGATGACGAGGCCACGTTCGCCGAGAGGCTCGAACGCCTCATGCTCGACCGGTCGCTGCGCCTGGCACTGGGTGCGGCCGGCATGCGCTCGGTGAACGAACGCTTCGACGAAGCGAGTGTCATGCAGGAGTGGAAACGGCTCTTCGAGTCGCTGCCTCCGCGCTCCTAGCTACCGAACGCCTGGTCCCAGTATTTCTCCATGCGCTGGCGCATCGCGGCGTCGGGCATCCGGCCCCGCGCCGCGCCGAGGTTGTCCTCGAGATGCGACGCCTTGGTCATGCCGGGGATCGCCGCAGTCACCGCCGGATGCGACACGACGTACTTGAGCAGGACCTGCCCCCAACTGCGCGCGTCGATTTCCGCCGCCCAGTCCGGCAACGGCGCGCCCGCGATGCGGGAGAACAGGTTTCCATCGCGACGTCCGCCGAACGGCACGTTGATGAGCACCGCGACCTTCTTTTCGAGAGCGGCCGGCAGTATTTCGTCCGCCGCGTCGCGATTCGCCAGCGAGTAGTTCACCTGGATGAAGTCGAGCGGCTGCTTCAGCATGACCTCCAGCATCTGCGCGTGCTGGTTCGGACTCGACGTCGTGATGCCGACGTAGCGGATCTCGCCCTTTTTCTTGAGCTGATCCAGGTGCGGGAACAACACGTCCACCCCATTGAGGCTGTGGATCTGCACGAGGTCCAGCACGCGGGTCTTCAGCCGGCGTTTCGATTCCTCGATCATCGCGATGCCGTTCTCGAGCTTTCCCTCCGGAGCGGTGACCTTGGTGGCCACGAATGCCTGCTTGCGGTTGCCGATCTCCGCAAGGAGCTCGCCGATCGTCTGCTCCGAATCGCGATATCCGGGCGCGGTATCGATGATCGAGGCGCCTGCTCCCGTGAGACCGGCGAGCACTTCGCGTCGCGCGGCGCGCTCGTCGGGCGTGGTGGGCGAGTAGTTGTTCGTCCCGACGCCGATGACCGCGAGCCGCTCTCCCGTGGAGGGAATCGGCTTCGTGGTCAGCGGCGGCTGGGAACGAGGACGTTCGTCGTCCTTCTTCTTGTCCGCGGCCCACGCGCCGGAAAGCGGCGCGCCGGCGAGCGTGGCGAGTCCGGCCTTGATCACGTCACGGCGATCCGTCATTTTTTCCTCCGCGCCCCACTCTTCTTCTTCGCCCTGACCTTTGCCTTAGGCTTGGACTTGGGTCTGGCCGTCCTCTTGGGCTTGGTTCTGACCTTTGTCCTGGGCTTTCGATTGGGCTTCGCCTTGGGCTTGACCTTCGCCTTCGCCTTGGCACTCGACTTGGCTCTGACCTTCGCCTTGGGCTTGGCTTTGGGCTTGGCTTTGGGCTTGGCTTTGGGTTTGGCATTGGCTTTGGGCTTGCTCGCCGGCACCGCTGCGACGGCGCCGGTCGAGACGATGGCGAACGCCGCGCCCGTCGGGTCGATCATCGCGACAATACGGCTGCCGCCCGGGACATCCATCGGACCGTTGACGATCGTCGCGCCGCTGCCCTGGGCGGCCTTCGCGCCGACATCCGCGTCGTCGTGCTGCACGTACGGCAGCCAGTTCGGCGGCGCCGGCATGTCCGGCGGCTTGTTGTAGATGCCGCCGCGCTGCTGCCCGTTCCAGCCGAAGATGAGATAGATGCCGAGCGGACCCATGTCCATGCGCGTCAACGCGTCCCAGCCGAACAAGCTCTGGTAGAACGAGAACGCCGCCTCGAGATCCGTGGTCGCGAGTTCGTGCCACGAGAACGAGCCCACGGGCGGCATGCCGGCCGTCTCGGCGCGTGCATTCTCGGGATCGAGGATCGCGAACACGGCGCCCTGCGGATCCTTGAGCACGGCATATCGACCGGCGCCCTGCAGGTCCACGGCTTCCTTCACGATCGAGCCCCCCGCGCGAACCGCGGCGGCGATCGTGCCGTCGACGTCACGCGTACCGACAGAGGTCAGCCAATGTGCCGGCACCTCGGCCGGAAAGTCCGGGGGAATCGGGAACATGCCGGCAGTCGGACCCACGCTCGACGTGCACACGGTGTACGTCGGATCGAGTGGCCAGGGCTGCGCCTTCCATCCCGTGAGTCTCTCGTAGAAGTTCTTGGCGCCCGCCATGTCGCGGGTCATCAACTCATGCCAGACGAATCGGCCACGCACGTCGACAGCTTCCATGGACGGTCACTCCGTGGGGTTGAGGAGCGGCCGATCATAGACCAACTACTTCACGGAACGCCCAGCCGCTTGGGAAACACGCCGATGATCATTCCATCCGCCTGGCGTCGCGCAAAGCTCGTTCCATTCGCCAGCGCCACCGAACCTTCACAAAGCGCAAGATCGGGCCGCGGGAACAGCGGCACGTCGATCTTCGGAATCTCGATGTCGATGCGCGTGAGGGGGACCTGCAGCGCGCCTGCGATGCAGCGCAGATATGTCTCAAGTTCTTCCTTGAAGTGTGTGCTTAACCCCGCGTCCGTACGAAGGAAATAGCTGGTCAGATGACGGGCCAGCGGCGTCGCCTTCTGCATCTCGCGCATCACGATCGCCTGCTCGCTGTCGAGGGTCCAGAACGAGGTCTGCGCGAGGTACTCGCCGACCTCGGAGGGCACGGACGGGTCGTCGCCACGGATCGGCGGCGTCTTCGCGTGCAGGACGCCGGCGGCATCGAGCGACAGCTCGGTATCGGCGAGGTCGAGCTCGAAATTCAGCTTCGCCGGCCAGATCACCATGACCTGGGGATTCACGCCGCGCGTTTCGGGGCAGGCCTTGTACCAGACGGTGACCTGGCGCTCGTGCTCGATGATCGCGCGGGTGCGCATCTGCGTGACCATCACGTTGATCGGACTCTCGTCGGCGTCCTTGCGTAGCCACAGCGCATAGCCTCCCGCGCCGATGGCGACGGCAATGACGATGCCGATCAGGTTCTTCAGCATGCCGAACCCTCAGACGATCTCGAACAAGCCGGCGGCGCCCATGCCTCCGCCGATGCACATGGTGACGACCGCGAGTTTCGCGCCGCGGCGCCTGCCCTCGATGAGCGCGTGCCCGGTGAGGCGCGCGCCGGTCATGCCGTAGGGGTGGCCGATCGCGATCGCGCCACCGTTCACATTGAGCTTGTCGTTCGGGATCCCGAGCTTGTCCGCGCAGTAGAGCACCTGCACCGCGAACGCCTCGTTGAGTTCCCACAGGTCGATGTCATCGACGCGCTTGCCCGCGCGCTCGAGCAACCGCGGGACGGCGAACACGGGGCCGATGCCCATCTCATCGGGCTCGCAGCCGGCCACCGCGAAACCGCGAAAGATGCCGAGCGGTGTCAGGCCGAGCTGCTCCGCGCGCGTCGAACTCATGAGGACGCAGGCCGACGCGCCATCGGAGAATTGGCTGGCGTTGCCGGCGGCGATGACGCCACCCGGCGTCGCAGGCTTGATCTTCGCGACCGCCTCGTAGGTCGTGTCCGCGCGGATGCCTTCATCCGCGCTCACGGTGATCTTGCGCGTGGACAGCCGCCCGCTGTCCTTGTCGGCGACGCCCGCCACGACTTCGATGGGCGCGATCTCGGCCGCGAAGCGGCCTTCCGCCAGCGCCGCGGCCGCGCGTTGCTGGCTCTGTACGCCGTAGCGGTCCTGCGCCTCGCGCGGGATCGAGTAGCGCTTCGCCACGGTCTCGGCTGTCTGCAGCATCGACCAGTAGATCTCGGGCTTGTGCTTCGCGAGCCAGGAATCCTTCGCCATGAACAGGTTCATGCGATCGTTCTGCACACAGGAGATCGATTCGAGCCCGCCGGCGACGTAGACGTCGCCTTCACCCGAGAGGATGCGCTGCGCGGCGATCGCAATGGTCTGCAGACCCGACGAGCAATACCGATTCACCGTCATGCCGGCGACGGACACGGGCAGGCCCGCGCGCAGCGCGATCTGCCGCGCGATGTTGAAGCCGCTGGCACCTTCGGGGTTCGCGCAGCCCATGATCACGTCTTCCACGGAGCCGGGATCGACTTTCGCGCGTTCGAGCGCGGCCTTCACGACGTGACCGCCGAGCGTCGCGCCATGAGTGAGATTGAACGCGCCACGCCAGGACTTGGTGAGGGGCGTGCGCGCGGTGGAAACGATGACGGCATCAACCACGGCGCGCCCTCCTCTGCTGCGACGATTTCTTTTCCGGAGGGTCGTCGAATGTCTTGCCGGCCGCGGCCAGCTTCACGATGAGCGGGGCCGGCTTCCAGAACGCCGGGTCGGCATGGGGATTCGCCGCAAACTCCCGCATGCGCCGCAAGACCGTGCCGAGACCCACCTGGCTGGCATGGAACATCGGTCCACCGCGCTGGACCGGGAAGCCGTAGCCCGCGAGATACACGAGGTCGATGTCGGACGCGCGCAGCGCGATGCCTTCAGCGAGGATGCGCGCGCCCTCGTTGATGAGGGCATACAGCAGGCGCTCGACGATCTCGGCGTCCGCGAGCTTGCGCGGCGTGATCTTCAGGACTGCGCGTTCCTCTTTGATGATGCTCTCGACGACGGGGTCCGGCAGCGCGTCGCGCTTGCCCGGCTCGTAGCGATACCAGCCCGATCCCGTCTTCTGACCGAACCGGCCGAGTTCGCCGATGCGGTCGGCGATGCGCATGCGGCGCTGCTTCGGGTGTTCCTCGTAGTGACGCTGGCGGATGTGCCAGCTGATGTCATTGCCCGCGAGGTCGGACATGCGGAACGGGCCCATGGCGAAGCCGAATTTTTCGATGGCGCGGTCGACCTGCTGCGGCGACGCGCCCTCCTCGAGCATGAGCAAAGCCTGTTGCGAGTACCGGTTGATCATGCGATTGCCGATGAAGCCGTCGCACACCCCGGAGACGACCGCCGTCTTGCCGATCTTGCGCGCCAGTCCGAGCGCGGTCGCGAGCACGTCGGGCCGCGTCTTCGCCGCGCCGACGACCTCGAGCAGCTTCATGACGTTCGCGGGGCTGAAGAAATGCAGGCCAAGGACGTCGCCCGGCCGCTTCGTATAGGCGGCGATGCGGTCGACGTCGAGCGTCGACGTATTGGTCGCGAGGATGGCGCCTTTCCTGGCGACCTTGTCGATCTGCTGGAACACGCTCTTCTTGACGCCGAGGTCCTCGAAGACCGCCTCGATGATCAGGTCCGCCTCCTTCGCCGCGGCGAAGTCGAGCGAGGGGGTGATGAGCGCCACGCGCTTCGCCGCGTCGCCGGGCGAAAGCTTGCCCTTCTGCGCGGCGCCTTCGTAGAACTTGCGGATCGTCGCGATGCCGCGATCGAGTGCGTCCTGCTTCGCCTCGAGCAGCGTCACGGGGAAGCCGGCGTTCGCGAAACTCATGGCGATGCCGCCGCCCATCGTGCCCGCGCCGACGACCGCGACCTTCTTCACTTCGCGCGGCTTCGTCTGTTCCGTGATGCCGGGGACTTTCGTTGCCGCGCGCTCGGCGAAGAACGCGTGCCGCATCGCTTTCGACTCTGGGCTCACCATGAGCTCGCCGAAGATTTTCTGTTCCGTCGCGAGGCCCGCGTCGTAGTCCTGGGTCGTCGTCGCGGCAATGGCTTCGATCGCGCGCAGCGGCGCGCTGAGTCCGCGGGCCACGGTCGCCACCCCCTGCTTCGCGAACTGCAGGAAGGCTTCCGCCTGGGGATGCTCGACCGGCAGATCGCGCACGCGTCGCGGCGGCTTCTTCTCCAGCCTGCGTGCGAACTCCGCGGCCGCGCCACGCAGGTCGTCCTTGACGACTACGTCGAACAACGCGGTGTCCTTGAGCGCGGCGGCGGGCACCGTGGCGCCCGAGACGATCATGTTGACGGCGGTCTCGAGGCCGACAAGGCGCGGGAAGCGCTGCGTACCGGCCGCGCCCGGGATCAGGCCGAGCTTGACTTCCGGGAACGAGATCTTCGTGTCACCGAGCGCCACGCGATAGTGGCAGCCAAGCGCGACTTCGAAGCCGCCGCCCATGCACACGCCGCCGATGGCGGCGATCACGGGCTTCGCCGATGCCTCGAGGGCGGCGACCACCGCGGGCAGGAACGGATCGCGGTAGAACTCGCCACCCGCGAATTCCTTGATATCCGCGCCGCTCGAGAATGCGCGATCGTTGCCGATGAGCACGATGGCCTGCACGGCGCGATCTGCGCCGGCCCTGTCGATTCCGGCGACGATGGCCTGTCGCAGCGCGTGCGACAGCGCATTCAGCGGTGGATTGTTCATCGCGAGCCACGCGACGCCCTTCTCGACCTTGTACTTGACGACCGTCATGGCCCGATCATAAACACGCGGGCGCTGCCGGGTCGATCAGCAAATCCCCCGGGCAAATTTCCCGTCAGCCGGCGAGCCGCATGCGGCGCCAGGCGCCCTGGCGCCAGCGCCAGAACATCGACAACCCTAACAACGTGCAGTAGATCATCAGCGCGATCCACCCACCCTTGGCGCCCAATCCAAACTGTGGCAGGCCGTCAACCCATGCCTGGGATGGCGTGAAGATCAGCGAGTGCGCGATCGGCACGAACACGAACCACGACAACACCAGCGCCGTCGCCGCGGGCACGCGGGTGTCGCCTGCGCCGCGCAGGCTGAAGCTCGCGCCGTTGTAGAGGCCGTCGAAGACCTGATATGCGGCGGCCGGCCACAGCAGCACGGTCGCGAGCGAGATGACCGACGCGGCATTCGCATCGTCCGCGCGCACGAACCACGTGATGACGGACGGGCCCGCGACGAGCAGCAACACGGCGACGAACGCCATGAGCCCGGCGCAGAGCGCGATGATCACGTTGCCCATGCGGTTCGCCCATTCGCGACTGCCGGCGCCGATCGATTGCCCGACCAGGGTCGTGCCCGCGAGCGCGATGCCGATCGTCGGCAGGTAAGCCATCGAGGTCAGCGCCATCACGATCTGCGTCGCCGCGGCGCCGACCGCGCCGGTCTGCGCGATCATCATCTGGGATAGCGCGAGACCCAGGACGTCGGCACCGTACATGACGCCGATGGGCAGTCCGATGACGAGCAGGCCGCGCACGACGGCCGGTCTCGGCCGCCACATGAGCGTCGAGCGATAACGACGCGCGATGTCGCCGCGCAGGAAGAATACGAGGCCGAGCAGCACGCCGGCGAGCTGCGCGAAATTCGTGCCCCAGGCGGAGCCCTTCATGCCCCACCCCAGTTCGAAGATGAAGACCTGGTTGGCGATCGCGTTGACGATCGTCGTCGTGATGATGATCGCCGTCGTGTAGCGCACGGCCGCGATGCCGTTGAAGAATCCCATCGCGGCCCAGGCCATGGTGCCGATGAACGCGCCGCCGACGCGCGGCTGCCAGAACTCGAGCGCGAGTTGTTCGACATTCGGGTCCAGCCCGAATGGCCGGATGATGTACGGGCCCGCCAGGCTCAGGCCGAGGAACACGGGGATCAGCGCCAGCGATGCCCACAGAGCGTTCCACAGCGCGCGCGCCGCGCGCGCGTAACGCCGGCCACCGTAGGCCTGGGCGACGAAAGTCTGCACCGCGAGACCGATGCCGCCGAGCGTGAGGATCGCACAGGCGATGATCCAGTAGATGGCCCCCATGGCGGCCGTGGCGTCGGTCGAGAGACGCCCGATGAACCAGAGATCGGTGAGGCTCAACAGCGACTGCACGGCGTTGGTCGCCATGAGCGGTGCCGCCAACCGCAGGATCGCGCGCAGGTCGACGTGGGGTTTGCCGGTGGAGTCGAACCGCTGCGCAGGCAGCAGAATGCCGGTGGCGCTCACGTCGCGTCCGCCGCCGGGGCAGGCGCGACTCGCCGCGTCTCGAATGCGCGGCCGAGCATCCGGGTCGCGCCGAGCAGCATCACGCACAAGGCCGCGCCGAGCCACGCGAGTCCGACCAAGCCCAGCGAGCCCACGAAGAGATAGAGCCACTGTCCGAGCGCGTCGGCCGCGCGGGTGAACGCCGTGTCGATCAGGCTCTTGCTCTTGAACTTGCTCTCGGGGTTGAGGACGGTGAACAGCATCTCGCGCGGTGGCTTGCCGAGGCCGTAGTCGGCGGCGCGGCGCAGCACCTGCGTGGCGAGGAACACCGCTGCCACTGGGAATAGCGCGAGCGCGATGAAACTCAATCCCACGACCACCGGCATGGCGGAAAGACTCAACGCCACGCTACCGCGCCGCGTGAGCCACGTGACGACGACGGCCTGGAAGAACAGGGCAACCAGGCTTACGGCGATCTCCATGTTCGCGAAGAATGCCGCGCGCTCCGCGACCGCAGAGTACGAGGCGATCGCGAACTTCTGCTGTTCGTTGTACATGAAAGCGCCGATGATCTGGCCTACGACGATGATGCCCACGATGCCGAGCAGATACGGCGTCCGCGCGAGTCGGCCGAGATCGTCCAGGGCCCGACCGCCCACCGGGATCGCCTCATCGGGAACGGCGTCGCCGCTCGCGCCGCGCCGCAAGGCGCGACGCGCGAACGTCACGAGCGCTGCGGTGATGAGAATGAAACCGCAGGCGACCACAATGAGAGGCGCGGTCCCGAGGTCGCGCACGGTCGAGGTCACGATGAACGGACCCACGAGCGCCCCAGTGCTTCCGCCGGCGGCGACGTAGCCGTAGAAGCGTTTCGCAAGTTCGGGGCGCCATACGTCCGACATCACGCTCCAGAACACAGACACGAGGAAGAAGTTCGCCGAAGTCAGCGCCACGAAGTAGGCGAATGCCAGGCGCGGGTTCGACGGATCGGCCGACAGGCCCGTGTACAGGTACAGGAACACGGCGACGAACGGGATCGCGACGAGCCACAGCAAGAATCGACGCGGCGTGCGGCGCACACACTGCCAGTAGATGGGGAGCAGGACACAAGAAACCGCGAGAACCGTCGCGAACAGTTCGAAATTGTTCCGCGCGCCGGATTGGATCGCGAGCGCTTCGCGCAGTGGCCGCAACATGTAGTAGCCGCACAGCAGGCTGAAGTAGCCCGCGGCGGCATACAGCAAAGCGCGCCGCTCGGCCCGCTGGGCCGGGCCCGCTTCGGCGGCGGCGCTCACCCCAGCGATTTCAGCGTTCCGGTGACGTGCGGCTTCTCGCCCTGGTTGTCACGCAGCGCGAAGCCAGAGCCGTTCTCGATGGACCATCGCTGCAGCATGAGCCAGGACGGCATGAAGATAGGTAGTTTGAAGTTGACGGAGAGTTCGCACCCGCCGTCGAACTGCGCCGCATCGAAGTCCGAGACGAGCCGGCCGAGCGACCACATGCCATGCGCGATCGCCTTCGGAAAGCCGAATGCCTTCGCCGTGAGATCGCTCATGTGGATCGGGTTCACGTCACCCGAGATGAACCCGTAACGACGGCCGAGGCCGGACGGCGCGCGGAAGCTGCTGGACTTCATCGCCGTCGCATCCGGCGCACCCTCGAGCGTGCGCGTCGTCGTGGTCTTTCCCGAGCCGGGTGTGCGCCGCCGCGAGAGGAACGTGCAGGTCTCGTCCCACAGGGGCTCCCCGGCGACGACGTATTCGGTGTGCAGGTCGAATTCCTGGCCACGGTCGGTGTCACGGTGCCCTTCGATCCACGCGCGGATCTC
>CADEED010000099.1 GCA_902826225.1 uncultured Pseudomonadota bacterium | reverse complement strand
TTCTCATCATGGCCATCAACATCATCGGCGGATTGCTCATCGGCACGATGATGCACGACCTGCCGATGGCCGAGGCCACCAAGACCTACACGCTGCTCACGATCGGTGACGGCCTCGTCGCGCAGATTCCCGGGCTGCTGCTGTCCGTCGCGGTCGCGATCATCGTCACGCGCATCTCGCGCGAACAGGACATGGGCAGCGAGCTGCAGAAGCAGTTTTTCGGCCAGCCCAAGGCGCTCGGGGTGGCGGCCGCGGTGCTCGGCATCATGGGATTGATCCCGGGCATGCCGAATCTCGTGTTTCTCACGATCGGTGCACTCTGCGGGTTCGGCGCATGGCGAATCGTGAAGAAGCGCGAGGCCGCCGCGGCCGCGCCGGTGGTGGAGGCGGAAGAAGCGCCGCCGCCGCCGCCAGAAGCCCAGGAACTTTCCTGGGACGACGTGCGCGGTGTGGACGCCGTGGGTCTCGAAGTCGGATACCGGCTCGTGCCGCTCGTCGATCGCGCCAAGGGCGGCGACCTTCTGGCCAGGATTCGCGGCGTGCGCCGCAAGCTCACTCAGGAACTCGGCTTCCTCGTGCAGGCGGTACACATCCGCGACAACCTCGAGCTGGGACCCAATACTTACCGGATTCGGCTTGCGGGTGTCGCCATCGGCGAGAGCGTTGTTCATCCGGACCGCGAGCTCGCCATCAACCCCGGTCGCGTGTTCGGGCCTGTCCAGGGACTCGCGACCCGCGACCCGGCGTTCGGCATGGAAGCCGTGTGGATCGAGCCCAGCTTGCGCGAACACGCGCAGTCGCTCGGCTACACGGTTGTCGACTCGGCGACCGTCATCGCCACCCACCTGTCGCACCTCATCCAGTCGCATGCCCACGAATTGTTCGGGCACGAGGAAGCCGAGCAGCTCCTCAAGAGTCTCGCCAAGACCGCGCCGAAGCTGGTCGATGAACTGGTGCCCAAGGTGTTGCCGCTCGCGGTCGTGGTGCGAGTCATGCAGGGCCTGCTTGCCGAGCGCGTACCCATCCGCAACGTGCGCGCCATCGTCGAAGCTCTGGCGGAAGCCGGCTCGCGCTCCACCGATCCGCAGATCCTGATCGGCCAGGTCAGGGTTGCCCTGGGTCGACAGATCGTCCAGGACATCGTGGGCCTCGCGGAAGAATTGCCCGTCATCACACTTGAGCCAGAACTCGAGCGGCTATTGTCAAACGGACTCGCGAATTCGGCCGCGGGACCCGGTCTGGAGCCCGGCTTGGCAGAGCGTTTGCAACGTGGACTGTCAGAGGCCGCGCAACGTCAAGAACGTGGCGGAGAACCGGCGGTGTTGCTGACTCCGCCGGCGCTGCGTTCGTCGCTGGCGCGGTTTCTGCGAGTCAGCGTGCCCGGACTGCACGTGCTCGCCTGGAACGAAGTGCCCGACAACCGCAAGGTCCGCATGGTGACCGCGGTCGGTGCGCGTTAGGAGTGGAGTAGCTAGTGAGAATTCAAAGATACGTCGCCAAGGACATGCGCAGTGCTCTCGCCCAGGTGCGCGAGGGCATGGGCCCCGAAGCGGTCATCCTGTCATCAGGTACCGTCGGCTCCCAGGTCGAAGTGGTCGCGGCCATCGACGTGGAGCTGTCGCGACAGTTCGCGGTGCCCGAGCGGAAGGTGCCGGATTCCGCGGTCCGCGAGGAGCCGGATGTCGCTGGCGCACGGCGCGCGTCTTCGCAGCTTTCCGAGAGCCTCGTACCGGTTGCTCCCCGGGCCGTGGCGCCCGCGCCGGCTGCCGTGACTATCCCTGCCGCCGCCGCGCACAACGACGCGCTCGCGAACGAGATGAAGGACATGCGCCGCATGCTGGAGGCGCAACTCGCGACGCTCGCGTGGAACGACATGTCGCGCCGCTCGCCGGTGCAGGCGGCCATGCTCAAGGAACTGGCGCAGCTCGGCATTTCGCAGGTTCTCGCCGGCTCGCTCGCGCGCAAGATTCCGGGCAATCTGAATTTCACCGCCGCGCGGCGTTTCGCGCTGGCCACCATCGCCCGCACCCTCCAGGTCACGGGGGACCGCTGGCTCGAGAGCGGCGGGCGTATCGCCTTTGCGGGACCCGCGGGCGCCGGCAAGACCACTTTGCTGGCGAAGCTCGCGGCGCGCTGGGTGCTTCGCCACGGTCCGCGCCGCGTGGCGCTGGTGTCGGCAGACGCGGTCCGCATCGGCGCGCACGAGCAGATGCACATGCTGGGTCGCCTGCTCGGCGTCACCGCGCATACGGTCTACGACGTGGCCGAACTACCGGACCTCGTCGAATCGCTTTCGGGCCAGCGGCTGGTGCTCATCGACACCGCGGGCGCGAGCCCGCGCGACCCGGATCTCGCGCGCCGTCTGCGTCTCATCGACCCCGCGCGGACCCAGATCGAAACGTCGCTCGTGTTGCCGGCCAGCATCCAGGCCGGTGCGATCGAAGAGTGCATGCAGATGTTCGCGGTGGCACGCCCGGGTTCGTGCGTGATCACGAAGGTTGACGAGGCCGTGAGCCTGGGCGGAGTGCTCTCTGCATTGGTGCAGCACAAGTTGCCAGTCGCCTATCTGAGCGATGGCCAGCGGGTGCCCGAGGATCTGCAGCCCGCGCGCGCGCATGTCCTCGTCGGCCGCGCGGTGGAAATCGCGAGCCGCAACGGCTCGACCGCTGACGACGAAGTCATGCAGCGGCGAATCACAGGAGTGCCAAATGCCCGGCGATAAGCTTTCATCGCGCTTCGACGGCGCGGCACGCGCCGCGGCGAACCCGCCAGTCCAGGTGATCGCCGTGACTGGCGGCAAGGGCGGTGTGGGCAAGACGACCGTTGCGGTCAATCTCGCCGCCTCGCTCGCGTGGCGTGGAAAGCAGGTCATGTTGCTCGACGGCGATCTCGGGCTCGCGAACGTCGACGTTTTCCTGGGGCTCACGCCGCGGCTCACGATCGCGGACGTGCTGGCCGGCACCTGTACGCTCGAGGAAATCCTGCTCGACGCGCCACAAGGCTTCAAGGTGGTGCCCGCCGCCTCGGGCATCGCGCAACTCGCCGAACTCGACACGCTCACCCACCTTGGTCTGGTCCGCGCTTTCGGCGACATCACGTCCAAGGTGGACGTGATGGTGATCGACACCGCCCCCGGCATTGCCGGCAGCGTGCTGCAGTTCTCACAAGCGGCGCAGCAGGTTCTCGTGGTCATCTGCGACGAGCCGGCATCGCTGACGGACGCCTATGCGCTCATCAAGATCCTGAGTCGCGACCATGGCGTGAAGCAGTTCCGCGTGGTCGTGAATCAGGTGCGCGGTCGCGGCATGGGCCAGGCGCTGTTTCAGCGCTTCGAACGGGTGGCGAACCGGTTTCTCACGGTCGACCTCGACTACGTGGGAGAGATCCCCGAAGACGCGTTCCTGCGCCGGTCGATCCGTGAACAGCGTCCCGTTGTGAGCGCCTATCCCAGCGCCCCGGGGTCCATCGCGCTCAAGACACTGGCGCTGCGCGCCGATAACTGGCCGGTAGCAGACGGTCCCCGGGGGAACGTGGAGTTTTTCGTCGAGCGTCTGATCAAGCGACCGGCGGTGTGCCTCGAGGTTGTCCGTTGACCGGAGTTGGCGCATACGGCAAGCGCGCCAGTGCACGGGGAACCGACGCGCTGGTGATGCGGCATGCTGAGCTGGTGAAGCGAATCGCTTACCACCTCGCCGGGCGTCTGCCCGCGTCGGTGGAGGTCGACGACCTGATCCAGGCCGGAATGCTCGGCCTGCTGGAGGCCGCGGGCAACTACGCGGAAGGACGCGGTGCGAGTTTCGAAACGTATGCGGGCATCCGCATCCGCGGCGCGATGCTCGACGGATTGCGCAAGCTCGATTGGGCGCCGCGCTCCGTGCACCGCAAGGCACGCGCGGTCGCCAAAGCGATTCGCGAGATCGAGTCCGAGCTCGGTCGCGAGGCGCGCGATGCTGAGGTGGCCGATCGCATGGGCATGGATCTCGGCGAATACCACCGCATCGTCGAGGATTCGGCCGGCTGTCAGATCGCGAGTCTGACGACGGAGGAAGGCGAGATCACGCTGACGGATTCGAACTCGGATCCATTTCGCGACGTCGTGGACGAAGATTTCCGCGCTGCGCTCACCGAGGCGATCGCGGGACTCCCGGAACGCGAGCGGCTGGTCATGTCGCTGTACTACGACGATGAGCTGAACTTGAAGGAAATCGGTGCGACGTTGCGGGTGAGCGAATCGCGCGTCTGCCAGATACACGGTCAGGCGCTGGCGCGCCTGCAGGCCCGGCTCGCGGGCTGGCGAAACCGGTAGTGAGACCGGTATCGATGGACAGAGGAGTCTTGAAGTGAGCAATACGATGAAGTTTCTGGTCGTCGACGATTTCTCCACCATGCGCAGGATCGTGAAGAACCTGCTGCAGGAGCTGGGCTACAACGACATCACGGAAGCCGACGACGGAAATTCGGCGCTGCCATTGCTCAAGTCCGGCTCGTTCGATTTCCTGATCACCGACTGGAACATGCCGGGCATGGCGGGTCTCGATCTCCTGAAGGCCGTGCGTGCGGACGAAAAGCTGGCGAAAATGCCCGTGCTCATGCTGACCGCCGAGGCGAAGCGTGAGCAGATCATCGAAGCCGCACAGGCGGGCGTGAGCGGCTACGTGATCAAGCCGTTCACGGCGGTCACGCTCAAGGAGAAGATCGACAAGATCCTGGCGAGCCGCGCCGCGGCCTGAAGAGTTCACGCCATGGCACCGAACCACCCGGACACCGAACAGTTTCGCGCACAGGTTGCGGCACTGCAGTGCGCGTTGGACGGTGGCGACGCCGCGGCGTTTCGCCGCGCATTCGACCAATTGTGCGAACAGATGCACGTGGAGCTGCTGGCTGAACTCAAGCACGTGACGGCTTCCGCGCAATCCGCGCTGGCGCGCTTCAGCGCCGACGCGCGTCTCGACGCGCTCGCTGGCCAGGACGTGCCCGACGCGCGCAAGCGTCTGACTCACGTGGTGAACCTCACCGACGAGGCCGCGCATCGCACGCTCGACCTCGTCGAGAACTCCGGGCCGCTCGTCGACGAAGCGTCGCGCGGCGCCGCGCAGTTGCTGGAAACATGGGCCTCGAATCCGCCGCGCGACGCGCTGGCGACATCCTCCTGGGTGGTGCGCGCCGTGGCCTTTCTGGAGCGCACGCGCACCGATACCGACGTGTTGCGCGCGAACATGTCCGGACTGCTGATGGCGCAGGGGTACCAGGACATCACCGGCCAGATCATCCGCAGCGTCATCGGCCTCGTCGATGAGCTCGAGAGGATTCTCGGCAAGCTCGTGGAGATCGCCGACGGCAATGAAGTCACCGGCGTCGTCCGCGCGTTGCCAACGCCTGCGGATTGGGAGCAGGGCCTGGGTCCCCAGGTGGAAGGCATCGCGGTGAGCGATGCCGTGGCCGGTCAGGACGACATCGACGCGCTTCTTTCGCAGATGGGCGGTGGCCAGTAGCCGCACGCCATGGACATCCTCACCGCACTTGGTTTCATTCTCGCCCTGGTGGCGGTACTCGTGGGCGCCGTTCTCAAGGGTGCGGGAATCCAGGCATTGCTGTCCTCGGCAGCGTTCATGATCGTCGTGGTCGGGACGATTGCGTCGATCTTCATCCAGACGCCACTGCCGGTGTTCAAGCACGCGATGCGGCGTGTGAGCTGGATCTTCCGTCCGCCGCCGGCCCAGGCCCAGTCGCTCATCCAGAAGATAGTGGAATGGAGCAACATCGCGCGCAAACAGGGTTTGCTCGGACTCGAGCCGCTGATCGAGGGCGAAACAGACACTTTCGTGAAGCGCGGGCTGCAGCTCGTGGTGGACGGCGGTGAGCCCGATGCCATCCGCGCCATTCTCGAAGTCGAGATGGACGTTCGCGAACACGCCGACACCCGCGCGGCCAAGGTATTCGAGGGCATGGGCGTCTATGCGCCGACCCTCGGCATCATCGGTGCAGTGCTCGGTCTCATGGCGGTGATGCAAAACCTCGCCGACCCGTCGAAGCTCGGCCAGGGCATCGCCGCCGCCTTCACGGCAACCGTGTACGGAATCGGGCTCGCGAACCTGTTCTTCCTGCCCATCGCCGGCAAACTGAAAGGCATCGTCGCCGAACAGACGCAGGTGCGCGAGATGGTCATCGAAGGAATCGTCTCCATCGTTCTGGGCGAAAACCCGCGCGCGATCGAGTCGAAGCTCAACGGATTCCTGCACTAGCAAGGTCGTGCCGTGGCGCGCAAACGCAAACACGAAGAGCACGCGAATCACGAAGCTTGGGCGATTCCCTATGGCGACCTGATAACACTGCTGCTGGCGTTCTTCGTCGTGATGTATGCGATCTCCTCCGTCAACGAAGGAAAGTTCCGCGTGTTGTCCGATTCGCTGCAGGCCGCGTTTCGCGGACCGCCGAAAACCCTTGAGCCGGTGCAGGTGGGCGAGAAGTCGCGCGGCTCCGGCGCCGACATCGCGTTGTCCATCGTGCAGCAGGCGATGATCGAAGGTCAGCCGCGCAACATGCTCGAGATCAGTCCCCAAGAAGAAGAGCCGGGCGGCCCGCGTCGCTACCGCGACCGCACCGACGCGGATGGCAACGTCATCGTGCCGGCGGCATTGGGCCGCGTCGCGGACGACGTGGAAAGGGCGCTGGCGCCGCTCATTGCCGCGGACATGGTGGCGGTGCGCCGGCATTCCACCTGGGTCGAGGTGGAGATCCGCACCGACATCCTGTTCGCGAGCGGTGTGGCGAAGCTGTCGCCGGGGGCGCTGGCCCCGCTCACCATCCTCGCCGACACGCTCTCGAGATATCCGAATCCGGTCCGGGTCGAAGGCCACACGGACAACCGGCCAATCAGCACGGTGGCGTTTCCGTCGAACTGGGAGCTGTCCGCGGCGCGCGCGGCGAGTGTCGTCCATCTGTTCGCGCGTAGCGGAATCGACCCGGCGCGCCTCACCGTCATCGGGCTCGGCGAGTTTCGCCCCGCGCACAGCAATGCGAGCGTCGAAGGGCGCAATGCCAACCGCCGCGTCCTGATCGTGATCCTCGCCGGCGATCAGGCTCCCGAGGACGCCATGGGCGAAGACCGGGGCATCGCGAGCGAGCCGGTCCGGCGGGGCGAGTTCGCTCAGCCGCAGACCGCGGAGTCGCCGCCGCCGACGCGCTCCGCGGCGGTTCCGGGGGCGCCGCCATCCGTCGCCGTCGGGCCCGCCCAATCGTTCCCGCCGCGTGACTAACCACTCGTGCCGCTGGCACGGTTCGTGCTCCGTATCTCCTCGCCAGCACGCGCCGTCGATTTCTTGACGCAAAGCGGGGTCGGTGGTCCGCCAGGAGTTTCATCATGTATTTCGAACTGTCCGATTCGTTGATTCACGCCTTGAGGGGCGGGCTCTTGATTGCCATGTTCGTCGCCTTCGCGTGGGCGCTCGTCGCAGCCCGACGCCAGGCGGAACAGGCGCACGCGCAGCTCGGCGCACGTCTGGAAACCGCGCTCGCAGAAATCCACAAGCTCTCGGGCGAGGTCGCGGCCGTTTCCGAGTCGCTCGAATCGCTCGGAGCGAAATTGAATCAACCGGCCTTGCATGCGGCGGCTCCGCCTGCCGCCAGCGTCAGTACGCGCAGTTACGAGACGGCAATCCGCCTGGCGCGCGGCGGCGCGACCGTCGACGAGATTGTCACGAGCTGCGGCACCACTCGCGCGGAAGCCCGCCTACTCAGGCGCCTGCACGAAAGCGGTGAACCCCGTAGGGCTGATGCCGAGGGCATGAGGATTGCTTGAGAGGTTGTGATGCATTGCTCATCAATGATTTACGGCCCGAGGCCGATAGCTGTTAGCCGGCGCGGTGGACGCGCAAACCTGGTTTAACAGAATCACATGAAAGATTCGCGCAAGAAGAGCCGTTCAAAACAGGCAGCGCAGGCTCGTTCGGCGAGGATGATTCCTGTCACCGAGGTCCCGGCCCCGGCCCTGGTCCTGGACGAGAGCCCGACCCGCGCCGCGGCGCCAGCGCCTGTTCACTCGAACCCCAACACTCGCGTGACGCTCGGCGCCTCGTGCACGATTCAGGAGGCCGTCGCGTTGCGCAGCTATCTATTGGCGCAGGCAGCGCAGTCAGGCCCGCTCGAGATCGACGGCGCCAGCGTGCAGGTCATCGATACCGCCGGCGTGCAACTCGTGGTGGCTTTCGCGCTCGACTGCCTCGAGAAGGGCGTCGCGTACAAGTGGCTCTCCCGCTCCGAGACGCTCGAGAAGGCCATCGACCTGTTGGGCGTTGGCGCGCTGCTCGAGTATCCCGCATGAGCCTCGACCTGACTCAGTTCCACGAGATCTTCTTCGAGGAGAGTTTCGAGGCGCTCGATTCGATGGAGGCCGCGCTGCTCAAACTGTCGGCCGGCGAAGTGGACGCCGAGCTCATCAATACCATTTTTCGTGTCGCGCACTCCATCAAGGGCGGCGCAGCCACTTTCGCGTTTACCGAGGTCGCCGCGTTCACGCACGTGCTCGAAACGCTGCTTGACCAGTTGCGCAGCGGCAAGCGCCAGGTCCGACCGGAGATCGTGGACGTATTGCTGCGCTCTGGCGACGCGATGCGGGCGATGTTGTTGGCGACCCAACACAAAGAAGCCATCGACTCGGCTGGCGTGGCCAAGCTGCGCGCCGAGCTCGACCGAATCATGGGCGAGGCCGGCACTGCCGCTGCCGCGCCTTCTGTCGCGGCCGCGCCGGCGCCGGCCGCCGCTGCGAAAGCCGGCGCTCCGGCCGCGACGCCGGGTTGGCGCATCCAGTTCATCCCCGGCGTGGATTTGCTGCGCCATGGCAACGATCCTCTGCGAATCATTCGCGAGCTCTCGTCCCTCGGAAAAGTGCGCGTTTCGGTGGATGCCGCGCGAGTTACCTCGCTTTCCACCATCGACCCCGAGGTCTGCGTCCTCGGCTGGAAGATCGAGCTCCTGGGCGAGATCGACCGCGCCGCGGTCCAGAACGTGTTCGAGTGGGCGGAGACCGAATGCGAGCTGTCCATCGAACGCATGGGTGGCGAAGCGACCGCGGCCGCGCAGTCCGCCGCGATGCCTGCCCCAACGTCCACGCCGGCAACCGAAGCGGCGACCGCCGCGCCGCATGCCGACGAGCCGCAACACCCGCCTAGAGCCGAATCCGCCGCCCGCACCGCCAACGCCGACGGCGGCTCCATCCGCGTCAGCATCGAAAAGATAGACGAGCTGCTGAATTCCGTCGGCGAGCTCGTGATCACGCAGTCCGTACTCAGCCAGCTCGCCGCGCCGCTCGAAGGCCGCGAGGCCGGTGAGCTTCGCTCCGCGCTGGCGCAGCTCGAACGGCACATGCGCGCGCTGCAGGAAAGCGTCATGCGCGTGCGCATGCTGCCCATCAGCTTCGTGTTCAATCGCTTCCCGCGCCTGGTGCGCGATCTGGGTCAGCGCCTCGGCAAGAAGATTGAGCTGAAGGTGACGGGCGACTCCACCGAACTCGACAAGACCGTGCTCGAGAAGATCGGCGATCCCCTGGTCCACCTGGTACGCAACTCCATCGACCACGGCATCGAGATGCCCGACGTGCGGGTTGCCGCGGGCAAGACCGAACACGGCACGATCAGCCTGCACGCCTATCACAAGGGCGGCAACGTCATCGTCGAAGTCACCGACGACGGCGGCGGCCTGCGCAAGGACAAGATCCTCAAGAAGGCGCTGGAGCGCGGGCTGGTCACGAACGAGGTCGAATTGTCGGAAGAACGCATCCTCAACCTGATCTTCGCGCCGGGCTTCTCCACGGCGGACGTCGTGAGCGACGTGTCCGGACGCGGCGTCGGCATGGACGTGGTTCGCCGCAACATCAACGAACTCGGCGGACACATCCAGATCTTCTCGACGCAGGGGCAGGGCAGCACGATTCGCATCCGCCTGCCGCTCACGCTCGCCATCCTAGACGGCCAGCTCGCGCGCGTCGGCAAGGAAGTCTACGTCGTGCCGATCGTCTCCATCGTCGAGACCATCCAGGTCACGCGCGAACGCGTGAATGCGGTGGCTGGCGGTGGTCAGGTTTTCCGGCTGCGCGACGACTATCTACCCATCGTGCGTCTGCACAGCTTGTTCGACATCGACCCCGACCACACCGACCTGCTGGACGGCTTGCTCATGATCGTCGAGGCCGACGGAAAACGCGTCGGTCTGTTCGTCGACGAGCTCATGTCGCAGCAGCAGGTGGTCATCAAAAGTCTCGAGACCAATTTCAAGCAGGTCATGGGCCTCGCCGGCGCCACCATGTTGGGCGACGGACGCGTCGCGCTGATCCTCGATATCCCCGGCATCATCACCCGATTTCAATCGCCACAGGAGCGCGGCCTGCAGACGCCGCGAGCCGCATGAGCACCAGCCCACCAGCCAGCAGCGTCCTCGACGGCGCCGATACGCAGCAGTTCCTGACCTTCAAGCTCGCAGGCGAGGAGTACGGTGTCGGCATCCTCACGGTCCAGGAGATCCGCGGCTGGAGCCGGGTCACGAAAGTGCCGCACACCCCGGACTGGCTGCTCGGCGTCATCAACCTGCGCGGCGTCGTCGTGCCCATCATCGACCTTCGGCTCAAGTTCAATTTCGCGAACGCGGAGTACAACGAATTCACCGTCGTGATCATCCTCACGGTCGCGACACGCGTGGTTGGCGTGGTGGTCGACGGCGTCTCCGACGTCATCACGCTGGCGGCCGCGCAGATCAAACCCGCACCGTCGCTCGGCACGGGGGCGGACACGCGCCACATCATCGGATTCGGAACGCTGGATGAGCGCATGCGAATCCTCATGGACGTCGAAAAATTGATGGCCGGGGCCGACATGGGCCTGGTCGACGAAGCCATACATTGATTCTGGAGATATGCAGATGAAATTTTCGAACTTCAAAGTCCGCAGCCGCCTGGCGGTCGGTTTCGCGCTGCTGCTGGCCACGGTGCTGGTGGTCGGCGGCCTCGGCCTGAGCCGTCTTGCAGGAATGCACGGCGCGGTCGAAGACCTCGCAACCAAGAAGTGGGAGAGCGCCCGCGGCGCGCTCGAGTTCGACTCCCGGCAGCGTGACGATTTCGGCCGCATTGGCGAGCTGATCATCGCCAACGCGGCCAGTCTCGACGGCATCACCGCGGAAATTGCCGAGAACCGGAAGTTCATCGGAGAGAGCCTGGACAATCTCGGGAAGCTGGTCGACGAATCGGAGGCCAACAAGCTCCTTGCGGCGATGCGCGAATCGCGCCAGGTCTACGTCGCGAAGCTCGAGGCAATCGTCGCGTCAGTCAAGGGTGGCAATCGCCAGGAGGCGATCCGCATCTATCAGAACGAGGCGATGCCCGTGCTCGACTCGTCGCTCGCGGCCGTGGCTGCCCTCGTGCAGCTCCAGGAGAAGAGCTTCGAGGAGGCGCACGCGAAGGCCAGCGCCGACAACTCGGCCGCGCGCACTCTCATAGTCGTTGTCTGCGCCGCGGCACTCGTCTTCGGAATCCTGCTCGCCGTGCTGCTCGCGCGCAGCATCGTGCGCCCGCTCGGCGCGGCGGTGACGGTTGCCGAAGCGATCGCCGCGGGCCGGTTGGACAATTCGATCGAGGCCGACGGCGAGGACGAACCAAGCCGCCTGTTGCAGTCGCTGGCCTCAATGCAGAACGCGCTGCGCGCCCGCGACGAGAGGGATGCGGACTCCCGCAGCCAGATCGCAGCCATTGGCGTTTCGCAGGCGGTCATCTCCTTCGACATGGATGGCAAGGTTCTCGATGCGAATGACAATTTTCTGCGCGCCATCGGCTATTCGTTGAACGAGATCAAGGGGCAACATCACAGCATGTTCGTCGACTCGAGCTTGCGGGGTGGTGCGGACTACCGCCTGTTCTGGGACAAGCTCGGTCGCGGCGAGTACGACGCAGGTGTGTACAAGCGAATCGCGAAGGGCGGCCGGGAGATCTGGATCCAGGCGTCTTATAACCCGATCAAGGACCTGGACGGCAAGCCGATCAAGGTCGTCAAGTACGCCACCGACATCACGGAACAGAAGCTGCGTAACGCAGACTTCGAAGGTCAGCTCGCGGCCATCAGCAAGGCACAGGCCGTCATCGAGTTCGAACTCGACGGCACGGTGCGTACCGCCAACGACAATTTCCTGCAAACGCTGGGCTATTCTCTGGCGGAGATCCAGGGCAAGCATCACAGCATGTTCGTCGATCCCGCGGATGTCGCATCGGCGGAATACCGTGCGTTCTGGGCGAAGCTCGGCCGCGGCGAGTACGAGGCGGCTCAGTACAAGCGCATCGGCAAGGGCGGGCGAGTCGTGTGGATCCAGGCGTCCTACAACCCGATCTTCGACGCCAGCGGCCGGCCCGTGAAGGTTGTCAAGTATGCAAGCGACGTCACCAAACAGGTGCTCTTGTCGCAGCAGCTGCAGACGGCGGTTGGGGAAATCCAGAACGCGGTCAAGTCCGCCATCGATGGCGATCTCACTGCGCGTATTCCGACGGCTGGCAAGAGCGGTGAGATCGAGTCGTTGTGCAACGGAGTCAACTCGCTTCTCGATACGACGGGCGATCTGGTGAAGCGCGTGAAAGTTGCTGCCGCGGAAGTTCAGACGGGTGCGGAGGAGATATCGAAAGGCAACCTGAACCTCTCGCAGCGCACGGAGCAGCAGGCGTCGAGTCTGGAAGAGACGGCCTCGTCGATGGAAGAGATGACCTCGACCGTCAAGCAGACGGCCGACAACGCCGGCCAGGCGAATCAGCTGGCGATGGCGGCGCGCCAGCAGGCGGAGAAGGGCGGCTCGGTGGTGAGCGCGGCGGTGAGCGCGATGGGCGGGATCAACGCGGCCAGCAGGAAAATCGCCGACATCATTGGCGTGATCGACGAGATCGCGTTCCAGACCAATCTACTCGCGTTGAACGCGGCGGTGGAAGCGGCGCGCGCGGGCGAGCAGGGTCGCGGTTTCGCGGTGGTGGCGACGGAAGTGCGCAACCTCGCGGGCCGCTCGGCGACGGCGGCCAAAGAGATCAAGACACTCATCCAGGACAGCGTGGCGCGCGTGGATGAGGGCAGCAAGCTGGTGGACGAGTCGGGCCGCACGCTCGAGGAGATCGTCAATGCGGTGAAGAAGGTGACGGACATCGTCGCCGAGATCGCCGCGGCCTCGCGCGAGCAGAGCTCGGGCATCGAGCAGGTGAACAAGGCCGTGATGCAGATGGATCAGACCACGCAGCAGAACGCGGCGCTGGTCGAGGAAGCCTCGGCCGCGAGCCAGGCCATCGTCGAGCAGGCGCAGGGTCTCAATGGAATGATCTCCAGATACAACGTGGGCGGAGATTCCGTGATTTCCCGGACCCCGGCGACAACGCCCTCGGTGAGCGTCGAGCGCCGATCGGCGGATCGCCCGTGGGTGAAGCGCGCCACGCCGGCCGCCAGTGCGCCGAAGGCAAGCAGTCCCGCGCCGGCGCGCAAGGCCTCCAGTGGAGGTGACGACGCCGAGTGGAAAGAGTTCTAACCACAGACGCCGCAGGCAACGCACATGAAAAATCAGATCATGGGACGAGCGACGACCCTCGCCGTCGATGCCCGAAACCTGCGGCGCGCCGCGTTGCTGGGGGTCGCAGTCGCGCTTGCAGCGTTCGGCCGATCGGGTCATGCGCAGGAGATCGACGTTGCCAACGGTCTGTCGGTGAATTTCGGCTACGCGGGAGATCTGCGGCGCAATACCAGCGGCGGCCTCGCCACCGGCACCGCCTATTCGCCTCTGCTCGACCTCGGCGCCACCTGGACC
>CADEED010000098.1 GCA_902826225.1 uncultured Pseudomonadota bacterium | reverse complement strand
ACGAAGGGTTCGGGCCTGGACCGGGTCAAGATCCTGCTCGGTCACGGCATCATGACGAGCGAGGGCGACCTGTGGAAACGCCAGCGCTACATGATGCAGCCCGCGTTCCATCGCCGCGTGGTCACCGAGTTCGACAGACTCATCGACGAGGTGAACGAACGCTTCATCGCAAAGTGGGAAGCGCAGGCGGCGCGCGGCGAGCTCGTCAACGTCACCGAGGACATGAGCGAGCTCACGCTCGAGATCGTGCTGCTGTCGATCTTCGGCACGGATCTCGAGCGGCTTGCAAAGGAAATGGGCGGCAACCCTTTCGACATCGTGACGAAGGAGCCGGCGCGCGATCTGCGATTCGCGTACAAGTTCCGCCAGCTGGCCAAGCTCGTCGGCGCACTGGTGACGCGGCGCCGCACCGAGAAGACGGAACACTTCGATTTCCTGCAGATGCTCGTCGACGCGCGCGACAAGGAAACCGGCGCGCCGATGTCCGAGCGCGAGCTCATCGATGAGGCGATGACGCTCATCGTCGCCGGCCACGAAACGACCGCGAGCGGCCTCAACTGGACCTGGTACCTGCTCTCGCAGAATCCCGGGGCGGAAAAGCTGCTGCACGCCGAGATCGACGCCGCCGCGGAAAAGTCCGCCCCGGGACTCGCCGAGATGGAAGGGCTTTCCTATACCCGGAACGTCGTCGACGAGGCGCTGCGCCTCTACCCGCCCGGCTGGCTGCTGTCCCGCCGCACGATCGCGGCGGACACGCTGTCCGGTTACGAGGTGCCGGCGGGCACCGACGTGTTCCTCTGCATCTATCTACTGCATCGGCACCCGCGCTACTGGAAGGAACCCGACGCGTTCCGGCCCGAGCGCTTCGACAAGGAACACGAGGCCGAGCGCCCGCGCTTCGCCTACATGCCGTTCGCCGCCGGCCCGCGCCACTGCATCGGGGAAACCCTCGCCTTGTACGAGATGTACATGCACTTGTACAAGGTCGCCCGCCGTTACCGCCTGCGCTACGTGCCGGACCGCCCGCTCGACCTGGAGGCGCAGATCAACCTGCGCACGAAACACCCGCTCATGATGACGCTGGAAAAACGCCGATGATGACCAAGGCCGAAACGCTCGCCGAACTGCTCACCAACAATCGCGGCGTGCGGCGCGGCGTCACTTACATCGAAGGTGACAACAGCGAACGCGTCGTCGCCTACGGCGAACTCTACGAACGCGCGCTCGGCATCCTGTTCCACCTGCAGAAGCTGGGCGCCAGGCCCGGCGACAAGCTCATCATCTACCTCGCGAACAACGAGCAGTTCCTCGACGCGTTCTGGGCCGGCATGCTGGGCGGCATCGTGCCGGTGCCCGTGGCGCTCGGCATCAGCGACGAGCACAAGCACAAGCTGCTGCGCATCGCCCGCAAGCTCGGGAAGCCGTTCATCTACACGGACAAAAAGACGCTGGACAGGATCGGGGCGTTCGCGGGAGGCGCGGGCGAACAGCCTGTTTACGATGGTCTTGCCGCGCGCGCATTCTTCGCCGAGCACGTCGCCGACATCTCCAAGCCCGGCAAGGTCCACGACGTCAAGCCGGACGACATGGCGTTCATCCAGTTCTCGTCGGGATCGACGAGCGAACCCAAGGGCATCGTCCTCACCCACCGCAACATCCTGACCAACGCGCGCGGAGCCGGCGAGGCGTCGCAGTGGACCGAGGACGACGTCAATCTCACCTGGATGCCGCTGACCCACGACATGGGTCTCATCGGAATGCACATCATGATGTTCGCGCATCGCATGCAGCTCAACGTGATGCCGACCGAGCTGTTCATCCGGCGCCCGCTGCTGTGGATGACGCTCGCATCCCGCAAGGGCGTGACGGTGACGAGCTCGCCCAACTTCGGTTACCGCCACTATCTCAAGGTGCTCGGTGATCGCGAACCCGGCGACCTCGATCTGTCGAAGGTCCGCCTCGTGTACAACGGGGCCGAACCGATCTCCGTCGAGCTCGCGGATGAATTCATGACGCGCCTCGCGCCGGCGAAGCTGCGCAAGACCGCCATGTACCCGGTGTACGGCCTCGCGGAGGCCACGCTCGTGGTGAGCTTTCCGCAGCCGCCCGGCGAGATGTACGAGTACGTCTCGGTGAACCGCCACGAGCTGAACGTCGGCACGCAACCGCAGCCGCTGCCGCGCGATGACTCGAATGCGCTGTCGATCATGGCCGTTGGCCAGCCTATTCCCTACTCGAAGGTGCGCATCGCGGACGATGCCGACCAGGAGCTGCCGGAGGACCGCATCGGCCACATCCTGATCGCGGGCGACAACGTCACGAAGGGCTACTTCGAGAATCCGGACGCAAATGCCAGGGGATTCACGAACGACGGGTGGTTGCGCACGGGCGACCTGGGGATGATGAAGGCCGGCAAGCTCTACATCACCGGCCGCGCGAAAGAGATCATCTTCGTCAACGGCCAGAACTACTACCCCCACGACATCGAGAACATCGCGATCCGCGCCGAAGGCCTCGAACTCGGCAAAGTCGTCGCGGCGGGCGTGCGCGTGAAGGGCGCGAGCACCGACGACCTCATCCTGTTCGTCCTGCATCGCATGGACATGAAGGAGTTCCAGCCCCTCGCGGCCAAGGTCGCGCGCCTGGTCAACGAACACACGGGCCTCGAAGTTGCGCACGTGGTGCCGGTGAAGCGCGTGCCGAAGACCACCAGCGGCAAGATCCAGCGGCACCTGCTCGAAGAGGACTACGTGAATGGCGTCTACGCCGCCGAGCTCGCGGAGCTGGATTCCTTGCGCCGGCAACTCGAAGCGGCGGGCGGAAGAAAGGCGACGAGCGGAGAGATCGAGGCGAAGGTCAAGGAAATCTGCGACGCGGCGCTGGAGCGCAACGTCGGGGTGAACGACAATCTGTTCGAGATCGGCGCGAGCTCGCTCAAGCTCATCGAGATCCACGAACAGATGGACCGCGTCTATCCGGGGATGGTGGACCTCACCGAACTATTCGATTTCCCGACCATCGCGGAGCTGTCCCGTCATCTCGAGGGCAAGCTCGCCGCCAGCGTCTGAGCCGGCGGTTCCGCGGCGGCGGAGCGGCGCGTGCCGGAGGCCAGGCTCGAGCAGATCACGACCGCGGCCAGCAGAGCCAGGGGCAGGACGACGGCCAGCGCGGATCGGTTGTAGGCGAACATCGAAATTTCTCCTTTGACTGATGCGTAACCTACCCGACGCGGTTGGTTTCAAAAACCGGACAAAGTCGAATTCATTGTCCTGCTCTGCTTTACAATCGGGGCCATGGACCAGCTTCAGGCCATGCGGGTATTCGAACGGGTAGCGGAACTCGGGTCATTCGCCCGCGCGGCCGATGAACTGGACCTGTCGCGCGCCATGGCATCGAGTCACGTGGCGCAGCTCGAGAAGCACCTCGGCGCCCGGCTCCTGCACCGCACGACACGCCGCGTGAGTCTCTCGCCGGAAGGTGCTGCCTATCTCGAGCGCTGCAAGCGCATCCTCGCGGAGATCCAGGCCGCCGAAGACGAGCTCAAGAGCGCCCGCGCGCGTCCGCAGGGAAGACTGCGCGTCGACGTGCCGATCGCCTTCGGCAAGCACCTGCTGCTGCCGGCCCTGCCCCGCTTCACGCAGCGGTATCCCGAGCTCGCGCTCGAAGTGCGCTTCAACGACCGCTACGTGGACCTCAAGGGCGAGCGCGTGGACGTCGCGCTGCGCGCCGGCCCGATACGCGACCCCGATCTCATCGCCAGGAAGGTGGCATCCTCGCGGCTCGTCACCTGCGCATCGCCTTCCTACCTGGCGAAGTCGGGCTTCCCGCGAACGCCGGAAGACCTGCGCAAGCACCGCCTCATCGGCTGGCTGCGCAGCGACAGTGCGCGCGCCAACGAGTGGCGCTTCCGGTTCGGCAAGGAGACCCGCAACGTCAAACTACCGTTCTCGCTCTCGTTCAACAGCGTCGAGCCGCTCGGACTCTCGGCGTTCGAGGGTCAGGGCATCATCCAGATCACCGACCTCATCGTCGCGCACCCGATTGCCGAGGGCCGGCTGGTCGAGATCCTGCACGAGTACTCCTGCGACGGACCCAGTCTCAGCATCGTCTACCCGCGCTCGACGCAGCACCTCGCGAGGGTGCGCGTGTTCGCGGAGTTCGCCGCGGAGCTCCTGCGCAGCTACGAGGCGCGCCTGCGCCGTCCTGAATCCCGCGCGCGCTGAGCCGTTCGCGGCCCATGATGAACGCCGAATGGGTCGGATGTCGTGCAGGCCGTCTCGAGCGGATTGACCGACGTGCGGGCGCAGTGGCTGCGGATGGCTCCGGCGTCGCCTTCAACCGCGAGCACGACCGGGCTCACGCGCACGCAGTCGGCTCCGGCGGACGCGGCAGGCCGGCGAGGAATTCGAAGGAATCGATGTGTTCGGGATGGCGCACGTGGAATCCCTGCGCGTAGTCGACGCCGAGCTGCTTGACGGCGCGCCACTTGTTCGTGGAATCCACCTGGCTCGCGACCGTCTGCATGCCGAGCGTGTCGGCCATGTGCACCAGGCCGTTGATCCGAGCCCGCGACACGATGTCGTCGGACGCGCCCTGCACGAGTGAGCCGTCGATCTTGAGAATGTCCGCGTTCATCTCGCGCAGGAAATCGTAGCGGCCCGTGCCCGTGCCGGCGTTGTCCACGGAGACTTCGCAGCCCCGCTCGCCCAGGGAATTCGCGAGGGCGATGAATTCCTGCGGGGCGATGCTGGCGTCGAGCTCGGCGACCTCGAAGCGCAGCGCGTTCAGCGGCAGGCCCGACTTGTCGAGGCAGTGCTCGAGATACTCGCGGAAATCGGGGCGCACGACCGACTTGCCGGACAGGTTCACCGAGAAGACGGCGTTCGCGTCGACCCAGCGATCGCGATTGCGCTGCATCCACACCAGCAGAGCGCGGATGACCCAGCGATCGATCTTCGGCATGCGGCCGTGCCGCTCCGCGGTGTCGAGGAACTCGTGCGACGAGAGGACGCCGAACTCCTCGGTCGGCAGACGGATGAGCACTTCCACGATGAGCGGTGCACCGTCCGGCGCGGATTCGTCGCGCAACGAGACGATCGGCTGGAGGTGCAGCGCGAACTCGTCCTCGCACAGCGCGTTGTCGATGAGTCTGAGGACCTGCTCCTCGTGCGCGAGCTCGAGCACGTCTTCGCGCGTCGCGTTCGCCGGCGCGTGCCTTTCGAAACGCAGCGTGGAGACGATCGTGGTATCGGACGTGGCCACGCGGGGGGCGGATTCGGTGTCGTGCGCGCAGATGCGCAACGCCTTCGCGAGCACCGGCAGCACCGGCGCGAGGTCGGCGACGCGCTGGTCGCGCTCGTCCTCGCGGGTAGTCAGGCCCGAGAACACGGCGAGCAGCACGCCGCGGAATTCCGTCCCTTCCACGATGGGAAGCGCACAACGTGCGCGGGCGGAGTCTGCGCTCTCCCACCACAGGCCGCTGGACAGCCCGCGCACGTCATGCGGATCGTCGAGGATCGCGCCGATCAGCGCGTGGTCCTCCGCGAGCAGGAAGTCGCCGCTCGTCCAGAGCGCGTTTCCACGCGCGTCGTGGATCGACAGGGCGAGAATTTCGGGAGCGCGACGAAGCAGGCCGCGCGCCAGCGGCGCGAGCAGCGAAGCGGGTGTTTCATGGGACTTCGGCGTGTTCGTCATACGTGGCATCCACTCTAGGGGACGCCCCGATACGCTCGTTCGTCGCGATGCAGCGACGTGAGAATCTCGCGACTGCATCCCCGCACGGGCGCCCGGATCGCATGAGCGCCGGATTAAGTCAGCTGAGTCTGTTCGACGCCTAGCCGTACAGCGGCTTCTTCAACTTCCAGCGTTTGTGGGACCACGGCCAGTCGGCCGGCGACTCGCGGATCTGCTGCTCTACCAGCCGCGCATACCGCCCGGTGAACTCTCCCGGCGAGAGCCGCTCGCCCGCCCCCGCGAGCGGCACGAATTCCACGACATAATGCCCGCGCGCGACGCGCTTCAGGCGCACGAAGAACGCCGCGTAGCGCGTCGTGCGCGCGATTTCCTCCGCGCCGAGGAAAAAGGCGGTATCGCGGTTGAGGAAGCGCAGCCAGTGCTTGCGTTCGCTCGACACCGGCTCCTGGTCCGCCACCATCGCGATGGCGCGCGGCATGCCGCGCTGCTTGATGATGTCGCCTAACAACTCCTGCGCCGGTATGAGCCGCGCACCGAAGCGGCTGCGCAGCTTGCGCATCTCGTGCTCCGCCCAGTTGTCGATGAGCGGCTTGTAGGCCGCGTCCACGGGGATGCCGAGCTGCGACGAGAGGCCTAGCAGCATCCACTCCCAGTTGGCCTGGTGCGCGGCGACCAGCAGCACCGGCTTGCCCTTCGCGACTTCGTTCCGGACGAGATCGGGATTCGCGATGTGCACCCGCCGGGCGAGTTCGTCGGGCGTGAGCCGCAGGCTGCGCATCACCTCGACCAGCATGTCCGCGAAGCCGCGGTAGTAGTCACGGATCACGCGCTCGCGCGTGGCGTCGTCGAACTCGGGAAATGCGGCCTTGAGATTGGCGTCGACCACGTGCCGCCGGTACGGCACCACGCGCCACGCGAGCCACGCGAGGAAGCGCGCGAACGGATACCAGAGCGCGAGCGGGACCCGCGAGAACACGCGGATCCACATCGAACAACGGGGGGTTCCTGGCCTCGCGCTCAGGTCGGACATGAAAAGCTGGTGCCCTCTATCTGATTCGAACAGATGACCCCTTCATTACGAATGAAGTGCTCTACCAGCTGAGCTAAGAGGGCTTCGACAATTGGCAGGGGCGCGCATTCTAATGGCGCCCGGCGGGCTAGGGAAGCGGTCAGGCTTCTTTGCGCCGCAGGCGGATGATCAGGTCGATCCCGTCCACCCGCATGCCCGGCGGGGGCTCCGGGAGACGCTGGAATTCCACGTCGCGCAGGCACACGTCAGTAAGGGCGCCGGAATCGACGTCGTGGAAGTGGTAGTGCGCATCCGTGTTCGAGTCGAACCAGCAGCGGTCGCTGCCGACCGAGAGCTGGCGGATCAGCCCGGACGCGGCAAACAGGTTCAGCGTGTTGTAGATCGTCGCCTTGGAGACCCGGAGCCCCTGATTGCGCAGCCCCGCCAGGACCTGTTCCGCCGAGAGGTGTTGCGGCCGCCCGAGCAGCAGGGAGGCGATGCGCAGTCGCTGCGCCGTGGGCCGAACTCCGTGCCCCGCGAGGCGCTTGTTCAGGTCTTCGATCAGCCCGGGATCGAGATCCATGATTGCCATGGGGCGCGATTATACGCGCTGTTTCCGCGGAGGCATGAGTAACGGCACGAATACGGCGGTTTTCCGGGATGGCGATAGCCGCCGGCCGCCGCAGAATCCGGCTCGTGCGGCACAGGAAACACGGCGGCGTCACCCTTCTCGAGTTGTGTTTCGGGCTCGCGCTCGTGGCCGTGCTCGCCGCCCTCGCCGTCCCCGGCTTCCGCGCCTCGCTGCGCGCAGCCGCGGTCCGCTCCGCGGCGTTCGAGCTCATGGCGGGCATCCAGCAGGCGCGCGCGGATTCCATCGTCGAGTCGCGCATCGGGCTGTGGTGCGCGGCGGACACGGCCGGCGCCTGCCATGGCGCGGACGTGCCGTCCCGGGCCTGGCGGGTCGCCCTCGAAGCTGCGCCCGCGCGCGACGCCCAGGTGCATGCGCTGCCGCGCGGCGTGGTCCTGCGTGCCTCGCGCCCGGCGCTGCGCTTCTGGCCGCACGCGCACGCGGCGAGCACGGGCACCCTAACTATCTGCGACGAAGCCCGCGTCGCCGCCCCACGCGCCATCGTCATCAGCCAATCCGGCCGTGCGCGTTTCGCCGCCGCCACATCCGCGGACTGCGCATGATCCGCGCGCGCGGCTTCACCCTGGTCGAGGTGCTCGTCGCCCTCGCCGTGCTCGCCGTCGGCCTGCTCGGCGCGGTGCTCATGCTGCTGGGCAGCCTGCGCGGGCAGGAGGATGCGCGGCGGGAAATCATGGCCACTCACCTGTTACGCGACGCGGCCGATCGCATTCGCATCGGAGCCGTCGATCGCGCGTGGCTCGAGGCCAGGGCCCGGGAGATCGATCCGCGGGCGCGTGCCGACATCGAATTCCTCCCCGCCACCGGCCCCACCATGCCCGACCGGTACCGCGTCTCGCTGCGCATGGAAACGGCGCGGGGTCCCGGCACAATCGAGCAGCAGGTCGTCCTGTTCCAGCCGCCCGTGCGCGCGCCGGTGGCGGGGTGATGCGCGTGTGCCACCGGGTGCGGCAGCGCGGCTTCCAGGTGGCGGAACTGCTCGTCGCGCTCGTGCTCGGGCTGCTGCTCATCGCAGCCTTTCTCGCCGCCTTCAGCCAAGCCCGCGTGTCGTTCGCCGCGCACGAGAGCCTCGCCAGCGTGCAGGATTCGGCCCGTCACGCGCTGTCCGTGCTCGTCGACGATCTCGAGCACGCGGGCTCGTTCGGATTCGTTGGCGGGCCAGGCACCCGCGCGGAAGGCGCGCTGCCGCCCGGTGCCGAGGATTGCTGGCGCGGCATCGGCGATCTCGCGTTACCAGTCCGCGGTTCGAACAACGCATTCGTGGCCGGGCCAAGCGCCGCCGCATGCGCTCCTACCGCGTCGGCGGGCGGTGCGCGTCCGGGTGCGGATTCCCTCGGCATCCGCCGCGCGTCCCGCTCCCCGACTGCACCGCTGGCGGGCCGCGTGCAAATCTATGCGCGCCGGCTCGCCTCGCGCGAGCCGTTGCAGATGTTCGCGAACGGCCGCGCGCCCGGTCCCGTCGACCGCGACAACGAAATTCGCGATCTCGAGGCACGCGTGTACTACGTGGCGAACGACAGCGTCGGCCGCCCCGGCTGGCCCGCGCTGCGCGTGAAGGCGCTGACGGAATCGCGCGGCGCGCCGCAGTTTCGCGATGAAGAAGTGATGCCGGGCGTCGAGGATCTGCAGGTCGAGTTCGGCATCGCGGCCGCCGTGGACGGTGTGCGCCGAGTGCGCTTCGTACCGCCCGACTCCGCGGAATTGCCGGCGGCGCGCATCGTCGCGGTACGTCTCTGGCTGCGCATTCGCGCCGAGGTGACCGAGCCCGGCTATCTCGACGACGCTCCGCTCGACTACGCGGACGCGCACTTCGTCCCGTCGGGCGGCGAGGCGCGCCAGCGGCGAATGCTCGTCGAGCGCACGGTCGCATTGCGCAATGCCGGTTGACCCGATCCCGGCGACCCGGCAGCGCGGGGCGACGCTCGCCGTTGGCCTGATCCTGCTCGCGCTCGTCACGCTGTTAGGCATTGCCGGCGCGCATACCGCGCACGTCGAACGCCGGCTGGCGCAGAACGAACGGTTTCGCGAGAATGCCGCATCCGCCGCGAGCGCCGGCATCGAGTACGCCATCAGCCGCATCGTGACCACACCCGCTCCCGACTCCGTGCGCGCCGATTTCGCCGGCGCGATGCCGGCTTCCTTCGCGCGCTACGCCGTGACGACTCGCTTCGCCGGCTTCGAGCTCGCGTTGCCGGTCGCGGACGGAGCGCGCGTGGCCGGCGCGCATTTCGAGATCCTGAGCACCGGCAGCGCCGCGCGCAGCGTGGATCGTCAGCGGGCAACGGTGATGCTGGTGGTCGATTCGCCGGACGCGACCCCACTGCCCTGCGACGCGGCAGTCTCGCATTGCCTGGCAGCCGGTGACCTCGTGCGAACTTCGTGGCAACGGGTAGCCCCCGAATGAAACGCGGCTTCACGCTGATCGAGATCCTCACGGCGATGGTCGTCGTGGGCATCCTCGCGGCCATCGCGATTCCCAGCTGGCGCTCGCACCTGTTGAAGTCGCGCCGCAACGATGCCCGGTCCGCGCTGATCGCGATGCAAAAAGCGCAGGATGAGTATTTCGGCCGCCATGCGCGGTACGCGGGCAGCGCCCAGCTCACATCGGCGGCGCCGGCCGGCCTCGGCCAGCAGGAGCTTTCGCCCAACGGCTACTACCGCATCTCGCTCGAGACGAACGCGGATGGACTCGGCTATCGCGTCATCGCTCGCGCAGCGTCGGGCGAAGGCCAGGCCGACGACGCGCGCTGCCTGGAATTCTCGCTCGATCACAATGGGCAGCGCCGCGCGCGCGACTCCGCCGGCGCGGATCGGAGCCAGGATTGCTGGCGGTGATAAGGTGTCGTGCATGAACACCCGCCGCGATTTCATCGCACAGTCCGGCCTGAGCGCGCTGGCGCTCGCCGCCGCGCGCACGTGGGCCGCCGCGGCCGATCCCGCGCTGCTCTTGCGCGCGCAGAAACTGCTGGCGCAGGCGCCGTTCATCGACACGCACAACGATCTGCCCTCGATGTTCCTCGAGCTCACGGCCGGCGATATCTCGCCCTTCGACCTGGAGGTCCGTCAGCCGAAGCTGTGCGCCGACGTACCCGCGATGCGCGAGGCACGGCTCGGCGCGCAGTACTGGTCTGTCTATGTCGGCTCCGATGCGCAGGATCGCCACGACGCGCTGCATCTCGGCATGCGCCAGTTCGACGTCGCGCTGCGCATCATCCGTTCGACACCGGCTTTCGAGCAGGCGCGCACCGCGGCCGACATCGAGCGCATCGCGCGCGCCGGCAGGATCGCCTGCCTCATCGGCGTGGAAGGCGGCCACCAGATCGAACAATCGCCGGCGGTGTTGCGCGTGTTCCACGAGCTCGGCGCGCGCTACCTGACGCTCACGCATTTCGGCAACGTGCCCTGGGCGGACGCGGCCACGGACAACCCCGCGCAGTACGGGCTCACGGAGCTCGGCCGTCAGCTCGTGCGCGAGATGAACCGCATCGGCATGTTCGTCGACATTTCGCATGTGAGCGCGGACACGATGCGCGACGCACTGCTGGTCACGCGCGCGCCGGTCATCTTCTCCCACTCGAGCGCGTACGCGATGAATCCTCATCCGCGCAACTTTCCGGACGACATCCTGGCGAAGTTGCCCGCGAACGGCGGTGTCTGCCACGTCAATTTCATCCGCGATTTCGTGTCACCCGAAGGCCAGGCCTGGGCCGGCAGACGCGCGGCGGCGTTGCGCGACATCAAGAGCCGCCTGACCGACCAGAAGAAGATCGATGCCGCGCTCGCCGAGTGGCAGAAATCCGCGGGCCTGCCCAAGGCGACGCTGGGCGACGTGGCCGACCACGTCGATCACATCCGCAAGGTCGCCGGCATCGATCACATCGGGATCGGCGCGGACTACTGGAGCGTCGATCCGAAGGAGATGGCCGACGGCATGGCCACCCTGACCTGCTACCCGGCATTGTTCGCCGAGCTGCTGCGCCGCGGCTACACGGACGAGGACGTGCTCAAAATTGCGGGACGGAACCACCTGCGTGCGATGCGCGCGATGGAGAAAGTGGCCGCCGAGCTGCAGCGCACCGAGAAGCCGTTGATCACGGAGCCCAAGGTTACGGCCTAGCGCCAGGTGGAGCTAGGTCCGCGTCGCGGTGCGCAGCGCGCGCGGCAGCGAGAACACCACGTGCTCCTCGCGCCCCTGCTGCTCTTCCGCGGAGACGCCGCCCCACTCCTTGAGCCGCGCGACCACCTGCTGCACGAGCTCTTCGGGCGCGGAGGCGCCGGCGGTGACGCCCACCGCACTCTTGCCGTCGAACCACTCGCGCTTGAGGAATGATGCGTCGTCGATGAGGTAACCGGGCCGGCCGGCGCGCTCCGCGAGCTCGCGCAGGCGATTCGAATTCGAGCTCGTGATCGATCCCACGACGATGAGCACCTCGCAGTTCGCGATCAGCTCCTTCACCGCGTCCTGGCGATTCTGCGTCGCGTAGCAGATGTCTTCCCGGCGCGGGCTCGCGAGCGCGGGGAAGCGCGCGCGCAGCGCGTTCACGATGGCGGCCGTGTCGTCGACCGACAACGTGGTCTGCGTGACGAACGCGAGCCGTTCGGCGTCGCGCACGTCGAGACCCCGCGCCTGCTCGACGCTCTCGATGAGATGCATCTTCCCGCCGTGAGCCGTATCGAAACGGCCCATGGTGCCCTCGACCTCCGGGTGGCCGGCATGGCCGATCAGCACCACGTCGCGTCCCTCGCGCGCATAGCGCGCGACTTCCATGTGCACCTTGGTGACGAGCGGGCACGTCGCGTCGAAGACGGACAAGCCGCGTCTTTCGGCCTCATCCTCGACCGCCGCCGGCACGCCGTGCGCAGAGAAGATGACGGTGGCGCCGTCGGGCACCTGGTGGAGTTCGTCGACGAACACCGCGCCGAGCTGGCGCAGGCGTTCCACGACGTGCACGTTGTGCACGACCTCGTGGCGCACGTAGATGGGCGCGCCGAACAGCGCGATGGCGCGCTCGACGATGTCGATCGCGCGATCCACGCCGGCGCAGAATCCCCGGGGATTGGCGAGGAGGATGCGCAAGCGGCCTATTCCTTTCCGTCCGCCGCGCGCAGTTTCGCGGCCTCGCGATTGCGCCTGCCCTCGAGCAATGCGTCGAGGATGACGAGCGCGGCGCCGATGCTGATCGCGGCATCGGCGACGTTGAACGCGGGGAACGACGACGCCCCCCAGTGCGCGTGCACGAAGTCGACGACGTAGCCATGTTCGATGCGATCGACGACGTTGCCGATGGCGCCGCCCAGGATCAACGCGAGTCCCGCCGCCAGCAGGCCATGGGTCGCGACCGCGAGCGTGCGCAGCCAGTACAACAACGCACCCGACACGCCCACGGCGATGACGGTGAACGCCCAGCGCTGCCAGCCGCCCGCACCCGCGAGGAAGCTGAATGCCGCGCCGGTGTTGTGCGCGCGCACGATTTCCAGCACCGGCAACACGGTGAACGCATCACCCAGGCCCATGTTGCGTTCGATCCAGAGCTTGGTGAGCTGATCGACGGCGACGACCAGCACCGAGATCCACAACCAGCGGATCCCGCTCTCTTTCAGGAGGACTTTCTTGTCGGTCATACCAGCTTCCGAGATTCGCCCGGGCCCGTGACGTTGTCGATACAGCGCCCGCAGATCGTGGGGTGTGCGGCATTTGACCCGACATCCGGGCGATGGTGCCAGCACCGTTCGCATTTCGGCGCCGCGGAGGCCGCGACACGGATCCAGACGCCACCGTCTTTCGCGAGTTCCGCGACCTTGACGGCTCCGACCGGCGGGCCCGCCGCGTGGCTCACGCGCTTGAGGCTCGCTTCCGAGGTGATCAACAGGAAACGGAGCTCTCCTCCCAGGGACGCGAGCTTCTCGCGGAACTCGTCCTGCGCGAACACTTCGACCTCGGCGTCGAGCGACGAGCCGATGGTGCCCGCGACGCGCAGCTTCTCGAGCTCCTGCGCCACCGCGGTCTTGAGCGTGATGAACGTGTTCCAGTCGATGGCTTCACCGCCGCCCGTGGACGGCAGCGGGTACCACGTCTCGAGGAACACCGACTCGCTGCGCTTGCCGGGCAGGAAGCTCCACGCCTCGTCCGCCGTGAACGTGAGGATCGGCGCGAGCCAGCGCACCATCGCTTCCGCGACGTGGAACAGCGCGGTTTGCGCGGAACGTCGCGCGACGCTCTTCCGGGGCGTCGTGTAGAGCCGGTCCTTGAGCAGGTCGAGGTAGAAGCCGCCGAGATCCGCGACGCAGAAGTTGAGCACCTTCTGGTAGATCACGTGGTACTCGTACTTGCGATAGGCCTCCGCGATCTCTTCCTGCAGCTGCGCGGTGCGCGCGATCGCCCAGCGGTCGATCGCGACGAGCTCGTTCACCGGGACGGCGTCCGTCGCGGGCTCGAACCCGGCGAAACTGCCGAGCAGATAGCGGATCGTATTGCGCATGCGGCGATAGGAATCCGACATGCGCTTCAGGATCTCGTCGGACAGCGCCATCTCGTTCGCGTAGTCGGTGGCCGCGATCCACAGGCGCAACACGTCCGCGCCCGAACTCGCCATGACTTTCTTGGGCTC
>CADEED010000097.1 GCA_902826225.1 uncultured Pseudomonadota bacterium | reverse complement strand
CGACTACGACATCCCCGGCGGAACGATGTCCAATTCGTTCTTCGACGGCGACGGCTATTCCCTCGGCGGCTCCTATCTATTCGACAAGAACCGCATTGGCGCCGCGGTGGTGCACTACGACTCGAAATACGGCATCCCCGGCGAGGAGGCGTTCATCGACATGAAGCAGACGAAAGAGCTGCTGCGGTCGAGCTTCGCGCTGAACGCCGGTTCGTTGCACACCCTGACGATCGAAGGCGGCCACGCCGACTACGAGCACAGCGAGATCGAGCTCCAGACCGGGGAGGTGGGCTCGACCTTCAAGGACGACGAGTGGGATGCCCGGGTCGAGGCCCTGTTCGGCGCGGTCGGCCCGTTCTCCGCTGCGGCGGTCGGCGCCCAATTCCAGAATCGCGAGTTCTCTGCCCTGGGCGAGGGCGCGGACTATCTGCTGCCCACGGAAACCGGCTCATCGGCCTTGTTCGCCTTCGCGGATGCGCCGTTCGGCGAACGGCTGCATCTGCACGTCGGTGCCCGGGTCGAGTGGGTGGGCGTCGACGGCACGCCAGCGGACGACGTGCCGCTCTCGCTGGAATTCACTCCGGTCAGCGCCTCCGCCGGGCTGTTGTTCGACGCGACGGATGAGTTGCAGCTCGGCTTCACGCTGTCGAGCGCCGCGCGCGCCCCGGGCCAGACCGAGTTGTACGCGCGCGGTCCGCACGAAGCGACCGCGACCTACGAGACGGGAAACTCCGCATTCGGGGAAGAACGCGCGAACTCGCTCGAGGCGACGCTCCGCTTCGACGGCGGACGAGCGCAGGTCGAAGCCGCCGTGTGGGGATCGAAGTTCACCGACTTCATTTACGGAAACACGACGGGCCGTACTTGCGACGACGCGGGAGTCTGTCTCGACGACGACAGCGGAGAACTCGCCGAGCTCGTCTACGAGCAACGCGGTGCGAAATACTGGGGTGCGGAAGGACGCGTAACCGTCGATCTGGCCGACGCGGCGGGTGCGCCGCTGCGCGGCATCGTGCTCGCGGACTACGTGCGCGCGACGCTCGATGGCGGCGGTGAAGTGCCGCGAGTGTCGCCCTACCACGTCGGCGCCGGGCTCGACTGGAATGCGCCGCGGTTCGGCGGCGGGTTCCTCGTGAAGTACACCGGCGCCCGCGATCGGGATCTCGCCACGGCGGAAACGCCCACGGCCGGATTCTTGTCGGTCGATGCCCAGGCGATGTGGCGTCCGCTCGAGAACAATCCCGATTTCGAGATCGCGCTCGTTGGCCGCAATCTGACCGATCGGCTGCAGAGGAACGCCGTCTCCCTCAACAAGGACGATGTCGTCCTGCCGGGCCGCGAGGTCCGCCTGATGGTGCGCGCGAGCCTGTAGGCTAGAATCGCCTTCCCCGCGCGCCCGTAGCTCAGTTGGATAGAGCACCTGGCTTCGAACCAGGTGGTCGGGAGTTCGAATCTCTCCGGGCGCGCCATCTCTTGCCGGAGCGGACGATGAGACGCATCGTGACTTTGCTCGTATCGGCGCTGGTCGCATCGCCGGTGCTCGCCGACGACGGAGCCGTCGATGCCGGCGACCCGCATGCCGGGTGCACGACGATGGGCTGGGTGCCGGCGGAGATCCTCTCGCGCCCGCTGGTCCTGCGCGAAGGCACCGGCAACACGACGGACTCGCCCTCGACCGTTTCGCCCGAAGCACTCGCCTTCTACCGCCAGGGGCTCAACTATCTACACGGCTACGTCTGGATCGAGGCGGGGCGTTCGTTCAACCAGGCGCTGCGTCTCGATCCCGATTTCGCGATGGCGTACTGGGGGTTGAGCCGCGTGTATTCCGGCACGGACGATCATGCGGCGGCCGTTCGGGCCGCGCAGCGCGCACAGCAGCTCGCGCAGCGCGGACCGCCGCGTGAGCAGCGCCGGATCGCGGTCCGCCTGCAACAGCTCGAGGCCATCGCGGACTTCACCAATGCCGGTCTGCATTCGGCGTACAAGCAGGCGCTCGACAAGGCGATCGCCGCGGACTACGGCGATCCCGAACTCTGGCTGCTGCGTGGCAACGCGGAAGAGCCCTCCGCGGCCGGACGAGGACAGCGTGGCAACGTCGCTTCGACGGCGTTCTACGGCCTGGTGCTGCGGCTCGAGCCGCAGAACGCGGCGGCGCACCATTACCTGATCCACTCATACGAGACCATCGGCCAGGTAGACAGGGCCCTCGAGCATGGAGAGCGCTACGCGAGTCTCGCGACGATGATCCCGCACGCCCATCACATGTGGGGGCACAACCTGCGCCGGGTCGGCCGCATCGACGAGGCCATCGCGGAATTCGCGCGCGCCGATGAGCTCGAGCGGGCGTACTACGCCGCGGAGAACATCCCGATGCAGCTCGACTGGCACCATTTCCACAACCTCGATCTGCTCGCGACCTCGTACGAGCACAAGGGACAGATGCGCATCGCGGAGTCGCTGCTGCGTCGCGCGCTCGCCGTCGAGCCGCTGACGGGCTACCAGGAGTTCACGCAGAAGTCGCTCACCGTCTTCCTGCTGGGCCGGCAACGCTGGCGTGACGCATTGAAGACCTCCACCCAGCTCACCGCGCGGAAGAGCGCGGCGACGCGCGCGGTCGGGCATGCGTTCGCGGGACACGCGCAGCTCGCGCTCGGCAATACCGCGGTCGCGCGACGCGAACTCGCCGCCGCCGAGCGGGAGCTGGCCGACGTGCCGGCGCAGACGGCCGGGGTGCTGGTCAATCGCAATGCCGTGCTGCCCTACGTCGACGCCTTGCGCGCGGACGTGATGCTGCGCGGCGGCCAGCGCGACGAAGGACGCGAATTGCTCAAGGACGTGCAGCGGCGCTTGCGGGCGTTGCCGGGTCCGGATGCCTGGACGCAGGCGCTGTTCCGTCTCGACGAGTTCGCCAAGCTGGCCTACGCCGTCGGCGACTGGGAGCTGCTGGAGTACACCGCGAAGCAGATGCTCGAGCACGATGCCGCCTTTGGCGGCAGCCATCTGGCGCTGGCGCTCGCCGCGCGGGAGCAGGGCAAGGCGGATCTTGCGCGGAGCGAGGCCGAAACGGCGCGGCGCTACTGGCAGGGCGCGGATCGCGAAATCAAGGAGTTGTCACTCCTGCGGTCGTTCGAACGGCCGCGCAGCGTCGCCAGCCGCGACTGAGCGGACAGGCGGGCTCCGGGCGGGGCGCATCCAGACACCCACGGCTCGCGTATTCATGGATGACGTCGCGGAACCGCGGCGCACCGGGGCGGTACTCACCGGAACAACCGCCCGTCTAGCCGCATTGGTGCCGTCACATGGAACAGAACATCGAATCCGCCCACGCACCCAGGTCCGAGACCGGGCGCCATCTCCACGATCTGTCCGACGATCGCCTCGTCGAACTCGCCCGCGGCCACGACCGCAGCGCGCTCGAAGCCCTGGTGCGGCGTCACGGTCGCCGGCTGTTTCGCGTGTCGCGCAGCATCCTGCGGGACAGCGGCGCGGCCGAGGATGCGGTGCAGGAAACCTGCCTGCGTGCATTCAGGACGCTCGACACCTATCAACCCGCGGGCCGGTTCGGCCCGTGGCTCACGCGACTCGCGTTCGACGAGGCGTTGGCGATTCGCCGCCGCGCACACGTCGATGCCGCGTCGGTCGAGGGGGCAACGCCCATTGCGCCGGCCGATCGGCGCGTGGAGGCCGCGCATGCTCGCGCCTTGCTCGAACACGCCATCGATGGATTGCCCGAGCACTTCCGCATCGTGCTCGTGATGCGCGTCGTGCAGGGCCTCGACGTGCGGGACACGGCGGAGTCACTCGAGCTCAACCCGACGACGGTCCGCACCCGGTTGTTCCGCGCGCATCGTCACCTGCGCGAGGAACTCACGCGCAAGCTGCGCGAAGAGTCGTCGGACATCTTCGACTTCGGCGCGGACCGATGCGATCGCCTGGTCGCACGCGTGCTGGAGCGCCTCGCCGACTGACGCGCCACTCACTCCGGCGCCAGTTCTTCGAGCGGGATCACGGTCGATCGCTTGAGTGTTTCGAGCACGACCGACGAAGTGACATCGCGCACTCCGCTCACGCGCAGCAATCGCCGCATCGTGAAGTCCGACAGCGCCTCGATGTCGCGCACGATCACGTGCAGCAGAAAATCCATTTCGCCGGTCATGGTGTAGCAGGCGAGGACCTCGGGGCGCTCGATCAGCGTCTTGCGGAACCGCTCGACGATCTCGTCGGAATGCTGCTCCAGCTTGATCTGGACGATGGCCTGGATCGACGGCCCCGCTCGTTTCGGATCGACGATCGCCGCGTAGCCCTGGATCAGGCCCGAGGATTCGAGCTGCCGGATCCGGCGCGCGCATGGCGTTGGCGAAAGGCCGACTCGCTCGGCGAGGTCGGTGACGCTGACGCGGCCGTCACGCTGGAGGAAATCGAGGATGCGACGATCTGTCTTGTCGAGCTTCATATTTGGCGTATATAACCATAGAAGCTCCAGAAAATAGGCAAAATCGTCAAAAAGCGAGCTATTCGCCGACAGAAATAGCCATTTTCCGGCAACCCGGCCGGGCGATGATGCCGCCCAATGACACGACTACCCGTCGCCCCCACACAGGGGTCCGTTGTGCTGCGCGGCGATTACGCCCGTGCCGCAGCCGACTTCCGGATTTCTCAGACCTACGAGTCCTATACCGAGGACGAGCACGACATCTGGCGCACGCTGTTCGAGCGGCAGGTGGGACTGCTGACTGAACACGCGGCGCCGGAATTCCAGGCGGGACTGCGTCTGCTGGGTGTCGACTCCCACCGGATCCCGATGCTCGAGGAAGCCAGCGAACGGCTGCAACGCCTCACGGGTTTCGAAGTGATCGGAGTTCCGGGGCTCATCCCCGAAGCGGATTTCTTCGCGCATCTCGCCGAGCGGCGTTTTCCAGTGACCGTGTGGATGCGCCGCCGCGACGAGCTCGACTACCTGGTGGAGCCCGACCTGTTCCACGATTTCTTCGGTCACCTGCCGATGCTCGCGCATACCGTGTTCGCGAACTTCATCCAGGCGTATGGCGCGATCGGCGTCCATGCGAAGTCCCCGGCCGCGTTGAAGATGCTGGCGCGCCTGTATTGGTACACGGTCGAGTTCGGCCTCGTGACCACGTCCCGCGGGCTGCGCGCCTACGGTGCCGGCATCCTCTCGTCGAGCGGCGAGACGATCTACGCGACGAAGGCGTCCGGTCCGGCACGCATCGCGTTCGACCTTCAGCGGGTGTTGCGGACGAACTACTTGATCGATTCGTACCAGAAGACCTACTTCGTCCTGCACGACATCGAACACCTGTTCGACAGCGTGCTCGCCGCGGATTTCGACGCGCTGTTCGAACTCGCGGACCAGCCGGCGTACGAGTCCGACGCGCGCTTGCCGACCGATCAGCCCATCGTCTCCCTCGCGCCCTCCTGATCTTCGGGTAAGCTCCGGCGCCGATGCCGAGCGCACCCTCCGCGAGCTCACCGCTCTCCGTTTCCCTGGAACGAATCGATCTCGATCGCGGCGAACGCCCCGTTCTGCGCGATATCTCCTGGCGAATCTCGCCGGGACAGCGCTGGCTGCTGATCGGCGGCAACGGCGCCGGCAAGACACAGCTCCTCAAGCTCGTCTCGGGCGCGGTCTGGCCGAAGCCCACGGGTCGCGATCGCCGGCGCTATTGGTACCGTGGCGAACGATTCGATCAGCCCGCGGGCGTCGCCGAAGAAATCGCGTACGTCGGCGCCGAGCGGCAGGATCGATACGAACACTACGAGTGGAATTTCCGGGTGCGCGAGATCGTCGGCACCGGGCTGCAACGCACCGAGATACCGATGCAGGAGCCGAGCCCTGCAGAAAACAGACGGATCGCCGCGCTGCTGGCCCGTCTCGACGTGACCGCGCTCGCCGAGCGGCGCTTTCTCACCCTGTCGTACGGCGAACGGCGCCTGGTGCTCATCGCGCGCGCGCTCGCGAGCCGGCCGAAGCTGCTGTTGCTGGACGAGGTCGCCAACGGACTCGACGCGCGCAATCACGCGCGGCTGATGCATTTCCTCGCCGGCACGGCGCGTTCGCCGATGCCGTGGGTTCTCGCGACGCACCGGTCGCACGACGTGCCCGACGTCATGACCCACCTGATCGAGCTGGAGCAGGGGCGAATCCGACGCCGCGGCGCCCTGCGCGCCGCCGCCGCGCGCGAACTGCTGCGACAGGAGTCGCGAGCCTTTCTCGCCGCTCGCCAGCCTGCTGCCGGCGCGGGGGCCGCCCGCGGCACGCACGGCCGGCGTCGCCTGCTGGTCGGACTGCGCAATGCGCACGTTCACGTCGACGATGCCCACCTGCTGCATGGCGTGAATCTCGAGGTGCGCAGGGGCGACTGCTGGGTAGTGCACGGCGCGAACGGCTCCGGCAAGTCGACCCTGCTGCGCACGATCTACGGCGATCACGCGGTGGCCGCTGGCGGAACGATCGTGCGCGATGGCATCGTCCCCGGCGTGCCGCTCGAGAAATTCAAACTGCGGACGGCGTACGTCGCGCCACACCTGCAGACCTGGCATCGGCCAAAGACGCCGGTGCTGGAAGTGGTCGCATCGGGGCGCCACGCGAGCATCGGACTCAATGATGCGATCACCGCGAGCGACCGTCGCCACGCCGAGAAGGCGTTGCGCCGCTTCGGGCTGTTCGGACTGCGCCGGCGCATCCTGGCCGAATTGTCGTATGGGCAGGCGCGGCGCGTCCTGTTCGCGCGCGCATGGGCGCGCGAACCGCGGCTCGCTTTGCTCGACGAGCCGTTCGCGGGTCTCGATCGAGCGACCCGCGCGGATCTCGCGCGGCGGCTCAATGCCTGGCTTGCGGACGGCGGGAGCTGCGTGATCGCGACCCATCATCGCGAGGAATGGCCGGCGCGCACGACGCACGTGCTCGAACTACAGGACGGGCGCGCGATACCGCGTCCGGCGGGTGACTCATGAAGTGGCTGTCGTACTCGTTCTGCGCGGTCTGCGTCGCGCTGCTCGCCGGCGCGATCCGGCATTTCATGTTGGCGCCCGAACGGATCGTCGTGAAACTTGAGGCTGGACCGCCGATGCCGCGGGTCAGTCCCGCGGAGGCGGGCATCGACAGCGTTGCGCTCGCGCAAGCCGTCGAGTACGCGGGCGCGCGCGGAACGCGAGCGCTCATCGTGGGCCGCGGCATGCACGTCGTATACGAGAAGTACTGGGGCGAAACCAACATCGACACGCCTGTCGAGCTGTCGGGATTCACTCCCGCGCTCGCGGCGCTCGCGATCGGCACCGCGATCAACGATCGGCTCGTCGCGCTCGACGTACCCGTCGCAAACTATCTACCTGGCGATGAGAGCGGCGTCACCGTGCGGCAACTGCTGTCGCGGCAGGGGCCGTCGGCCGATCCCGAGGCGGATGTCGATGTCCTCGCGCAAGTGCTCGAGAAGGTCACCGGTCAACGGTATGAAACGCTCGTCGCCGACCGCCTGTGGCGGCCTCTCGGCGCCGGCGAACTCGGGTTCGCGCAAGGTGTCGGGCCGCGGGCAGGGCAGGTGCGCGCCGGCTGCTGTCTGCGGGCGCGGATCGGGGACTGGCTGCGAGTCGGCGAGTTGCTCGCGCACGACGGCGTGTTCGAGGGCAATCAGTTCACGCCGCCACGCTACGTGCAGACGATGCTCACGCCAACGCACAGGGATTCACCGGTCGGCTACTTCACGAGAGTCGACGGGACCTTTGCCGCGCGGGACCTCGGGCGCCTCGAATCCGCGGGAGCGCAACGGCTGTGGGTCGTACAGTCGTTGCAATTGTTCATCCTGCGCGTGGGGGATGATCCCGGCTCGAAGGGCTGGGACGAGGCGATGATCCCCGACACCATCATCCGCGGCACGAGCGGCTGGCAGCCGACGCCCGTGGGCGAGGGCGCCGACCCGAAGAAATACGCGCCGCACTAGCGGCGCTAATCCGGGAAATGCATCTCCGTCTCGAAGATCGAGACGGCCTGCCCGACGATCCACACGCCGTCGAGCTTTCCGTCCTGGAACTCGAGCTCGACGTCGATTCGCCCGGCGCGGTTCATGTGATGACCCTGCGCTCCCGTGAACTTCGCCGCGGATCCGGAGTGCTGCAACAGCCCGGATTCCGCGAGGTACGCGCCTAACAACCCGTGCGCATTGCCGCTCACCGGGTCTTCGGGGATGCCGAGCGCCGGGCAGAACATGCGCGACTCCGTGAGGCACCCGGTCATCGCATGCGACAGCGTGAACACGAAGAAGCCCGCCGCGCCGAGCTGCGCGGAGAGGGTAGTCAGGCGCGAGAAATCGGGCTTGAGCTGCTTGAGCTGCTCGCTGCTGCGCACGCCGATCATCAGGCGCGTGCCCGCGCCACCGACGATGCGCAGCGGACAACGCGTGTCGATGTCGCCGGTCGACAGCGCGAGCGCGTCGAGGACGGCCAGGCGTTCGCGGTCGTTGAGCTGGCGGCCGAGCGGCGGCGCCGGCTGGCGCACGGCGATCTGCCGGGCCGGGCCCTCGCCGCGCACTTCGATGTCGACGAGGCCCGACTTCTGCTTCTGGCGGAGCCGGCCGCCCGCCGCCGGGTGGGCGAGGCCGTCGCGCGAGAGCACGAAGTGCGTCGCGATGGTGGCGTGGCCGACGAAGCTCGCCTCGGTACGCGGCGTGAAGAAGCGCACGCGCAGGTCGTGATCGGCGCCGTCGGGCTCGAGCACGAAAGCGGTATCGGCGTTGTTGAGTTCGCGCGCGATGGCGAGCATCTCGACGTCCGACAGCGAATCGGCGTCCAGCACGACGCCCGCGGGATTGCCGGTGAAGCGATCCGTGGTGAAAGCGTCGACCTGGAAGATGCGGATGCGGCGGCTCATGCGGGCCGCGAATTCTATACGCGTGTATGATGTGCGTCACCACGGGGTGGTCGGCATTGCGCCGGCCTGAGACGCGGATGGGCCGCGAACCCGAGAACCTGATCCGGTTAATGCCGGCGGAGGAATGGGAATGTCGCTCTTCTCGCGCGCTGTCGGCGCCATCTCACTGTGTCTCTTCCATGCGGCGTCCGTCGCGGAATCCCCGGGCGACTCGCTGGAGGAAGTCGTCGTGACCGCCGACCTGCGTGAACGCTTGCTGCACGATTTGCCGGCGAGCGTGACAGTGCTCGATTCGCGGGTGATCGGCGTCGCGGGCGTCCAACACTTCCAGGAAGTGCTCGCGCTCGTGCCGAATCTCAACTGGTCCTCCGGCACGTCGCGGCCGCGGTTTTTCCAGCTGCGCGGCATCGGCGAGCTCGAGCAATGGCAGGGCGCGCCGAATCCGTCCGTCGGCTTCCTGATCGACGGCATCGATTTTTCCGGCGTCGGCATGCCCGCGGCGCTCGCCGACGTCGATCGCATCGAGGTGCTGCGCGGTCCGCAGGGCACCGTGTACGGCGCCAACGCGCTCGCGGGCCTGATCGCGGTGACGACGCGCGCGCCGGAGTCCGAGCCCGAGTTCGCTGCCAACGTCACACTGGGCGACTACAACACGCGCGGCGCCACCGGCGTCGTCGGCGGGCCGCTCGGATCGACGGCCTGGCGGCTGGTGCTCAACGACTATCGCAGCGATGGATTCCGGCGCAACGCGTACCTGCAGCGCGACGACACCAATGGCTACGACGAGAGCAGCGCGCGATTGAAATTTCGCGCACAACCGCGCGAACATCTGCGCGCGGACGTCACGGCGATGTGGGCCGACCTCGACAACGGCTACGACGCCTTCTCCATCGACAATTCGCGGACCACGCTGTCCGACAAGCCCGGCGAGGACACGCAACTCGTGCGCGCGCTCGCGGTGAAACTCGATTTCGATGGGGCGGATTCCTTCGACGTCATCAGCCGCTCGAGCGTCGGCTCGTCCGACGGCGCCTACTCTTTCGATGGCGACTGGGGCAACGACGTCTCGTGGGGCGCGAATGCGCCGTACGATTTCTTCCAGCGCTTCGATCGGGAGCGCCGCACGATGAGCCAGGACCTGCGCCTCGTCTCCCGGGCAGCGGTCGGCGATGGCGCGCGCTCCGCCTGGCTCGCCGGCGTCTATGCGTTGCGGACGGACGAGGACGTCCGGCAGCGCGACACGTTCAACGGTGACACCACGGTCGACATGACGAGCGAGTACAGCGCCACGAATGTCGCCGGGTACGGCCAGTTCGAATGGCGGCTCGGTGGGGCCGACGTGCTGTCGATCGGCGCGCGCGTGGAGAAGCGGCGCGCCGATTATTCGGACTCGAACGCCACCGCGTTTTCGCCGGACGAGACGATGGCAGGCGGCTCGGTGAGCCTGCGGCACGAGTTCGCCGCAAGGCGCTCGGGGTACGTCACGCTGTCGCGCGGTTACAAGGCCGGCGGGTTCAACATCGGCTCGTTCGTGCCGGCCAACAAGCGCACGTTCGATGCGGAGTCACTGGCCAGTCTCGAGGCCGGCTTCCGCGCCGCGAACGACGCGGGCACGCTCGACAGCGACGTCGCGATCTTCTACATGCGCCGTCAGCGGCAGCAGGTGCCGACCGGCGAGCAGATCGACCCCGCGAATCCCCTGAGCTTCGTCCTGTACACCGACAATGCGGCCCGCGGCGAGAACTTCGGGCTCGAAGGGACGTTGCGTTGGCGTCCGCTCGCACCCTTGCTGTTCGATCTGCGCGCGGCACTGCTCGAAACCCGGTATCTCGGATACGCGTTCGGGGAACGGGATCTGGACGGGCGCGAGCAGGCGCACGCGCCGCAGTACCAGTTCGACCTCGGCGTCGAGTACCGCGTCAACACGTGGTTCGCTCGCGTCGATTTCGCCGGCCTCGACGATTTCTACTTCGACGCCTCACACGATGAACGCGCGTCGTCGCGCGTCCTCACGCACCTCAAGGCGGGTTACTCAGGGAAACACTGGCGCGCGGAAGTGTGGGTGCGAAACCTGTTTGACAGGTACTATGCGCAGCGTGGTTTCCGCTTCGGCAACGAGCCGCCGGACTTCACTCCGGCGCGTTACGTGCAGGCGGGGGATCCGCGGCATGCGGGAGTAACCGTCGCGTACACGTTCCGTTGACGGAGAAGATGATGAAGATAGGCGTCGAGATCAGCCTGTATCCACTGCATGACGACTTCATTCCGCCGATCCGCGATTTCATCGACCGCCTCAATGCCGATGGCCGCTTCACGGTCTTGACGAACGACATGAGCACGCAGGTGTTCGGTCCCTACGATGCGGTGATGGATGCACTCGCACGCGAAATCCGCCCCACGTTCGAACGCGACGGGAAGTCCGTGTTCGTCATGAAGGTCCTCGGTCCGCTGAGCTGAGCGATTACGCATGGTGACGCTGCCTCCCGGAGTCATACGATCCGTTGAAATCCTTGCGCTTGTCGCGGGGATCGCCTACGCCGTGCTGGCCGTGCTCCGCAACCGGCTGTGCTGGGTCGCGGGGGCGGTGAGTTGCGCCTGTGCGGCCGTGGTCGCCGGCGTGCGCCTGCTCCCGATGCAGTCGGGACTGCAGATTTTCTACGTCGGGATGTCCGCCTATGGCTGGTGGAACTGGACCCGCAGTACAACGCAGGGAGAGTTGTCGGTCGGAGTGTGGCCTTTCGCCTGGCACATCGTGGCCGCCCTCGTACTCATCGTGCTCACGTACCTGAGCGCGACACTCCTCGCCGCGGAGACCCGGGCCGCCTGGCCGCTGCTCGACTCGCTCACGACGTGGTTCAGTCTGTTCGCCACGTGGCTCACCGCGAAGGCGCGGCTCGAGAACTGGCTGTACTGGATCGCCATCGATGGAGTGCTGGTGTACTTGTTCTATGTCCAGGATCTGCCTTTCCTCGCGCTGCTCAACGTGCTGCTGATCGGCATCGCGGGCGCAGGCTACGTCTCGTGGCGCCGCCGGTTCCAGGCGCAGACGGCGGCCGCATGATCGACGGCGCGTTGCTCCAGCACGTCCCCGGTTGCGAAAACGGCGATCTGCCCTATTCGCAGGAGCTCATCGGCGGCGGCAAGGTGAATCGCAGCTTCCTCGTGCGCACGCGCCGCGGTCGCTTCGTCGTGCGGCTCAACGAGAATACGGCCACGGATCCGGGCCTCGACCGCGACCGCGAGCTCGTACTGCACACCGCGGCGGCGAATGCCGGTCTCGCGCCTCATGTCATCCATGCGACGCCCGACGGTTCGTGCCTGATCACCGACTATCTCGACGGCCGTCTCTGGACGCCTCACTACTTCACGCGCATGCGCGACCTGCGCTCGCTCTCGCTGCGATTTCGCGTGCTCCACGAAATCCCCGTCCCGGTGCTGCCGCGCTTCGATCCGCTGGCTGCCGCGCGCCGCTATGCCGAGATCATCGTGGCGAGCGAACCGGGCGAACGCGGCCGCCTGCAGTCGCTGCTCGAATCGGGCGCCCGGGCGCTCGAACGCTCCGGCTCCGCGCAACGGCGCGCGACCATCGTCCACAGCGACGTGCATCACGGCAACGTGCTGACGGCCGATCGCGTGTACTTCATCGACTGGGAGTACGCGCAGGTCGGCGACCCGCTGCTCGATCTGGCCTGCGTGCTCGCGTACTACCCGCGTGCCGTGCCGCACGGCGCGTTGATGCTCGAGGCCGCAGGCCTCGGCGAGCACGGCGCCACCATCGAGATGCTCGGCGAGCTCACGAGCGTGTTCACGCTGCTCACGTACCTCTGGTACCGCGCCCGCCGCGTCGCGCGTACCGTGCCGGCCACGGATCTGCAGCTCGAATCCACGGCCCTGCGCCGCATTCTCGCGCTGGCGCCCGACGCCCAACGTGGGCACACTAGCGCCGCGAATTCCCGCGACTTGTCAGGTGCTGGATCGAGGAATGACGACGCTGCAGGTGATTGATCGTGACGGTGTTTCTCACGAAGTGGAGGCGAAGCCGGGACTCAAGGTGATGGAAGTCCTGCGCGAGCTGGACTACGGCGTCGCCGCCATCTGCGGCGGCATGTGTTCCTGCGCCACCTGCCACGTCTACGTCGACCCCGCCTGGGTCGACAAGCTGCCACCGCCCATGTCGGACGAACGCGACCTCATCTCCGAGTTGTCGCACCAGCGCGAGAACTCGCGGCTGTCGTGTCAGGTCGAAATCACCGCGGCCCTGTCGGGCCTCAAAGTCACCATCGCCGAAGACGAATAGCCCGTCCCGGTCTGCGCGCCGTTCAAAGGTAGACATGTCGATCTCCGCCAACTGGATGTACTTTTTCGCGGTCTTGGGCGGACTGATCGCCGCGTATCGCATCTGGCAGAACCTGCAGAAGCTGCGCCGTCACCAGAATGACTCCTGGGACGCGCGGCTCATCGATCAGCTGCGCAAGCGCGGCTCGGATCCCTTCAAACCGCACGACGTCGACTTCTTCCTGGCGTTTCCGACGCAGCAAGGCGCACAGTCGCTCGCGGCGCAGCTGCGGGCGGAGGGCTTCGACGCCGACGTGTCGGACACGCCGGAGAACGGCGACCTGCGGCATAGCCTGCACGCGCACAAGTCGATGCAGCTCACGGTGCCCGACATGCAGGAGCTCTCGCGGCGGCTGACGGAAGCCGCGAAGGAGAAGGGCGGACGCTACGACGGCTGGAGCGCCAAGCAGGTGCCCAAGCCGGAAGACATCGCCGACCGGACGCGATAGCTCCTACTTCTTTTCAGTCTGCTTCTTCACGGCCTCGGCCGCGGCCTTGATGGCCGCGGGATCGCCGAGGTAGCCGCTCCTGATCGGCTTCAGGTTGTCATCGAGCTCGTACACCAGCGGCACGCCGGTCGGGATGTTGAGTTCGGTGATGTCGGCCTCGCTCACGTCGTCGAGCATCTTCACCATCGCGCGCAGCGAATTGCCGTGCGCGGCCACGAGCACGTTCTTGCCGAGCCTGAGCTCCGCCACGATACGGTCGTTCCAGAACGGCAGCACGCGCGCCAGCGTGTCCTTGAGCGACTCGGACGCGGGCAGCACGCGCGGATCGAGCCTCGCGTAGCGCCTGTCGTTGACCGGGTGACGAGGATCGGTGGTCGGCAGCGGCGGCGGCGGGATCGACGTCGGCGAGAAGCAGTACCGCGAGTTCT
>CADEED010000096.1 GCA_902826225.1 uncultured Pseudomonadota bacterium | reverse complement strand
GGCGTAAGCCGGCAGATTTACAGTCTGCTCCCGTTGGCCGCTTGGGTACCCCTCCCGGAAAAAACGAGCCGCGTATTCTCGTGGCGACCCCCCGGAGAGTCAACGGGTTTGGCGCGGGAATTGCTGAGGCCTGCGGGCAAGACGGACGGGGTCTCCCCGGCGATACATCTTATATAGGCGCTTACCCCGGCCGTCAGGCTCAGCCGGGCTCCCGGCTGGTCGATTCAGCCGCCGGCCGGCGGCGTCTGCCCGGTGTCCGCGAACTTGCGCAGGCGAATCAGCTGCTGACCCAGAACCCGGTCGACGCCAGGGGCGAGATTGTCGGTGGTCATCGTGAAATTGCCGGACGCCCGGAACGTCAGCGTGATCTTCGTGCCGGTTCCCTCGGGCTCGAGCGCGAAAGTCAGCAGCCCGTCGACCGCCATGTCCTGCAAAGGGCCGAAGGCGCCGTCGAGCTTCAGCTTCTTGCCGGGCTCGGCCCACACGACCCGCGAGTGCTGCATCGATCCGCCGCCGGGCAGAGTCTCGCAGTAACACCCGCCGGCCTTCGCCTCCATGCTCAGATTCTTCGCATCGCCAGACCAGGTATGGCGCGGATCCCACCAGCCCGACGGGTTGGTCAAAGCGGCATAGACGGCCGCCGGGGATGCGGTGGAAGTGACCGACGATTCGATCGTGAAGATCGTCGGCTGGACGTCTTTCACGGCAGCGGAGGCGATCCCCGCGAACGCGATGAGCAGAAGGCCGTGGTGTTTCATGCGCGCAGCCTACAACGTCGGACGCGTGGGCGATGCCATTGTCGAGAGCGCGCCAAGCCCTTGGGGATCGAGGAGTTTGGTAGCGCCTAAGCGCAAATCATCAGGCAAATGAACCGTACCGTATCTTATTCGGTTCAATTTACTGACTTCGAAGCCCTGATGCTCGAACAGCCGCCGAACCTCCCGATTGCGACCCTCGTGGAGTGACACGCGAAACCAGGAGTGGCTGCCTTCCGACCCGTCGGCCTCGACCCGATCGAAGCGGGCGGGTCCGTCTTCGAGGACGACGCCCCGCCGCAGGCGCTCCAGCACCTCGGGCGATGGCGTTCCGCGCAGGCGCACGCGGTACTCCCGCGGAACCTCGGTCGAGGGGTGCATGAGCCGGTGCGCGAGCTCCCCGTCGTTGGTGAACAGCAGCAGCCCTGACGTGTTCACGTCGAGTCGGCCGACCACGATCCATCGCCCCGATCGTGGCGGCGGCAGATGGTCGAACACCGTGGGCCGGCCTTCGGGATCGCTGCGCGTGGTCACTTCGCCCACCGGTTTGTTGTAGAGCAGGACCTCGGCCTGGTCGGCGCGGCCCTGCAAATCCAGCGTTCTGCCGTCGAGACAGATCCGGTCATCCGGACTCGCGCGTTCCCCGAGCGTCGCCGTGCGGCCGTTGATCGTCACCCGGCCGGCGCGGATCCAATCCTCGATGCCGCGGCGCGAGCCATGCCCTGCACTTGCGAGAAGCTTTTGCAATCTTTCGTTCATCTAATGGCTGGCCCCATAACCAACTGTTATATCGCTATTCCAAGCCCGGCCTCGTCACCGGCCCAACCACACACCTAGAGTCGCGGCACCATGATCTACGACAGCATCCTCGGCACCATCGGCCGTACTCCGATCGTTCGCATCAACCGTCTCGCGCCCGCCGGCACGACGATGTACGTGAAGTGCGAGTTCTTCAACCCGCTGTCCTCCGTGAAGGATCGCCTCGCGATCGCGATCATCGAGGATGCGGAGCGCAGCGGCGCGCTCAAACCGGGTCAGACGGTCGTCGAGGCGACGTCGGGCAATACCGGTATCGCGCTCGCCATGGTTTGCGCGGCCAAGGGCTACCCCTTCGTGGCGGTGATGGTCGAGACGTTCTCGATCGAACGCCGCAAGATCATGCGCATGCTCGGCGCCAAGGTGATCCTCACGCCGGCCGCGGGCCGCGGCACCGCGATGGTCGCGAAGGCGAAGGAGCTCTCCGAGAAGCACGGCTGGTTCCTCGCGCGCCAGTTCGAGAATCCGGCGAACCCGAACTACCACCGCAATACGACCGGCCCCGAGATCATCCAGGACTTCGTCGGCAAACGTCTCGACCATTTCGTCACGGGCTGGGGAACCGGCGGCACGCTCACCGGCGCCGGCGAAGTCATCAAGCTCGCGCGTCCCGACACCAAGATCATCGCCACGGAGCCCGAAGGCGCGCAGCTGCTCGCCGGCAAGCCGTTCGCCCCGCACAAGATCCAGGGCTGGACGCCGGATTTCGTCCCGGCGGTGCTCAACAAGAACGTGCCGGACCGAATCGTCCCGGTGACGGACGTCGAGTCCATCGAAGCGTCGCGCGCGCTCGCGAAGAGCGAAGGCATCTTCGTCGGCATCTCGAGCGGCGCGACGTTCGCGGCGGCGCTCAAGGTGGCGCGCGAAGCCGGACCGGGTTCGGTCACGCTCGCGATGCTGCCGGACACCGGCGAGCGGTATCTCTCCACCGCGCTCTTCGAGGGAATCTCGGACGGCGGCGATCCCGAGCCATGAGCGGACAGCCGCGCCACATCCAGCATGGCTCGCGCGCGGCTGTTGCACCCGGGCTTGCCGACGTGAGCATTGGGCCCGCCACGAAGTTCGCGCGGCTTCCGGATCCATTTCATTTCTGGCGCGGCGGCACACTGAACGACGGCGTGGTCGCGTACGAGACCTGGGGCGAGCTCAACGACGCTCGTGACAACGCCATCCTGCTGTTCACCGGGCTCTCGCCTTCCGCGCATGCGGCCTCCTCTTCCGCCGACCCTTCGCCGGGCTGGTGGGAAAAGATGGTCGGCGCCGGCAAGGCGATCGACACCGATCGCTACTTCGTCGTCTGCGTGAACTCGCTGGGCAGTTGCTTCGGCTCGTCGGGACCGGCATCGGTCGATCCCGCGACGGGGCTGGCGTACCGGCTCGACTTCCCGGACCTGTCGATCGAGGACATCGCGCGCGGCGGCTACGAGACCATTCGTGCGCTGGGGATCGAGCGTCTGTCCGCCGTCATCGGCGCCTCGCTCGGCGGCATGGCGGTGCTCGCGTTCGCGACCCAGTTCGCGGGCGTCGCGCGCCGCGTCGTCAGCATCTCGGGCAGCCCCGCGGCGATGCCCTATGCCATCGCGCTGCGCAGCACGCAGCGCGACGCCATCCTCACCGACCCCGATTGGCAGGACGGCCAATATGCAGGCGATGTCCGTCCCGTCACCGGTATGCGCATCGCCCGCAAGCTCGGCACGCTCACGTATCGCTCGGCCGCGGAATGGAAGCACCGGTTCGGCCGGCGGCCCGCCTCCGATCGCCGCTACGAGGCCTTGCCGCCCGGCCGCGCGCATTTCCCCGCGGAATTCGCGATCCAGGATTACCTGAACCTGCAGGCGGACAAGTTCGTCTCGTCGTTCGACCCGAATTGCTACCTCTATCTATCGCGCGCCATCGACCGCTTCGACCTCGCGGCCCATGGCGGCAGCGCGAAGGCTGCCATCGAGCGGGCGCGCGCCGAGAAGGCGCTGGTCATCGGCGTGGAGTCGGACATCCTGTTCACCATCAACGAACAGCGCGCGATCGCGGACGCGTTCGAAGCCGCGGGGGCCGAGACGGAGTTCGTGCCGCTCGCGTCGCTCGAAGGTCACGACGCGTTCCTCGTCGACATCGAGCCGTTCGCCGCCGCGATCGGCCGGTTCCTTGCGCCTGACTAGACGCGGCTGGACGCGGCCGGCGCCGAGAGGATCGGCGGCAACGGGCAATGCAGCGTCGCGCACACCGTGCGCAGCAACTCGCCTTCGGCCACCGACAGCCGTCGGTCGTGCGCCACCGTGCGCACCAGCCCTTCCACCAGCACCCGCTTCGCGAAGGGCCGCAGCGAGTTCAGATCCTGCAGCGCGGCGCGCAGCGCTTCCGGCCAGCGGGCGACCGGCGCGTACGGCTGTGGCTGATTCGGCAGCGCATGCTTCATGCCGGCTTCGTACGCGCGCTGCGCTTCCCCGGGACCGCTCGCGCCCTGCGAGGCGAGGATCGTGAACAACCGCGCCGTCGAATCCGCCGCCTGGAGCAGCGAGCGCGAACCGTGTTCGTCTTCGCGCTCGAGGTCGCTGCGCAACGCCGCCTCGAGCAACAACGTGAGACAGCATTCGAAGACATCCACGCGCTCGTCCGCCGCCGCCAGCGATGCCGCGACCGCGCGCAGCTCGCGCCGCTCCTCGACCGTCATACGTCGCAACGCCGGCAGCAGTTGCTGCATCGCCGGCAGCCTGAGTTCCGGTGAGAGACTGCGCACGACGGCGAGCGATTCCTTTACGCGCACGCGCATCGTCTCGCCGTACCGGCTGCTCACGATGTCGTCCTGGCGCGCCGCCACCGCTGCGTCGGCGCTGCGCAGCAGCGCGAACATCAGCACGCGCGCCGTGTCCGGCGAATCGGCGAAGGAGTGCAGCGCTTCCGGAATGGCACGGCGGGCTTCATGCGCATAGCGCTGCTGCGTCTCGTCGAACGTGCCGGCGAGGTTGGCCACGCGTACCGGCGCAGTGGTGGTTTCGACCGGCATCGCGACCGGCGCGGTCGCGGGCGGCGCCGGAGCGTCGCTGAAGGATGACGCGAGCCGGTTCTGCTCCGCGTCGCGGCCCGCGGCGGCGGCCAACGCCTGGAACTTCTCGCGCGCGATGGCGGGATCGAGGTCGCGCACCCGTTCGGCGAGCGGCGGATGCGTCGCCAGCAGCCGGCTCATGCCGGACGCGAACAGCATGTGGGCCACCTCATCCGTCGCCGGCGAGACGAGCTTCGACCCCGAACTCACCCCGGCGATCTTGAGCAGCGCGCCGACGAGACCCTGCGGATTGCGCGTGAACTGCACGGCGGACGCATCGGCCAGCCGCTCGCGATGGCGCGACACGGCCGACTGCAGGATGCGGCCCACGAATACGCCGATGTAGCCGATGGCCATGATGGCCAGCGCGATCAGGATGAGCGCGCCCGCCTTGTCATTGCGGCGTCCGCCGCGGCCCAGGCCCTGGACCACGACGCGCATGGCGATCGCGACGACCAGCAGGCCGAACACCCAACCCAGCAGGCGGCTGTTGAGGCGCATGTCGCCATTGAGCACGTGGCTGAACTCGTGCGCGATGACGCCCTGCAGCTCCTCGCGATTGAGGCGTGTCAATGCGCCGCGCGTCACGGCAACCGCCGCGTCCGCCGGCGAATTGCCGGCCGCGAACGCGTTGATGCCCTCCTCGTTCTCGAGCACGTACACCTCGGGCATGGACACGCCGGAGGCGATCGCCATCTCCTCGACGACGTTGTGCAGGCGCTGGGTCGCGAGGTCGCGCGTGTCGCGGCTGACGCGCGTGCCGCCGAGCGACCGGGCGACGACCCCACCACCGGCGCGCAACGACAGCGACTTGAAGAAGCTCGCGCCGAGGATCACGACCGCCGTCACGATGGCGGCGAATACCGCCGGGCCCAGCGCGGACTCGCCCGGCCGGACGCGCATGCCGGCGACCGCGTACACCACGACGCCCACGGCCGCGACGACCAGCACCACGCTCGCGAGGAACGCGACGAGCAGCCAGCGCGTCGACCGACGCGCCGACTCCTGCCGGGCGAAAAAATCCATGGTCGCCGGTCAGGTGAAGCTGACTTTCGGCGCTTCGCGCGCCTCAGGCGTCGAGATTTCGAGCAGCTGCGCGGGCGTGAAACTGAACATGCCGGCGACGACGCTGCCGGGGAACATCTCGCGCTGGTTGTTGTAGCTCATGACGGCGTCGTTGTACGCCTGCCGCGCGAACGCCACCTTGTTCTCCGTCGAGGTGAGCTCCTCGGAGAGCTGCATCATGTTCTGATTGGCCTTGAGGTCCGGATACGCCTCGGCCAGCGCGAACAGGCGGCCGAGCGATGCGCCGAGCTGCGATTCCGCGCCGGCCAGCGCCGTCATCGCCGCGGCATCGCCCGGATTCGCGGACGCCGCCTTGAGCCCCGAGACCGCGGTGTTGCGGGCCTTGATGACCGCCTCGAGCGTCTCGCGTTCGTGCTTGATGTAACCCTTGACCGTCTCGACGAGGTTCGGGATCAGGTCGTATCGACGCGTGAGTTGCACGTCGATCTGCGCGAAGGCGTTCTTGTAGCTGTTGCGCGCGCCGACGAGGCGGTTGTACAGCGAGATGACGAAGAAGACCGCGAAGACGACGAGGGCCAGCAGTATCCAGAAACCCATTTCACGACTCCCAAGACGCGCCCGAGGCGCGCGTGGAATATGGGTTTAGCGGCGCGGGTTTGCAAGGAGCAGCCCCGGGCGGATGTGCCATAGTCTGGCGATGCGACTCCGACCACTCCTGCTCCTCGCGGCGCTGGGCGGCCTCACGACGGCCGCCGCCGGCACCCGCCCCACCGAAATCAAACTCGCCACCTGGAACCTCGAATGGTTCATGACTCCGGAGACGCTGCGCGCGCTCACGCCGGCCTGCACGCCGCGCGACGTCCCGCGCGACGGCGCGCGACGCGCCGTGCCGTGCGATGTCGCGCACGAACTCGCGCGCAGCGGCGAGGACATCGCCGCCCTGCGCCGCTACGCGCGCGCGCTCCGCGCCGACGTCGTCGCACTGCAGGAGGTCGACGGCGTTGCGGCCGCGCGGCTCGTGTTTCCCGGCTACGAATTCTGCTTCTCGGGGCGGGTCGCGGTGCAGAACAACGGCTTTGCGATCCGCCGCGGCCTGCCGTTCGCCTGCGGCCCCGAACTCACGGACCTGTCGCTGGCCGACGATGTTCGGCGCGGCGTCGAAGTGCGCCTCTTCCCGGGCACATCGCGGGAGATCGCGCTGCTGTCCGTTCATCTCAAATCCGGCTGTGCTCGCGATCCGCTCGATGCGACGCGACCGAACTGCGTGGAATTGCGGCGGCAGGTGCCGATCCTCGAGGGCTGGATCGACGCCCGCGCAGCCGCGCGGCAGCGTTTTGCCGTACTCGGCGACTTCAATCGCGACCTGCGGCGCGAGCCGGCGGGCATATCGCTGTGGGCCGACATCGATGACGGCGACCCGGCCGGCGCTGACCTTGTCAACACGGCCGAAGGACAATCTTTCGAGAACTGCATGCCTTCGCAGACGTTCAGCGGCTACATCGATTACATCGTTCTCGGCGCCGAACTGGCGCGCGGGCTCGTACCGAATTCCTTCGGACGGGCGCTTTACCGACCCCGGGACGCGGCGCGGCGCAAATTGTCGGATCACTGCCCGGTATTCATCCGCCTCGAGGTGGCAGACGCCGCGCGAAGTGCAGCGGACAATCTTCCAAATCCGTGAATAATGCTTTTCTTGGTGAAACCCATTAAGTTGAGTAGGGATCGAAAAGCCCATCTCACAAGGCAATAATCCTAAGAGGAGAGCCTGATGAGCAAAACGACAACAGCGGGGGTTCAGTCGGTCGAGCGCCGGCTGCACACGAGGCATCGTGCGAGAACCACGGTGTACATCACCACCCCGACTGGCCGGAAGAAGCTCTGCCGCGCCATCAATCTATCCGCGACGGGCGTGTTCGTCGAAACGACGAATCTCGGCCTGAGAAAAGGTCAGCAGGTCGAACTCGCCTTCGCGATCAATCTCGGCGCCGTCACGAAGCTGCATCGCCGCACCGCGGTGGTCGCGCACGTGTCACGCGGCGGCACGGGCCTCATGATGGATGCGTATACCGCCAGGTAGTTCGCGCCGGATCTCCTAGCTATTCACGGACGCCGCCCCCTGGGCGGCGTTCTCCGTTTCGCGCCGGTCGACGGGCGCTTCAGGCGTGCGACGGGGCCGCAGCCAGCAGGCTGTCGAGCGCCACCGGCGGCGACACCTCGAAGCTCTGCACGAAGTCCACGCCGAGCGCGGTCAGCCAGTTGCTGTGGTCTCCGCCCATCACGCGCTTCGCCACGGTCTGCAATCCCATGACCTTCGCGGTCTGCACGAGACCGACGACGCGCGCCTGCGTGAGGCGGTGCTGCAGGGCATTCGTCGTGAGCTCCGCGTCGATCTTCAGAAGCCGGATCGCCGGGTGCTCGAGGATGGGCATTCCCGCGCCGACCACGTTGAAGTCGTCGATCGCGACCGGCACGCCGATGCGCGCGAACACGTCGAGCGCCTGCACCACCTGGTCGGTGTGGGTGAGGCAGATGCGTTCACTGAACTCGACGCCGACGAGGCCGGGCGGCAACCCCGATTTCTGCAGGCAGTTCTCGACGAAACTGATGAAATGCGGCTCGACGACCGCTGCGTCGGAGAGATTCACGGAGAACGCCGGCGAGTCCTTCTTCCACACCGCCGAATTGCGATGCAGCCAGGCGATGAGCTCGCCCATCACGCGGCGGTCGATCATCGACGCGAGGCCGTGATTCGCGGCCGTCTGCATCACGCGCTCGGGTGAGGTCTCCTCGCCGTCGACCATGTGCCGCAGCAGCACTTCGTAGCGGCGCACGCCTTCGGCCTTGCGCAGGCGCACGAGCTGCTGCACGCGCAGCACGACTTCCTGGTTGCGGATCTGCGCATACACCGCCTCGAGCGGCAGCGGCGCCGGGGGACGCGGTTTTGCCGCCGCCTTCACTGGCATCGCGTGCAGGGTCTGCGCGATCTCCGAGGCGACGTCGGTCAGGATCGTCTGGACGGCGGGCGTGAGGAATCTTGCCGGCGGATCCTCGTCCTCGGGCGGCGTGTCCTCGACGACGAGCATGCACACGCCCTGTAGCGCAGAGTTGACGTCGCGGAGCGCGAGCATGATCGCGGTGCGCGTGCCGTCGCCGCGCAGGAAGCGAGATTCGCGCGCCGCGCCGAGCACGAAGGCGTCGAGCGCATCGTTCAGAGCCTGGCGGAATTCGATGCCGAAATCGGTGGAGGTGCAGTGAAGGACCTCGCCGCGCGCGTCGTACAACGCGATGGCGCGATAACGGGCATGCGGCAGCGCCGCCTCGAGGTTGGCCATCCAACCCGGCGCGACTTCGATCACCTGCTCATTGAGAACAGACGCGCGAATGGTCGTCTGGCCGGTTTCCATGTAGCCAGACGGCAATGTGGACGAATGTGGGTCCATTCCCCGATTTTTCCCGAAGCGAATCCTCGGCGGGCAGAGTTACAAAATCGCCTGGGGCCAGACGTGATGCGGCTCGCGATCCGCGTCGCAGTGTTAAAAAGCCGCGCCTTCGTTTGACATATCCACGCCGCGGGATAGGGCAAACCCGGAGGCTCAGCCATTGGCAGAACCGATCACTCTCGTACATATTCAGTCAACATCGATAAGAGGGGATCACGATGAGCCCGTGCATCTCGCGACGCACCTTCCTGTCCGCGACGGTCGCCGCGCCGGTCGCTGCGGCGACCGTCCAGGGGCTCGAACGCAGCCCTTCGGCCGGTGCCAACCCGCGCGCCGGCGCCTGGGTGCGCTGGCTCGACGATCGAGAGGCGCCGGTCGCCCAGGGCGTGAGCTGGGGGACGCCGTGGCCGCGCGGAACGATGAAGGCGCGTGAGTTCGCGCTGCGCGGCCCCGGCGAGCGACTGATCCGCTTGCAGAGCTGGCCTCTCGCCTGGTGGCCCGACGGGTCCCTCAAGTGGACCGGGCATGCCCTGGCACCGGCCGAAACCATCGGCGACGGGCCGTTTGAAGTCGTCGCCCTGGTCGGATCGAAGACTCGCAACGCCGCGAAGCAGGCCGCCTCGATCACGGTGCGGGAGTCGGCGGAGGCCGTCGAGATCGACACGGGCAGCATCCGGTGCCGCGTGGCGCGCCGCGGCGCCGCCTTCCTCGGTGTGGCGCGCGACGGCCGCGAGAGATTGCGCGACGGGAAGCTCGTCGTGCTGCGACAGGATCGCGGCGCCTCGAGCGACGGCGGTGTCGTCACGCAGCAATCCTTCGAGAGCGCCATCGAGAGCGTCACGGTCGAGCAGCGTGGTCCGGTGCGGGCAGTCGTGAAGATCGAAGGCAAGCACGCCGGCCACGGCCGCGCGTGGCTGCCGTTCACCCTGCGCCTCTATCTATTCGCGGGCAGCGACGAGCTGCGCGTATTGCACACGTTAGTGTTCGATGGTGACGAGTCGCGCGACTTCATCCGCGGTATCGGGTTGCGCTTCGCGGCGCCGCTCGACGCCGAGCTCCACGACCGGCACGTGCGCTTCGTCGGGGACGGCGACGGACTGTTTGCCGAGGCGGTGCGCGGGCTGACCGGACTGCGCCGCGATCCCGGCAAGCCCGCGCGCGATGCGCAGGTCGCAGGCGTCACGGTACCCGCAATCGCCGCGCAGGCTCAGGACCTGCTGCGATACATCCCGGCGTTCGGCGACTGGACGCTCCTCCAGCCGAACGCGGACGGCTTCACGATCCGCAAACGCACGGCCGACGGCCACGCGTGGCTCGACGCCGGCCAGGGCCGTCGCGCGAGCGGATTCGGCTACGTCGGCGGGCCGATGGGCGGCGTCGCGTTCGGGATCCGCAATTTCTGGCAGAGCCATCCCGCGCAACTCGACATCCGCGGCGCCGCCGGCGACGCGGCCACGGTGACGATGTGGATGTGGGCGCCGGAGGCCGCGCCGATGGACCTGCGCTTCTATCACGATGGTCTCGGCCAGGACACGTACGAGAAGCAGTACCAGGGCGGCCTCGAGATCACGTACGAGGACTACGAGCCGGGCTTCGGCACGCCGCTCGGCGTCGCGCGCACGAGCGAGCTGCGTCTCTGGATGCTGCCCGCGACGCCGGCGCGCGAGCGTTGCGCCGCCCTCGCCCGCGCGTTGCGCGCGCCGGCCGTCATCGCCGCCACGCCGCAAACCATCGTCGAGGCCGGTGTGTTCGCGCACGCCTTGTCGCTCCCCGCGCAGACCGCGCCCGCGCGGGCGCCCCTCGAGGGGCAGCTCGACTGGATGTTCGACTTCTACCGCGGCCAACAGGAACAACATCGGTGGTACGGCTTCTGGAACTACGGCGACGTGATGCACACGTACGATTTCGATCGCCACACGTGGCGTTACGACGTCGGTGGCTACGCCTGGGACAATTCCGAGCTCGCGACCGACGTGTGGCTCTGGATGTACTTCCTGCGCACCGGGCGCGCCGATGCGTTCCGCTTCGCCGAGGCGATGACGCGGCACACGGGTGAGGTGGACGTCCACCATCTCGGCAGGTTCGCGCCGCTCGGCTCGCGCCACAACGTGCAGCACTGGGGCTGCTCCGCCAAGCAACTGCGCATCAGCACCGCGCTCAATCGCCGCTTCTACTACTTCCTCACGGGCGACGAGCGCGTCGGCGACCTGATGCGCGCGCAGAACGAGGCCGCGCGCACGCTGCGCACCATCCAGCCCGGCCGCAAACTGGCGAATCCCGAAGAGCGGGCCGCTGGGGATCCGCAGGGCGACTTCGCGCATCTCGGGTTCGGCACGGACTGGGGTTCGCTCGCTTCCGCGTGGCTCACGGAGTGGGAGCGCACCCGGGATCCGAAATTCCGGGACAGACTGCGCGCGAGCATGCAGTCGATCGGTACGCAGCCGCGCGGCTTCTTTTCGGGCGGATCGCGACTCAATCTCGTCACGGGCGCATTCGACAAGGCGGGCGACGACGAGGTCAGCGTGTCGCATCTCGCCGCGGCGTTCGGGTTGCCCGAGATCTGTGCAGAGCTCATCGAGCTCATCGACGATCCGGGTTTCGAGCGTGCCTGGCTGCAGTACTGCGAGCTGTACAACGCGCCCGCGGATGAGCAGAAGAAGGCACTGGGCCAGGAGCTGGGCGAACTCAACCTGGGCCAGGGTCATTCGCGACTCACCGCGTACGCCGCGTACAAGCGCCGGGATGCGAGGCTCGCCGCGCGCGCGTGGCGCGAATTCGACGCAGGACGTGCGGGCTACAAACAACGCGAGCGCTTCGAGTCGCGCCGCATCGAGCCGCCGGATGTCTTGAACCCGGTCACTGAAGCCGCCGGCGTTTCGACGAACTCCAGCGCGCAGTGGGGTCTCGCGGGGATTGTGTTGCTCGCGTACACGCGCGACATTCGCTGAATGATGAAGCGCAGCGCGTGGATGGGGGGAGCCTTGCTGCTGGCGGGCGCGATCCGGGTCTTGCAAGCGGCACCGCTGCCGCCGGTGCAAGTGGAACGCGGCGGCCATTACCTCGAAGCCGGACAACGCCCGTTCTTCTGGATGGGCGACACGGCGTGGGAACTCATCCATGGCACCACGCGTGAGGAGTGCTCTTACTATCTCGCGACCCGCGCACGGCAGCGCTTCAACGTCATCCAGACGGTCGTGCTCGCCGAGCTCGACGGCATTCGAAAACCCAGCGCCCTGGGTCTTGCGCCCTTTCGCGACGAGGACCCGGCGAAGCCCAATGAGGCGTATTTCGACCGGGTCGTAGACATCGTCGATGAAGCCGCGAGCCTCGGGCTCTACGTCGGCCTGCTGCCCGCCTGGGGCGACAAGGTCGACAAGGCCTGGGGCGCCGGGCCGGTGTTGTTCAACGACGACAATCTGCCGGTGGCGCGCGCGTATGCGCGTTACCTCGCTCGCAAACTCCACGGACGCACCAACGTGATCTGGGTCTTGGGCGGCGATCGACAGCCCATGAGCAAGGGCGGCGATTTCCGGCGAGTGTGGCGTGCGATGGCCGCGGGCATCGCCGAGGGCGCCGGCAAGGATGCGTTCATCACGTACCACCCCACCGCCGAACCCGAGGGCACGTCGAAGGCGCTGCACGCGGAACCCTGGCTCGCCATGAACGCGATCCAGAGTGGCCACGGCGCGGGACGCGACGTACCGGCCTGGGACTACATCGCGCGCGACTTCGCGCTCATGCCCGCCAAGCCCACGCTCGACATGGAACCCAACTACGAGGATCACCCGGTGAGCCCGTGGCCGCGTTGGGATCCCGCAAAGGGTTATTACCGCGACCACGACGTGCGCAAGCAGGTGTATCGCTCGGTGTTCGCCGGCGGCGCCGGCGTCACTTATGGGCACCACGCCATCTGGCCGTTCGTCGGCGAACGCAACGCGGTCGTGAACCACGCCGACCGTGACTGGCGCGACGCACTCACGCGCCCCGCCGCGACCCAAATGCAATTCCTGCGTTACCTCATCGAGTCGCGGCCGCAGTTCGGTCGCATTCCGGACCAGGGCCTCATTCGTGTGAACGCCGACTCGCGCGCCTGCCATGCACGGGCGACGCGCGGCGACGGCTATGCACTGGTCTACTTCCCTTGCGCCGGGCAGATGCTGGAGATCGACGTCGCGCCCATCGGCGCGCAGCGGCTGCGGTCGTGGTGGTACGACCCGCGCAATGGTGTTGCGCAAATCGGCGCGGAGTCGTCGGGGAGCGAAGTGCTGAAAATCTCGGCGCCTGCCCAGGGTCCCGATTGGGTCCTGGTGCTGGACGATGCGGCGCGGCGCTTCGTGCCGCCGGGTCTCGGAAAGTGAGGAGACGCGCAACGTGGGGGCCGCCCGCGCCGACGTCCCGAATCGACATCGACTACGGCCGTTTGATCTGCCGATTCGGCATGGCGCCGGCGAAGCCCGCCGAATTCGCCAACTTCCGACGGGGACAGACACCTGAAAAGGTGTCTGCCCCCTCGATCTTCAATCGGCTTCGATCGGCTTCAATCGGCTTCGATAGGCCGCGGGGCGTAAGGATTTTTCGTCTGCGGCTCACGCAGCGTCGGCGTGTAACCGTGCCGTGACCGCTGCCACGGCGCCGGTCGCGGGCTGTAGGAGTCCGCCACGTCGAAGTTCGCGAGCCGCTTCGCGCGTTCCACCGGGTGCTCCAGCGGCTTCATGTCGAAGGTCCAGCGCGTGGCGCGGTAGAGGAAACGGATGCCGAGAATCGTCAGGAGCCCCTCGCCGAGCGTCACGGCGAACGCGACAGCCGGATTTCCGAGCGCGGCGCGTGCGCGGTACTTCAGCGCGGCGCGTTCGCGCGCGATCTCGATGCTGTCGTAGAAGCTCGGCACGACGAGCAGCGTGAGCAGTGTCGAGACGATCACGCCGCCGATGATGGCCACGGCCATGGGCGAGTAGAACTCGCCGCCTTCGCCCACGCCGATCGCGACCGGCATCATGCCGGCGACGAGCGCGAAGGTGGTCATGAGGATGGGGCGCAAACGGATGGCGCCGGCCTCGATAAGCGCTTCA
>CADEED010000095.1 GCA_902826225.1 uncultured Pseudomonadota bacterium | reverse complement strand
GGTATTGCGCGTAGACGGGCGCGAGGCCGTCCGCCGGCGACGCGGGTTGTAGTTTGGCGTTCATGCGCTCAGGTCCACCCGGCTGCGGGGGCGGTGAGTCCCGACGTTTCCGGCAGGTCGAACAGCCGGTTCATCCACTGCACGGCTCCGCCCGCGGCGCCCTTGTTGAGATTGTCCACGACGCTCATCACGGCGACGGTGCGGCCGTTCGCGGCCGCGGAGAGATGCGCATAGTTCGACGCGACGACGTCCTTCACGCGCGGCGCGTTGTCCAGCACGCGCACGAACGGAGCGCCGGCATAGAACTCGCGCAGCTTGGCCGTGACGGCCGCCGCGTCGCGCGGCGATTTGAGCCGCGCCTGCACCGTCGCGTGGATGCCGCGTGCGAACGGACCGGAGTGCGGCACGAACGAGTAGTCGGCGTCGACGCCGGTCGCCGCTTTCGCGAGGGCGGTGATCTCCGGCGTATGCCGGTGCCCGAGCGCGCCGTACGAGTACAGATCGCTGTGGCGGGTCGGGTGATGCGTGCCCTCGACCGGCTTGCGGCCGGAGCCGGTGCTGCCGGTGACGCCGCTGACGAACAGCGTCGGCTCTATCCACCCGGAAGCGAGGAGCGGCACGCTGGCGAGCAGGATCGAGGTCGAGAAGCAGCCAGGATGGGCCACGTGCATGGTCGGCGCGGTCTTCAGGTGCTCCGGCACGGCGCAGGTGAACTGCTTCAGCCGTTCGGGTGCGCCGTGCGGATGCTTGTAGACCGCCTGGTACGCCTCCTGCGTCGCGTAGCGGAAATCCGCGGAGATGTCGACGAAGCGCGGCTTCGTGCCCGCGGCCTCACCGGCCTTCAGCAGGTTGTCGATCAGCGCCGCCGCCGCGCCGTGCGGCGCGGCGCAGAACACCGCGGATGTCGGCTCCTTCGCGATCAGCGCGGCGATGTCCGCCTGCGACTTGAACCTGACGTCGCCGAGCACGCCCGCGAGATGCGGGAATGATTTCCCCGCGACTTCACCGGGCGAGCTGTCCGAGAGGATGCCCGCGAGCGCGAAGTCCGGATGACCCAGGATGAGACGGATCAGCTCGCCGGAAACGTAGCCGGTGCCACCCAGCACGATGGCCGGAATCTTGTTGGCCATGACCGCTACTCGACGGGCCGGGCCTGGGTGAGCCCGACCGACTTGATGATGGAATCGCCCAGCGCGGCGCCTGCGGCGAGCGCGTTGAACGCCGGCACCTTGAGCTGCTCCTGGATGATCTGCACGCCGACGGCGTTGTCCGTCGACGGACCCGTGACCGCGATGGGCTCGATGCCGTACTTCTTGCGCAGGATGTCGACGCCGCCGTACGCGGCCACCGGATCGTTCGCCGACAGCACGACTCCGGTGAAAGCCTTTCGCAAGTCTTCCTGCTCGAGGATGGAATCGACGCCGTAGGTGCCCATGAGGCCGTCGCCGAGCTCGAACACGATGACGTCGGGCTTCTTGTCGGCGAGTTCGGTGAGCATCGTGCGCGTCAGCGCCGGGCCCACCTTGCGCGTGGTCGAGACGATGCCGAAGTCCGTGAAGATGAGTGTATTCCGCGCGCCGGCATCTTCGAACGCCATGATGTCACGCCGCAGGGAAACGCCGGTCGCCTTGAACGCATCGACGACGAGGCCGCGATGCCGCATGCGCGAGATGATGGCGGCCGCGGCCGCCGTCTTGCCGGCTTCCATGCAGGTGCCCGCGAGCGCGACGACGGGGACGCCGTTCGTCTCGAGCTTCGCCTCGGGATCGAACTTGCGGTAGCCGACGCGCGCGGGCACGCCGATGCGTTCACCCAGATAGGGGAAGTCGAGCACACCGCCGATGACGCGGCAGTCGAACGGCTTGCCCTTGTCCGGGTTGACCGAGTCGCAGATGCCGAGCACCCCGCCGATGTTGAGCATCTGCAGGATGTCGCCGGGCTTCACGCTCGTGGGCACGTGACCCGAGTAGCCGAACAGCGCTTTCCGGTGGCCGAGCGCGCCCGCGACGATGTCGCCCTGGCTCACCTTCGCCATGCGGCCCGACGTCAGCTCGAGCGTGTTGTACGTGGACTTGTTGGTGAGGACTTCCACGACCACGACCACGCCTTCCTCGGCGGGGATGTTGTCGGTGGCGACGCGCACCTCGTTGCCGAGCCCGCAGGCCTGGGTCACCGAAGCGATCTTGTCTACGACCACAGTGCGCATCATCACTTTCCTCCAGCGCGGGCATGGAACATGCCCGTCAACGAAACGATCTTCGAGAAGCCGAGCGCGTCCTGCGGCGACCACTCGCCGTGGGACTCTCCATAGACGCCTCTCGAAACGGACATCAACGAGTGCGCCGACTCGACGCCCTCGACGAACAAACTACCCGGGCGGAACAGCACGTGCACCTTGCCCGTGACGCGCGCCTGCGACGAGAGGAACAGCGCCTCGATGTCGCGGCACACCGGATCCAGCAACTGGCCTTCGTGCACCCAGTCCCCGTACGGACCGGCCAGCGATTCCTTGATGCGCTGCTGGCGCGGCGTGAGCACGAGTTTTTCCAGCTCGCGGTGCGCGACCAGCAGAGTTTCCGCCGCCGGCGCTTCGAAGGCGACGCGGCCCTTCGTGCCGATGATGGTGTCGCCGAGGTGGATGCCGCGGCCGATGCCGAAGGGCGCCCCGAGCGCTTCGAGTTTTTCCACGACTTCGACCGCCGAAAGATCCTGGCCGTCGAGGCCGCTCGGGCGGCCCTTGTCGAAATGGACCGTATGCCGCTCGGGCGGCCGCGGATTCGTGAACGCATCTTTCGAGAGCACCCATGCGGAGTCGGGGATGCTGCCCGCGGAAGTCAGCGTTTGCTTGCCGCCGATCGTCACACCCCAGAGACCGCGATTGATCGAGTACGCGGCGCCATATGGCGGCAGCGGCAGTCCGCGGGCATTCAGGTAGTCGAGTTCCTCCTGGCGCTTGAAGGCGCGGTCGCGCACCGGCGCGATGACCTCGAGTTCCGGTGCGAGCGTGCGCATGGCCACTTCGAAGCGGACCTGGTCGTTGCCCGCCGCCGTGCAGCCGTGGGCGATCGAATTGGTGCCGAGCTTGCGCGCCATCAGCGCGATCTGCTGTGCCTGCATGACGCGCTCGGCGCCGACGCACAGCGGGTAGAGCTGGCCGCGACGCACGTTGCCCATGACGAGGAAGCGCAGCACCTGCTCGAAGTAGTCCGCGCGCGCGTCGATCTGGTGATGCGCGATGGCGCCGTAGGCCTTCGAGCGCTCCGCGAGGGTCCGCGCACCGGCGGCATCGATGCCACCCGTATCGACCGTGACGGTGATGATCGGGCGGCCGTAGTTGTCCTTGAGCCAGGGCACGAGGAACGAGGTGTCGAGGCCGCCCGAGTAGGCGAGGACGATGGGAGACGACTTCACGGCATTCATTTTTATTCAGACTCCGAAAGATTCACGGAGCTGGTCGAGCACCCGCGACTGCGCCCGCGCGTCCGCGGTCGCGATGAAGATCGTATCGTCGCCGGACACCGTGCCGACCACGTCCTGCCAGCCCGCCTTGTCGATGGCGGCGGCCACGCTGCCCGCGGAGCCGATCGTGGTCTTCACCACCGTTATCGAGGTGCCGGCGGTGCGCACCTCCCGCACGAATTGCGCGACGGTGACGAAATTGTCCTGCGTTCTGGCCGCGATTTCGGCGTTGTCCGGCAGGACGTATCCCTCGCTGTGCTTGAGCACACCGAGCTCGCGCAGGTCTCGGCTGATCGACGACTGGGTGACCGCGTGACCTTCGCGCTTGAGCAGGCGCACGAGCTCCTGCTGGCGGCGCACGGGGGCGTGGCGCAGCAGTCGGACGATGGCGGTGCGCCTCGCCTCGCGGTGATGGTCGGTCAACATGGGTCGATCTACCGTGAATAAAGTTTGCGAATGGTGCATAAAAATGCACAACCCGTCAATGGCCGCGACGTCTGCCCGCGATGCGGGTCTCGTTGTCTACCGGGCGCGGGTGTCGGGGCCGTTACAGACCGGGCGGGAGCGGGTGCGCGGGGTTCTCACCCACCACCGTCGTCCATTGCCGGATTTCCCACTTCGTCACGAGTCCGTTCGTCACGTAAGGATCCGCGCGTGCGAACTCCTCGACCACCGCTTTCGACGCGGCGGAAAAGAGCAGGGCGGCGCCATCGACCGGGTCGAAGGCACCTGCGAGTCTGAGCTCGCCGCGCTCGACGGCGGCGCGCGCGTGCTGAAGATGGGTGCCGCGGAACTTCGGGCGTTTCTCGAGTACGTCGGGGACGAAGGTATAGAAGAGAAGGAAGTGCATGGCCCTATCATAGCGGCCCATGAGAATCGCGGTCGTCGGGGTGGCGGTGGTGATGTCGTTCGCGGCGCATGGAGCGGAGTCGCTGCGCGACGGCGACATTGTCTTCCACACCTCGCGCTCCACACAGAGCGTCGCCATCCAGCGAGCGACGGGATCTCCGTGGAGTCACATGGGGGTCGTCGTGCATCGCGACGGCAAACCATTCGTCTTCGAGGCCATCGCCACGGTTCGTTACACGCCGCTCGGGCGCTGGACCGCGCGCGGAGAAGGCGGGCACCATGTCGTCAAGCGGCTGAAACGCGGTCTGACGCCGGCGCAGGCGAAGAAGCTGCGCGAATCGGCCGGGGACTTCGCGGGCAAGCCTTACGATCTGTACTTCGAATGGTCGGACGAGCGCATCTACTGCTCCGAGCTCGTCTGGAAGATGTACCACCAGGCCCTCGGGATCGACATCGGCGCGCGCCAGGAGCTGCGGGAGTTCGATCTCGACGACGCGGCGGTGAAAGCGAAGATCCGGGAACGCTACGGCACGCGCGTGCCGCTGGACGAACCGGTAATCTCTCCGGCCGCGATCTTCGATTCGCCGCTGCTCGAGACCGTGCGGCGCTGAGCGCGTCGCCGGTCGTCCTGCCCGATCCCGTTGAATGGAATCGTCCGATGAAATCACTTGATTCACCGTTGCTCGTGTTCGTCCTGACGCTCGTCGCCGCCTCCGCGCTCGCCGCGGACAAGCCCGCGAAGGTCAGGTACGTCGCCCCCGAAGGATTCGCCGGCCAGAAATGGGGCGATCTGCGTTCGGTTTTCGACCGTTTGCCGGAGGCGCCGATCGGCGTCGGCGCCGCGTGGATGCACCAGAAAGAGAAGGAACAGACCTTCAGCTGCGTACCGACGTCGCCGCCGCCGGGCGCACAGATCTCGGGCGCCGTCGGCGGCTGCGACTTCCAGGCGACGTTGCTGCAACTTCGCCGGAACTTCGACGGCAGAGGAGGGGCCTACGTGCTCTCCGAGTACTCGATCGAAGGCCAGGGCTTCCGCTTCGGCGAAGGCGAGGGTGGCGTCGTCCTCCATCCCGTGGTCTACCAGTTCTGCGCGAACTGGAGCGCGGCCGCGAGCAAGCGTGCGGAGATGCCACCGAAGTTCGACGACCTGAACAAGTTCTGCGGCGTGCGCTTCATGTTCCAGAGCGAAACACGCGCACAAGTGCGGGCGCTGCCCGAAGACGCGGAGACGACCTACGATCGCGTGCTCGGACTGCTGCTCGCGAAGTACGGCCAACCGGAAGGCTATCTGCGCCGCGGTCGCGTGCTCATCGAGACGATCGAAGGCGACTCGACCGACGCCGCGGACCGGAAGTTCAGCATCTGGCGCTGGTGCCCGGCGAAAGGTGACGGTTTCCGTACCCACTGCGCGGCGAGTGTCGTACTGACACTCGAGCCTTCGACAGGCATCGGCACGGTGCTCTACTCGACGCCGCTGCTCTGGGAGTACGCTTACGCGCGCGAGCACTTCGGCTTCAAGGGTGACCGCCTCTACAAGATGCTACACGCGCGAAACTAGCTAGCGGGCGTGCCGGAACGTGAGGTTGTAGCGGTACTCGCCGGTGAGCGGGTGCGTACCCGGCTTGATCGGCCGAACGGCGTGATACACCAGGCGCGCGGGGCCGCCCCACACCAGCACGTCGCCGTCCTGCAGCGCCACGCTTCGGCCCTTGCCGCCGCGCGTGAGCCCGTAGAACGCGAAGTTCGCGGGCAGACCGAGCGACACCGACACAATCGGTTGCGCGAAATTCTGCTCATCCGCGTCGCGATGCGCCGTGAGTCGCGCGCCCACGGCGTAGCGGTTGACGAGGCAGGCATCGGGCACGAAATCCGGGAAGCCGCCGGCGCGTGCCGCGTCGCGCGCGAGCGTCTCGAAGGCCGCGGGTAGCGCGGGCCAGTCGCGGTCGGTGAGCGGATCGCGCGAGCTGTATCGATAACCGCTGCGATCGCTCACCCAGCCGACCGGCCCGCAGTTGGTCATCGCCACCGACATGGACTGTCCGCCGGGCGTCACCAGGTGCCGGAAGGGCGCGCGCTGCGCCAGCCCGAGGATCAGTGGATAGAGGTCCGCCGAGCGCGCGTAACCCGGCAACAGCGTGATGCCCTCGCCCAGCCGGATGCCCGTATCGGCGGGTCCGAGCGGCAATTCGAACGTGTTCATTTCTCGATCGTGAACACGAGGTCGGCCGCGCGTTCCTTGCCGGCCTCGGTCTTGATGGTCCAGTGGTCGTCGAGCGTGTAGCGCATCTTGATCGTGTTGATCGACTCGGTCAGGGAGATACCGTAGCTCACGTAGATGCGCGGCGAGAGATACTTTCCGAGTACCAGCGACGTCTCGTTCGAGAGATCGGATTCGACGCTGATGTCGGGCAGTCCGATCTTGCTGCCCAGCTGCGCCGCGACGAGCGCCGCTGCCTGGCTCACGGCCTGCTGCTGCGCGCCGGAGCTCGTGCCGGTGCCAGCGGTCTGCGCGCTCTGCAGGTTGCCGCCGGCGAGGATCAGCGACACGATCTGCGACTGCGGGATCGCGGGTTCCGAGAAGAACGTGAGCCGCGGCTCGCGCAGGCTGCCGCGAACGTTCACGCCGGCTTTCACGTCCGGGTACTCCTTCACCGCGCGCATGTCGACCGCCGGGTCGACCAGCAGTCCGTTGAAGATCAGCCGGCCGCGTTCGATCTCCAGCTTGCGCGCGTACACGCGGTACTCGCCGTCCTTCACCTGGAGTTCGCCCGTGGCGCGGCTCGGCTCGTCCGGCAACGTGCGCTCCGTGATGCTGCCCGTGAGGTGGCCGGAGAGGCCGTACGTCTCGATGTGCACGTTGTCGCCCAGTGTCATGGTGATTTCGCTCGTCACGCGGTAAGGGTCCTCGACGACCTTCTCGGTGGGTCCGACGAGGCGCTCGTCCGCCGAGGGCAGCACGGCATTCGTGAGTTCGGCGGGCTCGATGCGCGCGCGCGGCAATTTGACCTCGCCCTTGACCGATATCTCGCGGCCGGCGATGTTGAAGTCGAGGTCCGGCGACGCGTCGATGCGTGCTTCGGGCACATCGACCACGCGCAGGTTCTCGCCCTTCAGTTTCAGGTCGCCGAACGGAGTGCCGTCCCGCCACTCGAGTTTGCCGCGACTCGTCAGCGACCCTTCGCCGGCCCTGGCTGCCGCGCTGAATTCGAGATTGTTGGACACGATGCGCGCTTCCGCCTCGACGTCGCGCAGCGCGAGGTTGAGCTGGTATAGCGCGAGCTCGCCCTCCGAGAGCTTGAGCACGCCGCTCGCCTCCGGTCGGCCGAGCGTGCCGCCGAATTCGAGGTGCGCGTCGAAGCGGCCGGCCGCGCGATCGATGGTCGGAACGTAGAGCGTGACGAAGCCGAGTTCTCCAGTGGCCATGTCCAGCTGGCCGCGCACCGGCCAGGAGAGCATGTCGCCGTTGCTGCGCTCGGCGCGCAGGCGGCCCGCGATGAGTCCGCGCTGGGCGGCGTCGAGCCGCAGCTCCGCGTTCACGTGATCGGGCTGCGCGCGCAGGGTCACGAAGCCGGTGCCGACCGTGATGACGTCCGTGCGGCCGCTCGCGAGGCGGTGGCGGATGGCGGCGTTCGAAAGATCCGCGCGCGCTTCTCCGACGAACGGCGCGCCGCCCGTCGAGCTCAAGTTGGCGGTGGCGTTCACCGTTCCCTCGTACTCGACTTTCGGCGTGAGCCCGGCCGTGAGCGTGCCGATCGGCAGGTTCTGCGCATCGGCCTTCGCATTCCAGCCGCTCGCGTTCCAGGCGCCTTCGCCGCACAGACGCGCCACCTTGCCGTGGAGGCACAGCGCCTCGACCCTGCCGCCGTTTGCGCTCGCGCTGATCGCGACGGGCGAGTCGAGACGCAGGTTGATGTTCTGCGCGTCGTCGATGAACAGGTCGCCGATCGTCCCGTTCCAGACGCCGTTCGCGAAGGCGCCATTCCCCGCGAGGTGCATCGCCGTCTTGCCGGCGAGTGCGTCGAGCTTGAGCGTGTGCGCGGCCGTCGTTCCGTCCAGCACGGCATTGAACTGCGTGAGCGCGCGCTGATCGAACTCGAGACGCGAGATCGCGATCTCGGCGTGCGAGGCCCGCTGTCCGCGCCAGTCGAGGTCGACGTCCGCGGAGAGCTTGTCCACTTTCAAATCGTCGTGCTGGATGCCGGCGCCCTGCGCGACGAGGCGAATGACCGGCGCGTCGGTCGTGCCCGCGATGCGCCCGCTGGCGCGCAATTGCCCCTTCGCTCCCTCGGCGAGCAGCGCGAGGTTGTCGGCGTCGAGCGAGAAGTCGAGATCGAGCGTGCGCTCTTTCCCGAGTGATCCGTCGAGCGCCAGCCGCGTGTTGCCGGCGCGGAACTTCACGTCGTCGAACGTCCAGCTTTCGCCGTCGCGTACGACGTGACCGCTGCCCGTCGCCGCATTGCCGCGCAGGCGGCCGCGCAGCGAATCGAAGGCGACGTCGAGATGCTCGCCGTTGAAGGGATGGCCGCTGGCCTGCAGGTCGAAGTCGAGCGCGCCCGTGAATCCCGCGCGCAACGAAGCCGGATTGAAACCGCGAACCGGTCCTGCGAGTGACCAGCTCTCGTCGGGCGTCCAGCGCGCCTCGCCCGCGAGCAACGCGTGTCCGTCGAACGCGCCGAGATCGAGTTGCTCGATCGCGAGATGGTCCTTGTGCAGCGCGCCGCTCATGTCGAAGGTCATCGGGTCGAGCTGCGGGATGAAGAGGTCGCCGGCGCCCGAGAGGGCGTACGGCCACACGCCTTCGAGGCGGTACTTGCCCGCGGGAGTGGAGAAGATCTGCGGCGTTTCCGCGGTGAACTGCGCCGCGAGCGGCCAGCGCACCGCGCGCCAGTCACCGTACAAGAGGAGTCTGGGCCCGTTGGGGGCAGCCTCGATCGTGCCCTCGCCGTCGACGTGGCTGCCGGTCGCGCGATGCGTGACCTCGTAGTGCGTGGCATTCACGTGCCCGTCGTCCCAGTTGCCTTCGAACAGGATGTCGAAGGGGCCCGCGCCGAGGCCGGGCACCACGAGCGGGCCGCGCGCGTAGAACGCGTTCATCCTGCCGCCCAAGTCGAGTGGGCCGGAGATGATCCCGAGCGCACCCCCGGCGCCGAACGCCCGCAAGTCGAAGTTGTGGACCTGCGCCTTGCCGAGCCAGTGGAAGTTGCTGGCGAGCTCGAGCAAGTCGCCGCGCAGGTCGGCGCGAAACGGCTCCTGCAGCTTTCCGACGACCGGCACCTTGTCGAGGTTGCCGTCGAAGCTCGCCTCGGCGCGCCAGTCCGGCTGGCCTTCGATGAGCATGCGCACCGTTGCCTCGCCGCGCAGCTTGATGGGATCGGCCGCGCGCAGCTCGCCGAGCGCCCGGCCGCGCAGGAAGCCGTAGATGACGTCGCCCTCGAAGAGGCGAATCGTCTTGTGGCCGACGATGCCCGCGCCGCGGACGTCGAGGAACTCGACGCGCCGCCCGTTGGGCGCGACGATCGCGAGCAACTTCGCGGAAGCGCGCTCGGCGCCGATGCTCAGCAGGCGCGGCAGGAAGCGCGGGGCAGTTTTCGGACGGTCCTTGGGTCGCGGCTTCACCTCGATGAGCACGAATTCGGCGCGCGCGTCGCGCACGGCGACGCGGCCCACGAGGATTGGCCAGATGTTGAGGCGCGCTTCGCCGTGTTCGACGCGCACGCGCGTGAGCTCGTGGTCCACGTCGACGGAGGCGGCCGAGAAGCCGCCGGCGATCGTGCCCCTGACGTCCTCGATGTGCAGCGTCACCTTGCCGAGCTTCTCGGGAAGCCGGGCCACGGCGAACCTGAGCCCGGATTCCGTGTAGACCAGCCACGCCAGAAAGACGAGCAGCAGCAGGACGATCAACCCGAGGATCAGGGCCGCGATCTTGAGCCGCCGCTTCATCACAGGACGGGCGAGAAGTTGAGGTGCAGTCGCGGGCCGGGACGATCGTTGCTGCCGACTGGTGTCGTCAGCGCCTGCGCGATGTCGATGCCGACGGAAACCACGGGCAGCCGGAAGCGCAGGCCGATGCCCACCGAGTACATGAGGTCGTCACCGAAGGCATCGAACGCGTTGCCCGCATCGCCGAACACGGCGACGGCGAAGTTCCTCGGCAGGTCGCGGACGAGCTCGACGGAGCCCGCGAGCCGGTGCTTCCCGCCGACCTTCTCGAAAACGGGCTCGCCGTCCGAGTTCAGAACCGGATCGCCGTTCTGGTCGAACGCCTGCTCGACCGGCGACAGGTCGTTCACGCCGAAACCGCGCACGCTGCGGTCGCCGCCGGCGAAGAAGCGCTGCGACGGCGCGAGGTCGCTGGTCTGCGAAAGCGCCGTGGCGCCGACGTCGCCGCGCAGCAGGATGTGCCAGCGCTTCGCGTCACCGAGGTCGAACACGCGCTCGGCCTGCACGCGGATCTGCAGGAAATCGGAGTCGGAGCCGAGCGACTTGTGTGAGCCTCGCAGCTCGGCGTACAGCGTGCGCGTGAACAGCGCCTCGCCGAGATACTTGTCGGGCACGAGCGAGACGCTGATGCCCGGGATCAACAGTGTTTGCGCGACCTTGCGGTTCGAGGCGATGAACTCGGATTCGGTGTTCAGCAGCTCGACGTAGCTCACGCGCTGCCAGCTGCGCCCCCAGAACGAGCGCAGGTGCGTGAGGCTTGGCGTGAAGTTCGTGGACTGGTCGTCGATGTCGGCGAGCCGCTCGTGCTCGCCCGTGAGCGCGAGAGTGAACTTCTCGGTGGCGGGGTCGCCGATGGGCACGATGTAGCGGGCGTCGAGTGACTGCAGGATCGCCGAGCCCTTCATCTCCGTGCGGAACCGGTGGCCGCGACGGTTCACGCGGCGGTTTTCCCACGAGGCGGTGCCGCGCGCCTCGGTGTCGGTGCCGTATCCCACGCCGAACTGAAAGCGGTTGCGGCGATTCGCTTCCGCGCTGATGCCGATCGGCACCGTGAGCTGCTCGCGGTCGCGATCTTCGGGAAGCACTTCGACGGTGGAGAAGTACAGGCTGTCGTCGAGCGCGAACTGCGTGCGCAGCAGTTCGGTGGCGTCGAAAGGCTGTCCCGGTTCGTAACGCAGGAAGCGCCGCACGAGGGACTCGTCGACGACGTCCTGCGACACCGTCGTTCCGCCGAAGTAGTACTGCGGGCCGGTTTCGAACGCGATCTCGATGTCGGCGACGTAGGCCGACGGATCGACGCGCATCTCGTTGCGCGCCATGCGCGCATCGAGGTAGCCGTAGGTGGCGGCGGTGCGCAGCAGACGGCCCTTGAGCTCCTCGTAGTCCGCATGATTCAGGCGATTGCCTTTGCGGATCTTGAGGGAGTTCGTGATGGCCTGGAAACGCGGGTCGGCGGCGCCCGGGCCGGTGACGGCGACATCGACCTTGTCGACGAGCACCGGCTTGCCGGTGACGATGTTGATCGCGACGACGTACTTCTGGTCGCCGCCCTCGCTCTGGTGCGCCACCTGCGACGTGACTGCCGGCTCGTAGAAGCCGAAAGGGCGCAGCGCCGAACGCACTTCGCGCTCGCTGCGTTCCTGCAGGCGCTCGACGAAGTCGCGCGAGAGATCGTCGGAGTTCTTGTAGCGCTCGAAGGATAGATAGGCGAGCACGTTGGCGAGCATCTGCCCGTCGACGCCGTGCACTTCCACTTCGATGTCGGCCATGGCCGGCGTCGCGAGCTGGACCAGCGCGAGGAATACGAGGACGGGGAGGCGCGGGCGCAACTTGGTCTGCAACGTCGACATGACACCGCTTCGGGGCGCGAGGCTTGAGATTCTAATGAGAGTCGCCGACTTGCGCGCGGGTTCCGTTGGTCCCGTGATCGCGGCTCAGGCCGCGCCGGCGTTCAGGACGCGTTCAGTTTCTCCGCTGCGCGCGCCGCTCGCGTCGAATCGCCGCTCGACGATGCGCATTTCCCCGCCCGAGATCGTGAGCACGGTCGAGCAGCGTGTTCCATAGGCCGGATCGAGGACGAACGGCGCGGACAGCTTGCGTGTCCATTCGGGGGAGAGGTCGCCGGGCGGGAGTTCCGCCTCGGGCGCCGTGACGCGATCCTCGAGCAGCGTGAACAGGCCTTGCCTCAGCACGACGGCGTCGGCGTCTGCCGACTGCAGGAGCTCCACGAAGCGGCTGCGGACCCGCACGAGCTTGGGCCAGGGTGTATCGAGGAACTCGTTCGACAGGCCATAGATGCCGGGCGGCAGTTCCCGCGCGAACTGGTCCGCCCGGTTCGACGCGTACCACAGCGAGCCGCGATCCGCGAGCAGCAGGTTGAACCCCGCATAGCCGGGTGCGTCTGTCTCGATCGAGCGCAGGTATTCGCCCGCCGACCGGGTTCCCGCGAGGTACCCGGGGATGAGGCCGCCACGCGAGGGGGCGTTGGCGCGCGGGCGGCCGAACTCGCGGAAGTTTGTGACAATGCCGCAACGCCGGCGCGCGTCGACCGCGAACCACGCGCCGCGCGCCTGCAGGTCGCGGCCGCCGACCACGCCCGGCACGTCGTCCCATCCGGATAGCGGCGCAGCGGCGCGCGCGTGGTACTCGTCGCGATTCGCCGCGACCAGCAGATCGAAGCGCGGATGACTGCGCCACGCGAGGACTAACAAGCACATGGTCAGCCGCGCGGAGCGTGCAACCAGCCGTCGATGAGACGCGCAGAGATCGAGCCGGCGGGCGGCAAGGCCGGATGGCCCGCTTCCACGTCGGCGCGCGTGAACCAGCGGGCATCCTCGAGTTCGCCGTCGCGCAGCTGGATCTCGGTGGTGCGGCCGATCGCGTGGAACCCGAGCATCAGCGAGGAAGGGAATGGCCAGGGCTGCGAGGACTCGTACTTCACGTCGGACACCTGGATGCCGGTTTCCTCCTCGACTTCCCGCACTACCGCGTCCTCGAGACTCTCGCCCGGCTCGACGAAGCCCGCAATCGTCGAGTAGCGCCCCGGCGGCCAGGATGCCTGCCGGCCCAACAGAGCACGCTCCCCGGCGGGATCCGACACGAGCACGATGATGGCGGGATCCAGGCGCGGGAAGAATTCGCTGGCGCATTCCGCCTGGGTGCAGCGCATGACGTGACCGGCGCGCACGCGCCCGGTGCGCGATCCGCAAACGCCGCAGAAATGATGGCGCGCGCGCCACAATGCGAGCGCGCGCGCATACGCGAGCAGCGAGGCGGAGTCCGGCGGCAACAGCGCCGCGAGCGGGCGCAGTTCGCCGAGCTCCGTCGCCGCGGGCAGTGGCGGCAGCTCCCCCGGCTCGTACTCGACGAGCAGCGTTCGCTGGCCGCGGAACCAGCCTAACAACGTGAGCATCGTATCCGCCGCCCTTTCGACCAGCGCATCGCCGTGCGCCAGCAGCGCGACCTCCGAAGATCCCGCGCTCACGAGCTGCCGCGAGCCGACCGAGATGACGTAGCGGGTGGCGGGATCGGCGCGCGCCGCGTCCAGCCACGCGGGATCGTCGCGCAGCTCTGCACGGCGATCGAGGAAGGGGCCGGAGAAGAACGTCGGGCGGATGGTCACGCGGGCGAATTTACCCCACCCGCGTGGCCTCCGTGAGGTCAGCTCGGTTCGCGCGGCCGCGTCGCCGCGCAGTCGTTGCACACCGGTGTGCGCAGCACGAGCCGATCCGTGACGAGGACTCCCGTGCAATCGCGGCACAGGGCCACGCGCAATTCGTCGCCCGCGTGCAGTGCGCCGAGCAGGAACACGGCGTGCTCGAACGAAATCTGCGCTTCGCCGACCAGCGCGCGGTAGGTTTCGAAGGCTTCGCACAGCAGCGCGCCGCGCGCGACGTTCGGCGACGAGGGCAAGGGCCCGCGGTCCTGCGCGCGATCGGCGGTCTTCTCCACGACCAGCGACTGCGCGGTGAGGAGGCCGAACAGGCTGCTGACGCTCGCGAATACGGCGGCCTCGCGCCGCATCCGGACCGAGCGCGTGAAGAAGGCGGCCTGGCGCGGCGACTTGCCCCGGTGCCGCGCGACGCCGCTGCCGTCCGCCTCGTGAAGATAGGTGCGGTAGAGCTTGCGGATACGGTCGTCGGTGAGGCCGGTCCATGCACGGATGGTGTGCGTGCGCGCCTCGTGGTGGATGAATCGCAGCGCGAGGTCGAGCCGCAGTCGGTCGCGGCT
>CADEED010000094.1 GCA_902826225.1 uncultured Pseudomonadota bacterium | reverse complement strand
ACGACGCCGAGGTTCGGCCCCTTGAGACCGAACCGGATGCTGAGGTGGCCGGCCACCATGTTGCCGATCGTGCTCGGGATGTAGAACGGCGACGTCTTCTTGGGGTTGTGGGTCTTCTCCCAGGTGATCGTCTCCTCTTCGATGCCCGCGAGTCCGCCGATACCGGAGCCCATGATGGCACCGCAGCGCTCGCCGTTCTCCCGGGCGAAGTCGAGACCGGAGTCCGCCACTGCCTGGATGCCTGCACCCATGCCGTAGTGCATGAAGGGATCCATGCGTCGCGCTTCTTTCGGCGAGATGTACTGCGCCACGTCGAAGCCGGCGACCTCGCCCGCGAAGCGCGTGGCGAAAGGCGTCGCATCGATGCGCGTGATGGGCTTGATGCCGCTCTTGCCCGCCAGGATGGCGGCCCACGCGGTGGAGATATCACTGCCGACGGGTGAAACGATTCCGAGCCCGGTAACGACGACACGCCGCTTGGACACACGATCCTCTGTGATCTGTCAGCAAATGGATAGCGCGCCGGCTACGGCGCGCCCGCTCAAAAACGAAGACTCAGGACTTGCGGCGATCCGAGATGTACGTGATCGCCTGGCTCACGGTGGTGATCTTCTCGGCATCCTCGTCCGGAATCTCGATCTCGAACTCTTCTTCGAGTGCCATCACCAATTCGACCGTATCGAGCGAATCAGCGCCGAGGTCATCGACGAACGAAGCGTCATTCACCACTTGTTCCGCCTTGACGCCCAACTGTTCGGCGACGATCGCCTTCACCTGCTGTTCAACCGTGCTCATTTCTGAATCGCCCTCAATGGATATGTGGTTTCGCCAGGACCCAGGGGACCCGCGGCGGGCGCGTATTCTAGGGCAAGCCTTGCCCCCCCGCCACGTTGTCAAATTGTGAGTACTTGTTTTTGTTTGGATTTCCGGAGCTTGGCGCTGCCCGCGGTGAGGCCGGATGTTGGAAAGTCCCAACAACCGGGGCCTGCTCAGGCCATGTACATGCCGCCGTTCACGTGCAGGGTCTCGCCCGTGATGTAGCTCGCGCCCGGCGAGCACAGGAACAGCACGGCCGCGGCGATGTCGTCCACCGATCCCAGGCGCGCCATCGGCACCTGGGCGGTGAGCGCCGTGCGTTGTTCGTCGTTGAGCGCGCGCGTCATGTCGGTGTCGATGAATCCGGGCGCGACGGCATTCACCGTCACGCCGCGCGATGCGATTTCCTTGGCGAGCGACTTCGTGAAGCCGAGGATGCCGGCCTTCGCGGCCGCATAGTTGGCCTGTCCCGCGTTACCCGTCAGGCCCACGATGGAGGTCAGCGACACGATGCGCCCGCGACGTTCTTTCATCATCCGCCGCAGACAGCCCTTCGACAGACGGAAGACGCTGGTGAGGTTGGTGGAGATGACGGCGTCCCAGTCTTCGGGCTTCATCCGCAGCAGCAGCGTGTCGCGCGTGATCGCCGCGTTGTTCACGAGAATGGTGGGCATCTCGCCTTTCGCATCGAGATCGCCCAACAAGGCGTCGATCGACGCCGCACTGCCCACATCGAGGACCGCCCCGCGGCCGTTGTTTCCCAGCCACGACGAAATTCCGGCCGCGCCGGCTTCCGAGGTCGCCGTGCCAATCACCCTGGCGCCGGCATGCGCCAGTGCCTTGGCGATGGCCTGTCCGATTCCGCGGGAAGCGCCCGTGACGAGGGCAACGTCGTTCTGCAGCATGAGATTCCTTTAAGCCACCGCCGCGCGGGCGGCGTCGAATGATTCCGAAGTTTCGAGTGCGAACACCTGCGTGTCCCCGCCGCGCGTGATGCGCTTGACCAGCCCGGCGAGCACGCCGCCGGGGCCACACTCCACGATGCGCGTGACGCCCGCCGCGCCCAGAGCCGCCGTGGTCTGCGTCCAGCGCACCGGGCTCGACAGTTGCTTGACCAGCAACTGTCGGATGTCGTCGGGCGAGTCGTGCTCCCGCGCATCGACCGCGCTCAGGTAGCGGATCGTGGGGGTTCGCACGGCGAGCGAGGCGAGTTTTTCCCCGAGCTTGAGTCCCGCGCCCTTCATGAGGCTGCTGTGGGACGGCACGCTCACGGGCAATTCGATGGCGCGCTTCGCGCCGCGTCCCTTCGCCATCTCCACCGCGCGTTGCACGGCGGCCTTCTCGCCGGCGATGACCACCTGTCCCGGCGAGTTGAAGTTGACGGCTTCGACCACACCGCCGGCCGCCGCAGCCTCGGCGCAGACCGCGACGACGTCCGGATCCTCGAGGCCTAACAAGGCCGCCATGGCGCCGGTACCCGCGGGCACGGCTTCCTGCATCGCGAGTCCGCGGAAGCGCACGAGGTCGATGCACGCCGTGAAGTCGATGGCGCCCGCCGCGACCAGCGCGCTGAACTCCCCGAGGCTGTGCCCGGTAACCACCGCGGGCTGCGCCCCGCCCCGTTCCTGCCACAGGCGCCACGTGGCGATGCCCGCGGCCAGCATCGCGGGCTGCGTCCGCTCCGTGGCATTGAGATCGTCGGCCGGACCGTCCTGGCAGAGTTTCCACAGGTCGTAGCCCAGGATTCCCGACGCCTCCCGGAAGGTGGTGCGGACGACGGCGGCGTCGGCGAGCTTCGTGAGCATGCCCACGGACTGGGACCCCTGGCCGGGGAACACGAAAGCGAGTGCAGGGTTCGTCATGGGCGCGAATTATAGACGACGGCCGGAACGAGCCCGCCGATCGCACCGTAGAGATGCGCGTCGGTGATCGTGGGCGCGTCGCCGGAGAACGGCATCGAGCCTGAGAACTGCTCCCAGGAAAGTTTCGCGACGATGAAGATCGCGAGGATCCAGCCGTCGAGATCGCCGCGCCTGACATGCGCCAGCGTTCCGGCGGTCATGATGCCGTGCAGGGCGCCGGACGCGCCGACGTACCACTGCACTTCGGGGTTGAGCCACCACAATCCCGCGCTCACCGCGAGCATGGAGCACAGATAGATAGTCGCCCAGCGCAGCGGCGCATAGTCGCGCGCGAACAGCGCCCACATGAGCACGAGCCCGAGCGCGTTGAGTACCGCGTGCTGCCCATCCAGGTGCACGAAATGCGCCGTCAACACCCGCCACCATTCCCCGGCGGCGAGCGCCGTCCGGTCGAAACTCAACGCGTTCCGGCCCGCATCCCCCGTGAGCTCGAACAGGCCGATCACCGCGCAGGCGCCCAGGAGCGCCCAACCATGGCCCCGGTCGCAGTTCAGCGACTTGAGGAAACCGCCTAACCCGCCGACGGGGGGCTCAACGTTCATTTGCTATCATCTGCCACCCTCGCAGGCCCCCTTGAGTTCCTTCATGACGCGCACCCACCATCGTCAACGCGGCTTCACGCTCATCGAGATCATGGTGGTCGTCGTGATCATCGGTCTGCTCGCGGCAGCGATCCTCCCGCAAGTCTTCGGACGCGTCGAGGACGCGCGCATCGCCAAGGCCAAGTCCGACATCCAGGCCATCGAGACGGGTCTCACTCTCTACAAGCTCGACAACTTCAAATACCCGAGCACCGACCTCGGACTCCAGGCGCTCTCGCAGCGGCCAAACGACCCGACCGTGCGCAACTGGCGCGAAGGCGGCTATCTGCGGCGCGTGGGCAAGGATCCCTGGGGTTACGACTACATCTACGTATTCCCGGGAACCCGTGGACAGGAGTACGACCTCTACTCGCTGGGAGCCGACAACCAGGAAGGCGGCGAGAAGGAAAATGCCGACATCGGCAACTGGAACATCGAACAGTAGATCGGCGGGCGCAGCGGCGCCATGCTCGCGCGGCTTCACGCTGCTCGAGATGCTGGTCGTGGTCTTCATCATCGGCCTCGTCGCGGCCGGTGCGATCGTCGCGTTCGGCGGAGACCGTCGCGATACCGAGCTCGAGAAGGAAGCCGAGCGACTCGACGCCCTCCTCGACTACTCGCGCGAGCAGGCCGAACTGCAGACCCGTGACTACGGATTCAGCATGACCGCCACCGGCTACTCATTCGTCGTCTTCGACATGCTCACGAACCAATGGCGGGAAGTCGGCGAGGACGAAGCGTTGCGTGAACGCTCCCTGCCGGCCGGACTGCTGCCTGAAGTCGTGGTCGAGGGACGCGGCATCGTGCTCGAGAACAAGAAGCCGCAGATCAAGGATTTCAAGCCGCAGGTCATGATCTTCGCGAACGGCGATCTCACCTCCTTCGAGGTTGCGCTGGGCCGCGAAGGATCGGCGGACCGCGCACGCATCTACACCGACGAGGAGAGCCGGCTGCACCTGCTGCAACCGGGCGAAGAGCCGCCGCCCGATGTGAAGGCCCGCCCGATGAGCACGCGGCGATGAAGCGGCGATCGGGCCGCGCCCGCGGATTCACGCTGCTCGAAGTCATGATCGCGCTCGCGATCGTGGCGCTGTCGATCGGCGCCCTGTTGGGCAGCGTGTCCTCCTCGGCCAGCAATGTGATCTACCTGCGCGACAAGACGATGGCCGAATGGGTCGCGCTGAATCGGCTCACCGAGATTCGCACCTGGAAGATCATGCCGCCCGAGGGCAAGCGGACGGGCTTCGCCGAGATGGGCGGCCTGCGCTGGCAGTGGGAGCAGGATGTCCAGAAATTGCCCGTGAACGGCATGTTCCGCATCGAGGTACGCGCGCGACCCACCGCCGAACCCGCGAAGACGACGGCGACGACGACCCGGTCCACGCAACAGAAGGAACCCGAGAGCAAGTCGAGCGGTACCGAGCTCGAGAAAGTCGCCTGGTCCACGACCGTCACCGGCATCATCGGCACGTCGAATTCCGACCGGCAGCAGCCGATCGCGTTCCAGTACGCGAGCTCGCGGCAGCCGGCCGGCGGCCCCGGCGGGCCCGGCGGGCCCGGCGGGCCCAACAACCCGGGGGGACCGAATGCGCCCGGCAGCAACCCCGGCACGCCCGGCAATCCGTCCAACCCGGGCAACCCGGCCATTCCACTGCCTCCGGGCAACGACCGCTGATGCGCACGCGCGGTTTCACGCTGATCGAGGTCGTGATCGCGGTGTTCATCTCCGCGATCATGTTCGCGATCGGCTACAGCGCCATCAATCAGTCGCTGCGTGACCGCGTGGCGCTCACGGCATCCCAGGATCGCGTCACGGAGATCCAGCGCGGCATGCGCATCATCGCCCAGGATTTCGCGCAGATCGTCGCGCGCCCCGCGCGCGATCTGCAGGGCGCGGGCGATCTGCAACCCGCGATCGTCGCGCGGGGCACGGACACGGTGGTCGTCACGTTCTCGCGCGCCGGCTGGAGCAACCCCATCGGCATCCAGCGGCCCGCGGAACAACGCGTGCGCTACCGGTTCGAAGAAGAGCAGCTCGTCCGCGATCACTGGCTGTCGCTCGACGCCGCGCTCAACACCGAGCCGCGCACTCGCGTGCTGCTCACGAAAGTGAAAGCCGTCGAAGTCCGGTTCCTCGATCCTGCGTCGCGCGACTGGCGCACGGAGTGGCCAGGCGCGGTACCCACGGGTCCGATCAACGCGATGAACATCGACATCACGCTGCGCCCGCGCCCCATGATCATCGAGCTCACGATCGAGCTCGAGGACTGGGGGCGCATCACCCGGCTCTTCGAGATTCCCACGTGAGGCGCACGCGCCAGCGCGGCATCGCCCTCCTCGTCGCGATCATCATGTTCGCGCTCGCAACGACCGTCGCGGCCGCGATCACCTACAACAAGGCCATGGCGGCGCGGCGTGCGGCCGCGACCTTCACGATGGAACAGGCGTTGCAGGCCGGCATGGCCGCCGAGTCGCTCGCGAGCATCGCGATCGAAGACAACAGTTCGAAGGCGACCACCGAGCCCAACCAGGACTGGGCCATGCTCGTCGGACCGATCGAGATCGAGGAAACCGGCGTGTGGCTCCAGGCGCAGGTCCAGGATCTCTCCGGCCGCTTCAACCTCAACAGCGTCGTGCAGTACGACCAGACGACGGGAGCATTCGTCCGGGACCCCTACCAGGTCGACGTGTTCGAACAGCTGCTGGTCTCGCTGAAGATGGACACGAAGTGGGCCGACCTGCTCGTCGACTGGATCGACAGTGACAACGTTCCCACGGGAACCGGCGGTGGTGAAGACACGCTCTATCTCACGCAGGTGCCGCCCTACCGGCCGCCGAACACCTTCATCACGCACCCCTCCGAACTGCTGGCCCTTCCCGGCTTCGGCGCGGAGAACTACGCGAAGATCGCGCCCCCCGTCGCCGCGCTGCCGCTCGACGCGAGGGTCAACGTCTGCACCGCCACGGGCTACGTGCTCGACGCGACGCTGCACGATCCGCAGAATCCGACCCAGTGGCAGCTGCAGGACATGGACGTGCTGCGCAAGGGCAAGCCCTGCACGCCGTCGTCGTTGAGTTTCACCGCCGCGCACTCCGATCCGACCATCAAGAGCCAGGTGGATGCGCGAATCCAGGAGAAGTCGGAGTTTTTCCGGCTGCGCACCCACATTCGGGTTGGCACTACGGAGTTCGTTTTGTACAGTCTTCTCTACCGCGAAGGCACCAACAAAGTACGCGCCGTGCAGCGCAGTTTCGGGACCGAATAAAACCATGGCCGAGTCGCTGATCATCCACCTGCGCAACGGCGCCTCTCCGCAATGGCTCGTGTGCAACTCGGGCGGCGAGATCATCGTGAACCCGATGTCGGGCACGCTGCCGCAGGCCGTCACGATGAGCGCGGGCCGGCGCGTCGTCGCGATCGTGCCCGCCGGCGAAGTCGTCACCACCGACAGCGACGCTCCCGCGAAGGGCGCCGCGCGTCTCGCCCAGGTCGTTCCGTACGCGCTCGAGGAGCGCGTCGCCGACGAGATCGAGAACCTCCATTTCGCGATCGGCGAGCGCGGCGAGAACGGCCGCGTGCCCGTGTCCGTCGTGGCACGCCGGCGGGTCGACGAGTGGCTGGCGGAATTGCGGGCCGCGGGCCTCGCGCCGCAGGCTATCTACCCCGAGCAGGCCCTCGTCCCCGCGATGCCGGGTCAACTCATCGTGCTGATCGACGGCGAGACGACGATCCTGCGCACCGCCGACGCGCCGCCGGTGGTCATGCCCACCCTCTCCCTGGCCGACGCCTTCGAGCTGGTGCTCGCCACGCAGCGGTCGCCCGTGGCCGGGCTCGAGCCGGCGCCGCTCGGCTGCCTGCTGTACGCGGATCAGGAGGCCTGGGAGGCGCACGGCGACGCGGTGGATGCGTTCCGCGATCGCTTCACGAATCTCAAGGTGCAGCTGCTGCCCGCGGGGCCGATCACGGTGCTCGCGGCCGCGGCGGCCGCCGGAGAAGCGGTGAACCTGCTGCAAGGCTCGCTCGCCGTCGCCTCGCCGCTCGAGCAGGGCTGGCGCGCGTGGCGCATCGCGGCGGGGCTCGCGGCCGCGCTGCTGCTGCTCCACGTCGGTTGGCGGGGCTACGAACTCACCCGGCTGCACAAGAGCGAGGCGGCGCTCGATGCGAGCATCGACGACGCGTTCCGCGCGGCGATGCCCGGTCAGCAGAACACGACGAACGCGCGGCGGCGAGTCGCGGCGCGTCTCGCCGAAGTTCGCGGCGGTGGCGGCCATGGCACGCTGCTGCCCGCGCTGGCGGCGATCGCCAGCGCCCGCAGCGCGGCGCCCACGACGACCATCGAAGGCATCACGTTCCGCGAAGGCACGCTCAACCTGATCCTCAACGCACCCGACGCGGCGAGCCTCGACGCCATCGGCAAGCAATTGCGCGCCGCGAGCTGGCAGGCCGACATCGTCGGCGGCAGTCTGAGCGGAGAGAGCTATCGCGGCAGCCTGCGCGTGCGCAAGGGAGGTGCGTGATGCGCGCCTGGTACGCGGGGCTCGCCGAGCGCGACCGGCGCATCGTGACGATCGGCGCGGTCGTGGTCCCCGTCATCGTGATCGCCGCCGTCCTGCTGTGGATGGGCCGCGGCATAGGCGACGCACGGACGCGGCTGGCCAACAAGCAGGCCGACCTGGCCTTCATCCAGGAAGCCGCGCCGCAGATCGCCGGTGCCGGAGCCGGTACCGTGAGCCAGGTGACCCCGGATTCGCTCGTCGTGTTCATCGACAGCTCGGCGCGCGAGAGCGGTCTCGGCAAGTCGCTGACGAGCAGCCAGCCGACCGGCGACAAGGGATTGCGCATCCGCCTCGATCGTGCGTCGTTCGATTCCCTCGTCGCGTGGCTCGCGCGCCTGTCACAGCAACATGGCGTGCGCGTCGAGTCCGCCGAGATCGAATACGCCGGCGAGGCCGGCATCGTGAATGCCGGGCTGGTCCTCAAGGCCGGCTGAATGAAGGCCTCCGGCCGGGCGCTCCCCACGCTGTCGATGATCGTCGCGGGACTGCTCGTCTTCGCGGTGGTGCTCGTCGCCTATCTACCGGCGTCGTGGGTCGTCGGCCGCCTGCCGCCCGAGCTGCAGCTGAATTGCGGTGACGTCGGCGGCTCGATCTGGGAGGGCGAATGCCGCGAGGCATCCTGGCGGGGCGCGCGCCTCGGAGACGCCACCTGGAACCTCGGGCGCCTCGCGGCGTTGCGCGGCCGCCTCGTGGGCAACTTCGATCTGCGCGGCGCGCTCGCTGCCCGCGCGGATCTCGATCTCGCATTCTCCGGTGACGGCGAACTCCGCAACGTCAAGGCAAGCTTGCCGCTCGATCCGCAGATCGTGCCGGGCGCGCCCGCGGACCAGCGCGGCAATGTCACGGCGGACCTTGCGCGACTCAGCCTGGCACGGGGTGCGCCGCGCATCGTCGAGGGAACCATCGAGCTCACGAACCTGCGGCAGGTTTCGCCAAGGCCCATGGAGCTCGGGTCGTACCGCGCCACCTTCGACGGGAAGGAAACGCCGGACGGAGCGGTCGAGGGATCGGTGCGCGATCTCGGCGGTCCGTTCGCGGTCGAGGCCGCGCTCGTCCTGACACCGCCCAGGGCCTATGCGCTGAACGGTTTCATCACCGGGCGCACCGTCGATGCCGAGCGGATCGTGCGCAACCAGATCGCGTTCGGCGCCGTGCCCGATGCGTCGGGTCGCAACGAATTCGGGCTCTCCGGCGCCTATTAGACGCGCACCTCGCGCCACGCCGACAGCAACGGGAAGTACAGCGCGGCGCGCACCGGCTCGGGGCCCAGTCCGCGAACGAGGTGCGCATAGCGTTCGAGTTGCGCCGCGTAACGGCGCGCCTCCGACTCCAGGAACGCGTCGAGATCCCCGCCCTCGTGCGGACTCGTCTTGAAATCCACCACCCAGCGGACGCCGTCCGTGTCGACGAACGTCCGGTCGATCACCGCGTTGACGATCTGTCCGCCGCGCAGTCCCGACAACGCGAGTTCGGAGTGCGCCTCGCGATGCGCAGGGTCGAACAACCAGCGTCCACGCTCGTCGGCCAGCATGGCGCGCAGCGCCGTCGCCGCCTGCTCGGCGCCCGCGCGGGCGCCGGCGGCATCGACGCCCAGCGATCGCAGGCGCGATTCGAGCCGCGCGATGCGACCCCCGATGGCCGCGGGCGCGGGCAACGGTCCGCGCGACATACGTTCGAGTTCCTCGTGCACGATCGTGCCGACGCGTCGCGCCGTCTGCCGCACCCAGCTGAATTCGATTTCTTCATCCTCGGCGGCCGACTGCACGAGGTCGCCGCGCGCCAGCACGTCCGCCGGCGGCGCGGGCGCGACCGCGCGCCGCGAGAGGCGCCGGCGGGTCTGCGACACGGCGGCCGCGATGACGGCCAGGTCCCCATCGGGGTCACCGACCTGCTCGAATGTGCCGATGTCCGCGCCCAGCGCGGGCCACAGGCTCTGCAGCAGCGAGTTGGCGTTGGCGGCGAAGGGGTCGTCGTCGTCGCGCACGCGCGGGTGAACGTAGAGATGCAGGGTGCGCCGCGCGCGCGTGAGGGCGACATAGGCCTGCCGACCGCGCTCCGCCGCCGCGCGTGCGCGCACCACCCGGCGCAGGAACGCATTGATGGCGTCCGGCTCGCCGTCATCGTCGCCGCGGTGGCGGATCGGTGCCATCAGCAGGAGATCGTCGCCGCGCGGACGTGGCAACTCCAGCCATTGCAGGAGCCTGGCCGTGTCGTTACGCGGAATCCGGCCGACGCCCACGACGAACACGTGGTCGAACTCCAGTCCCTTCGCGCCATGGATGGTCATGAGCGACACCGCACCGGGTTGCGCCGGGTCCTCCGCATGGATCTTCGACATCAGGCGCTCCAGGTCGGGCTGACGGCCCCGGGTGCGCCGCTCGTCGTCGGCATCGAGCTGCGCGAGGAAGCGCCGCGCGTGCACGAGCGCGGGCGACGGGCACGTCGCCGCGCCGCCGAGCGCGAGCCACACGCGTTCCACGAGATGCGCGCGCGGCTCGAGTTCGCGCTCGCTCCACGCCTGCAGGAGAACGCCCTGGGCGCGCACGAGGCGCTCGCGGCCGTCGGGCGAAAGATCCGGGATGCCGCGCACGAGCGCCTCGAGGACGCAGCCGGCGCCCGCCGCCGCGCTGACCGCGGTCAGATCGGGCAACGTGAGACCGACGAACGGCGCGCGTAGGACCGCGAGCCAGGCGATGCGGTCGAGCGGCGCCTCCAGCGCGCGCGCGAGCGCCTCGAGGTCGCGCACCGACGGCACGTCGGACAACGGCTCGAGCTTGACCCCGATGAACGGGATTGCGCGCGACTGCAGAGTACGGCGGAGCTCGCGCAGGTGCGGCCGGACTCCGGCGAGCACCGCGATCGTTTCGTCGGGCCGCTCCAGGCGCAATCGGGCGATTCGATCGGCCACGTCTTCGGCCTCCGACAACGCGCACGCGGGACCGACGACGCGCCGCACCGTGGACTCACCCGGGATACCGTCGCGCGCCGCGACGCTCGCGAGATGACGGACCTCGCCGCGGCGGGCGTCGTCGACCCGCGGGAAGACTCGCGCGAAGGTTTCGTTGCACCAGTGCACCAGCGCCGGCGCCGAGCGGAAGTTGCGCCGCAACTCCAGCGCTTCGAGCTCGACCGTCCCGAGACCGCCCGCGCGCACCGTCGAGAATCGGCCGACCTCGGCGTTGCGGAATCCGTAGATGGATTGCATCGGATCGCCGACGAGGAAGAGCGTGCGTCCATCGCCGGGCGACCAGTCCTGCGTGAGCGTACGCAGCAGGTCGTACTGATCGCGCGACGTGTCCTGGAATTCGTCGACGAGGATGTGCTGCAGTCGCGTCCCGAGGCGCTCGGCCAGTGGCGTCGGACTCGAATCGACCGTGAGGGCGCGCCGCGCGGCGCCCGCGATCTCGGGGTAGTCGCATTCTCCGAACGAGTTGAACAGCGCGGTGAGCTGGGCGGCGGCGTGATGCAGCAGCCGGGCGAGTGAATCGAGCGCCTGACGCTCGCGCTCCGGGATCCGCGGGTCGGGCAACGAGCGCAACGTCTCGAGCGCGTCGATCTGCGCGACCGACGCGACCTCGAGCGTGGCCAGCCAGTCCTCTTTCAATTCCTGGGCGCGTGCATCCTTCGGGGGAATGCCCTCGTTCTTCGTCATGCGCTGGCGTGGGCCGTCCTTGGTGAGCGCGAGAAATGCGATCGCGCGCCAGCGCCCGAGGTCTTCGAGCCGCGCCGTGATCGCCGGCCCGCTGTCCCGCCAGCCTTCGAAATCCGGCATGTTCCCGGGTTCGATCTTCGTGGCGACGAAGGTCGCGAGCATGCTCGCCTGCGCGACGAACGCAGGGCCCAGCGCAGCGACTGCCTTCACGAGTTCGTCGCCGACGATCTCGGCCAGCCCCGCCTCGATGACGGGGACGAGGTCCCGCCCCGACAGTTGCGGCAGGTTGGGCAGCCACTCGGAGCGGCGACCGTACATGTCGGCGATCAGCTCTTCGAGACGCGCCCAATTGTCATCCAGGCGCCGCAATACACGGTCGAGGTCGACGCGCAGCGCGGGATCGGACTCGGCGTGTCGCAGCGTCTCGCGCGCGGCCGCCAGATAGAGGTCGCCGGGCTCCTCGGTGACGCCGATGGAGAATCCGCTGCGCGACGTGATCGGCAGCGAATGGGCGAGATAGCTGTTGAACGAATCGATCGTCTGGATGCGCAGTCTCGCGACGCTCTCCTCGATCCCCCAGTCGAGCGCCGCGGCGCGGTCGCGCACGCGCGCGGCGAGCCCGAACGTGAGCGCCTCGGCGGGCGTGCGCGGCGGCTGGTTCGTGAGCGCCGCGTCCAGCGCCTGGCGCACGCGTTCGCGCATTTCTCCGGCGGCCTTGCGCGTGAAGGTGATCGCGAGCACCTGCTCCGGTTCCTCGACCTCGGCCAGGAGCCGCAGGTAGCGCTGCGTCAGCACCGTCGTCTTGCCCGAACCCGCCGGCGCCTGGACGATGAACGAATGCCCGATGTCGAGCGCGCGTTCGCGGGCGGTCGCGTCGGCAACGGCGAGGTCAGACATCATCGCCCTCCTCGTCGACGTACCCGTCCGCGAGCTCGAGTCGCCGGCAAAGCACGGTCAGTGCGCAGTGGCGACAGACATCGTTCGCGGGTTCGACGGGTGCACGGCCCGCGAGGTAATCGCTCGCGAGTACCTGCAGTGACTGGATCCAGGTTTCCGTGGTGCGCTGCCAGGCGGCGTCGATCTGCTCGCCGGGCACCTTGCCGGCGGACTCACCTTTCACCCCGGGCAGCAGGTTCGCGCGCGCAGCGCGCCCGGTGAATACGGCGCGTTCGCTGGCGAGCGCCACGTTCGCGAGCGCCTGCACGTCACGGCCGCGCTCGGCGAGCAGATAGGCGATCAGCTGCGGATTGCGCAGCTCGTCGCCGCTCCACTGCAGCGGCCGCGACCCGCCCGATTTGTAGTCCAGGATGACCGCGCCGCCGCCCTCGATGGCGTCCACGCGATCGATGCGCAGCCTGAACTGGCCACCCGCGATCGACACGTCGCGCTGCGATTCCAGCGCCGCGATCTGAAAGGGTGCGCGGTCCCGCTCCTTCTCGAGCAGCTTCTCGATGAGTATCTCGAGCCGCATGCGTTCGCGAACCACGGCGGGTACTAGTTCGACCGGGGTGCGGCCGCGGAACACGAACGCGACCGCGGCTTCGACCGACGCGGTGATCATCGGCCCCCGCTCCGCCGCGGTGGTGATCATCAGATTGAAATGCGACTCCAGCTTCAGCCAGACGAACTCGAGCGCCTTGTGCAGCAGCAATCCGCGATCGCGCGCGGCGATCCCGGGTTCGGGCGACTCCAGTTCGCGCGCCGACAGCCGGAATTCCGCGTACGAATGGAAGCCGCACTCCGCCTGCAGTGTGAGCGGGCCGACTCCGCCCGCCACGGGGCGCGCGCGGTCGACGGGCGTGCCGTTCTCGTCGTCGAAGGACTCCACCTGGCGATGGCGAAGCATCACGGCGAGCGGAGTCGCGCCACCGGCGCGGTAAACGCCCACGTCCGGAAGACGAGCGAGCAACGGGCTCGGCGTGCGATGCGCCTCGCCCTCGAGCCGCGCCCACGAGCACACGAGACGATCCGTCGCGGCGCGCCAGGCGACCAGGGATTCCTGCGCTCGTCGCGTCTGCCCCGCCGCGCTCGCGGCCGGGATGCCCGCGCCCGTCTGCAGGCGCAAAGGAACGAAGACGTCGGGACGGGGCGGCGGCGGCCACTGTGCCGCATCCAGGCCGGCCACCCATATGCCGTCGTATCGCACGACAGGGTCATCGTGGGAATCCGTCAGCGTCAGGGGCGCCGCGACGCTCGCCGGGTCGAAGCTGCGTTCGGCCGCGAGATCGGCGAGCGTATCCACCGCGACGGCTGCGGTCGACCGCCCGACCCAGGGACCGAGCGCGGCGTACTCGTCGAGCAGCGCGTGCCACCGCGCGACGGTCTGCTGTTCATCGCTGCGCAGGGCGCGCGAACCATGCCATCCGACGACCCGCAGCGCCGACAGCAACCCGGGCGACCATTCCGCCGGCGTGCGTTCGCCGCGCAAGGCCGCGTGCGCCTGGCGCAGGCGGCCGGCCAGCTCGCGCGCGGCGGCGCCGCGCCCATCACCCTCGAGGAAAGTCGCGAGCTCGACCACCGAGTACTCGAGCTGTCGCCCCTCGCGCAACTCCGCCTCGATGGCAGCGCCGGCGAAAACGTCGTCACGGTCCAGGAACGGCAGCCGCAGCCAGCGAACGATGTCGTGGAATGCGAGACGGCCCGTCAGCAAGCGCAGCGTCAGCAGCGCATGCGTGACGAGCGGAAACTCGACGAACGGCTGCCCGCCTTCGATGGCGAACACCGTGGAGAACTGCCGGGCGTTCTCCGACACCCATTCGGATGGCGTGAGCGTCTGCGAAAGAGATCGCTCGTAACTCCGTCGGCGCGCGCGCAATTTCGAATCCACCACGAGCAGCCGCCGGGCGGGATCCTGCTCGAGTTGCGCGCGGCACCACCCGGCGATGAGCTCGATCTCCTGATCGTCATTCTCCGCGGTCGCGACGTCCACCGGCGCGACGGCATGCCCGGCCGGGATCGTGGCGGCTCCCAGCCTGTCGAGCACACGCTTCGGGAGCGGCGCCAGCGTGCCGAATCCGGCCGCGAGCCAGCGTCCTTCCGGCGGCGGCACCGTCTCGGCGAGAGCGCGCAAGGGTCGGCGCAGCTCGCGTCGGGCGAGCACCGCCAGGCGTTCCAGCGCCTCGCCCAACAGCTCGGCTCCGGGCGACGCGCCGCGCGCGGCCGCGCCACTCGGCCACCGCCAGCCCCACACCACACGCACGGCCGCCCGACAC
>CADEED010000093.1 GCA_902826225.1 uncultured Pseudomonadota bacterium | reverse complement strand
TGGGCAAGTTCGATCTCTCGGACATCCCGCCGATGCCGCGCGGTCAGCCGCAGATCGAGGTCACCTTCGACATCGACGCGAACGGCATCATGCACGTGACGGCGAAGGAAAAGACCACGGGCAAGGAAGCCAAGATCGTCATCAAGGCGAATTCGGGCCTCAACGAGGACGAGATCAAGCGCATGGTGGCCGACGCCGAGGCGCACGCCGAGGAGGACAAGAAGATCCGCGAGCTGGTCGATTCGCGTAACCGGGGTGAGCAGCTCGCCCACGCGGTGGAGAAGTCCCTCAAGGATCTCGGCGACAAGGTCGACGGCGGTGAACGTGCCAAGGTCGAGTCCGCGTTGTCGGACCTGCGCGGCGTGCTCAAGGGCGACGACAAGGGCGCGATCGAGAAGAAGTCCGAGGCCCTCATGGCCGCGGCCTCGACGATCGTGAGCCAAGCGCAGGCTGCCCAGGCGGGCGGCGCCGGTACCGAAGGTGCTGCGGGCGGCCCGGCGAACGCCGGTGGCGGCTCGAAGGGCAACGAGGACGCGGTCGACGCGGAGTTCGAGGAAGTGAAGGACGACAAGAAAAAAGCGTCCTGATCATCCCGATCCGACGATGACCCATAGTTAGGCCTCGGGAGGGGCCGGCGCCCGATGGCCAAACGTGATTACTACAAGGTGCTCGACGTACCGCGCACCGCGACCGAGGCCGACATCAAGAAGGCCTATCGGCGTCTGGCCATGAAATTTCACCCGGACCGCAATCCGGGTGACAAGGAAGCCGAGGAGAACTTCAAGGAGGCCAAGGAGGCCTACGAAGTTCTCTGCGAGGCCGAAAAGCGCGCCATCTACGATCAGCATGGACACGCCGGCATCGACGCGTCGCGCAACGCGGGCGGCCGTGGCGGTTTCTCGGGCGGCGACGCCTTTGGCGAGATGTTCGGCGAAATGTTCGGCGACATCTTCGGCGGCGGACGGCGTGGCGGTGGCGGTCGCCAGGTGTTCCGCGGCGCCGATCTCAAGTACGACCTCGAGCTCGACCTCAACCAGGCGGTGTTCGGTCACTCGTCCGAGATAGACGTCGCGAAGCTCATGGAGTGTGACACCTGCGGCGGCAGCGGCGCGGCGAAGGGCCACAAGCCAGTCACCTGCGATACCTGCAATGGTGCGGGTCAGGTGCGCATCTCGCAGGGTTTCTTCCAGCTGCAGCAGCCGTGCCCGAAATGTCGCGGCACCGGCAGCATGATCACGAATCCCTGTGACATCTGCCTCGGCCAGGGCCGCGTGCGCCGGAGCAAGCGGCTCGCGGTGAAGATTCCCGCGGGCGTCGATACCGGCGACCGCATTCGGCTCTCGGGCGAGGGCGAGGCGGGCCGCAATGGTGGACCGCCCGGCGACCTCTATGTCGAGATCCACGTGCGACAGCACGACATCTTCGATCGCGACGGCGCCGATCTGCTGTGCCGTGTGCCCGTCAGTTTCACGACGGCGGTGCTGGGCGGCAGTGTCGAGGTGCCGACGCTGGACGGGCACGTGTCACTCAAGGTTCCCGCCGAGACCCAGTCCGGCACCCAGTTCCGGCTGCGCGACAAAGGGGTGAAGCCGGTACGCGGCGGCGCGCGCGGAGATCTCTTCTGCACCGTCGTCGTCGAGACCCCGGTGAAGCTGAACAGCGAGCAACGCGAACTGCTGAAGAAGTTCGAGGAGTCGCTGAAGAAGGACGGCAAGAAGCACTCGCCGCGCGGCGAGAGCTTCCTCGAAGGCGTGAAGCGGTTCTTCTCGAGCGAACCGACCTAGTCCGGCGGCGACCACGGGGTGAGCTTGCCGGCCGCTGCCAGTGCGGCGCGCAACTCGGCGCTCGCGGCGGCGGCGTCTTCCTGGAATTTCCCGGACTTGTCGAACTCGCCGGCCAGCCAAAAGGCGCCGCGCCGGCCGGCTTCGAGATCGCTCGGGAAATGCACCCCGCACACGGCCCGCTGCTGGGCGAATTCGTCGGCGCGCTTCTCAAGCGCACCCCGCTTTTCGGGGACTATTTCCGCCAGCAGGGATCCGACGACGTATCCGTATGTCGCATGGCCGCTCGGGTAGGAGAGATCTCCCTGCACGTCGTCGATGCAGGGTTTCAGGCGCGGCTCGACTTCGTAGGGCCGCAGGCGGCGAAACGCCTGTTTCGGCGCGCGCACGTATTTCGACACGTCGCCCTCCAGGCGATCGGTGAGCCGCCGAAGTCGAGGCAGCGCCGGCGGGTTCGCGGGATCGAGCCCGAGCACCGCGAAGAATCGCCCGACGTCCTTCTTGCGATCGGCTCGCGCGGCGTCGACCTGGGCGAGGGTGCGTGTTCGCTGCAGCTCGAGGAGGGCGTCCAGCTCCCGGCGCGTCTCGGCCGAGTCACTGGCGGGCGGGGCCGGAAACAGCGCCACGAACCGCGCGGTATCGTCCGGCAGATAGTGGAGGGGTTCCGGCAGCAGGAACGGGAGCGCGGCGCCGCACAGCAGCGCGATGCCTGCCGCGATCGCGAGAAATCGCCGCCGGCTTGTTGTCATGCGCGCGCCCAGCCGCGCGAGTGCGCGAGCGCTTGCTGCCAGCGGGCGCGGCGCGCCGCGGCCGCGTCGCGACTCATGCGCGGTTCGAACCGCTTCTCGAGCGACCACAACGCGGCGACTTCGGTCTCGGAAGACCACAAGCCCACGCCGAGCCCGGCCAGCGCGGCGGCACCGAATGCGGTCGTCTCGGTGTTCGCGGGCCGCAGCACCGGCACGCCGAGCAGATCGGCCTGGAACTGCATCAGCAGGTCGTTGCGCGCGGCGCCGCCGTCGACGCGCAGCTCCGACAGCCCCTGCCCCGAGTCGAGCTGCATCGCGTCGATGAGATCCGCGACCTGGAATGCGATGCTCTCGACCGCGGCGCGCGCGATGTGCGCGCGGGTCGATCCGCGCGTCAGTCCGACGATGGTGCCGCGCGCCGCCGCATCCCACTGCGGAGCGCCCAGGCCGGCGAAGGCCGGGACGAGATAGACGTCGCCGGTGTCCGGCACGCTCAAGGCGAGCGGCTCGACATCGGCGGACCTCTCGATGATGCCCAGCCCGTCCCGCAGCCACTGCACGGTGGCGCCCGCCATGAACACGGCGCCTTCGAGGGCGTAGCTCGTGATCGAACCGCGTCGCAGCGCCACGGTGGTCAGCAGGCGGTGCCGCGACGCGCGCGCGGCATGGCCGATGTTGAGCAGCGCGAAACAGCCGGTGCCGTAGGTGTTCTTGGCCATGCCCGGTGTGTGACAGCCCTGGCCGAACAGCGCGGCCTGCTGATCGCCCGCGATCCCGGCGACCGGTAGTTTGACGCCGTCGATTTCGATCGACACCGACTCGCCCGCCGGCAGGCAGGACCCGATCACACGCGGCAGGCAGGCGCGGGGCACGCGGAAGATCCCGAGAAGCCCGTCGTCCCAGTCACCATGCGAGATGTCGAACAGCAGCGTGCGGCTTGCATTCGTCGCATCGGTGACGTGTTCGCGTCCGCCGCTCAGTCGGTGGATCAGCCAGCTGTCGATCGTCCCGAATGCCAGGTCGCCGGCTTCGGCGCGCGCGCGCGCGCCGGGCACGTTGTCGAGCAGCCACGCGAGCTTGGTTCCGGAGAAGTAGGGATCGAGCAGCAGCCCCGTGCGCGCGGAGATTTCCGGCTCGAGTCCGGCAGCGCGCAGCGAGTCGCAGGTCGCCGCGGTCCGCCGGTCCTGCCAGACGATCGCCGGGGCGATGGGCACGCCGGTCTGTCTGTCCCACAGCACGGTGGTCTCGCGCTGATTGGCAATGCCGACCGCGGCGATGTCGCCCGGCGTCAGCTTCGCCTGGCGCAATGCATCGCCGATCGTCGCGCGCTGGGTCTCGAGGATTTCCAGCGCATCATGCTCGACCCAGCCGGGCTGCGGGAAGTGCTGCGTGAATTCGCGCTGCGCCCGCGCGACGACGCGGCCCCGCGCGTCGAACACCAGCGTGCGGGAGCTGGTGGTGCCCGCATCCAGCGCGAGGACGTGCCGCGCTGCCATCACTTACGCAGGCAGTCCGCGCGGATGCAGCCCCGCCGCGCGGTAGGTGGCGTCGATGGCGCGCATGTTGCCGATGGCGTCGTCGCCCCCCGTGATCGCCTGCGCGCGCCCCTCGATGACCTCGAGCACGTGGCGCAACTGGTAGTGGTAAGTGGTGTCGCCGCCAGACACGGTCTGCGGCCGCGAGGGCCCGTCGGTCTCGATCTCGAGCGTGGCGCCCGCATGCGGCGATACCGGATTGTCGATCTCGAGCGTGCCTTTCTCGCCCTCGACGCGCAGCCGGCGAAACAGGACGCCGTCGTCCGGCTTCATCGAGCACTTGAGGGTCGCCGTGGGCCCGCTCGTGAACGCGAGCTCGGCCTCGACCTCGAGGTCGACTCCGGGCGTGGCGCAGAGCGCGCTGGCCTTCACGACCGCGGGCTCGTCGCCGGCGACACAGCGGATCCAGTGCATGCAGTAGCAGCCGAGATCCATCAACGCGCCGCCGCCCATGGCTTCGATGTAGCGCAATTCGCCCGGCGTGTCGGGGAGGTTCGCGTTGAACACGGCGTCGATGTGCTTGATGCGGCCGATGACGCCGGCGCGCAGCTGGCGCAATGCCGAGTCGAACAGCGGGTGGAATCGATAGTGGAAAGCCTCGATCAGCTGCCGGCCGGCAGCGCGCGCGGCGCCCGCCATTTTCGCGGCGTCCTGGGCGTTGTTCGCGAACGGTTTCTCGACGAGCACGTGCTTGCCGTGCTCGAGCGCGGCCACGCACCACTCGAGGTGCGCGGACGGCGGCAGGGCGCAGTACACGAGGTCGACGTCGTCGCGGGCGACGAGTTCGGCATAACTTCCGAGCGCGACGGGTATCGAGTGCTGCGCGGCGAAGTTCTGGGCGCGTTCCACATTGCGCGCGCCGATGGCGACGACTTCGGCGCCGAGCAGCGCGTTCGCCGGCGTGATGATGCCGCGGGGTGCGATGCGGGCCGCGCCCAGGATGCCGATGCGTATCATGGGCGGCGAGTCTCGCATGAGTGCGAGCGCTGCGGCACACTGTCGGCGTGGAGCAGGTACCAGGGTGACGAAAGCTGCGTTGATTGGAGCGAGCGGGCGCATGGGCGTGGCGATTGCGCGCGCGAACGGCGCTGAACGTGCGCTCGAGATCGTCGCGGCCGTCGGATCGCCGGAGGGCAGATCCACGGGCCGGGACCTGGGCGAGGTCGCCGGCGTGGCAGCACTCGGCGTACGCATCTCGAACGAACTACCGTCGGATCTCGGCGGCGCGCGGGTCGCCATCGATTTCTCGCGGCCCGACCTCAGCCTGCGCGCGCTCAATGTGTGCCGCGCGGCGCGCGTGCCCCTCGTGATCGGCACCACGGGCCATGGCGCGGAGTTCGAAGCGCGTGTCGCCGCCGCCGCGCGCGACATCGCCGTGCTCGTCGCGCCCAACACATCGATCGGCGTCGCCGTGGCGCAGGAACTCGTACGCATCGCGGCCAGCGCTTTGCCCGCGACCTTCGACATCGAGATCGTCGAAATGCACCACAAGCTCAAGGCCGATGCGCCATCGGGCACCGCGCTCGCGCTCGCCGACAGCGCCGCCAGGGCGCGCGGGCTCGACAGCCACGCAGACACGCTCACCGGCCGGTCCGGAAATCAGTCCCGGCGCGACGGCGAGATCGGCATCGCGAGCGTGCGAGCCGGGGATATCGTCGGTACGCATACCGTCCTGTTCGCCGGCTCCGGGGAGCGGTTGACGATCGGCCACGAGGCCTCCGACCGGGCGATATTTGCCCACGGCGCCATTCGCGCCGCGGTCTGGTTGGCCGCGCAAAAGCCCGGCCGATACGCGATGGCCAACGTACTTGGATTAAAAACAGCCACTTAGGGGGCTTTGTAGAAGTCGTCGTTAGAACTTTTACCGGGCGTTTCTAAGGGTTCGAGGCAAGAAGTTTCATGGACACAGTAGGGGTCGCTTCGTAAAATTGCCGCCTAATCCGAAACGGGTTAGTCCAACGCAGGGCGGGAGGATGTTCGCGAGAACTCCTCCCGCTTTGTGCATGTACGCTCCGCGCGGAGAGCATCCACTCACACGATCGTCAGTTTCGGGCAGTGACCGCCCGAGAGGAGTACCCGCGTGACCGTAACCGCGGTTCTGGCCCTGGAAGATGGAACCATCTTCAGCGGCCAGTCTATCGGCGCCAAAGGCAACACCACTGGCGAAGTCGTTTTCAATACCGCGCTCACGGGTTACCAGGAAATACTCACCGATCCGTCGTACTCGCGACAGATCGTCACGCTGACCTATCCACACATCGGGAACACGGGCACCACGCCTGAGGATCTCGAAGCACCGACCGCGTTCGCCGCGGGGCTCATCGTTCGCGACGTACCGCCGCTCGCAAGCAACTGGCGCAAGTCCGAGGACCTGCGCGAATTCCTCGCACGCCACAAGGTGGTCGCGATCTCCGGCATCGACACGCGCAAGCTCACGCGCATCCTGCGCGAGAAGGGCGCGCAGGCGGGCTGCATCATGGCGGGCGACAAGCTCGACGCCGCGGCAGCCGTGCGCCTCGCGAAGAAATTTCCCGGCCTCAAGGGCATGGACCTCGCGAAGGTCGTCAGCACCAAGCGCCAGTACCAGTGGAATGAGGGCACGCTGTGGCAGCCCGAGAATCGTCCGGTGATGCGCGCCCACCAGCGGCTGCACGTCGTCGCGTACGACTTCGGTGTCAAGCGCAACATCCTGCGCATGCTCGCCGACCGTGGCTGTCGCATGACGGTGGTGCCCGCGCAGACGAGTGCCGAAGAAGTCATGGCGCTCGATCCGGATGGCGTGTTCCTCTCGAACGGTCCTGGCGATCCGGAACCCTGCGAGTACGCGATCGAAGCGATCCGCGCGCTGGTCGTCGCCGACCTGCCGACCTTCGGCATCTGTCTCGGGCACCAGCTGCTCGGGCTCGCGAGCGGCGCCCGCACCATGAAGATGAAGTTCGGCCATCACGGCGCGAACCACCCCGTGCAGGACCTCGAAACCGGCCGCGTGTTCATCACGAGCCAGAACCACGGTTTCGCGGTCGACGAGTCGGACATGCCGTCGACACTCAAGGCGACGCATCGCTCGTTGTTCGACGGATCGCTGCAAGGCATTGCGCGCATCGACAAGCCGGCCTTCAGCTTCCAGGGACATCCGGAGGCGAGCCCGGGTCCGCACGACATCGGAGCGCTCTTCGACCGCTTCGTCCATCTCATGCTGAGGCGCCTGCAACAGAAACTGCGCGCGCGCGCCAGCGGCAAGAATCCGCCCGACAAGGCCGCCTGAACCCGACATGCCAAAACGCACAGACATCGAGAGCATCCTGATCATCGGGGCCGGCCCGATCATCATCGGCCAGGCGTGTGAATTCGATTACTCGGGAGCGCAGGCCTGCAAGGCGCTCAAGGAGGAGGGCTACCGCGTCATCCTCGTGAACTCGAACCCGGCGACCATCATGACGGACCCGGGGATGGCCGACGCCATCTACATCGAGCCGATCAACTGGCGCACGCTCGCGCGCATCATCGAGAAAGAACAGCCGGACGCACTGCTGCCGACGATGGGCGGCCAGACCGCGCTCAACACCGCGCTCGATCTCGTGCGCGAGGGCGTGCTCGCCCGTCACGGCGTCGAGATGATCGCGGCCTCGCGCGAGGCCATCGACATGGCCGAGGATCGCGAGCTGTTCAAGAACGCGATGAAGGAGATCGGACTCGAGTGCGCCCGCGCGGCGGTCGCGCACACGCTCGCGCAGGCGCACGAGATCCAGCTGACGCTGGGCTTCCCGGTGGTGATCCGCCCGTCGTTCACGATGGGCGGCTCGGGCGGCGGCATCGCCTACAACCGCGAGGAATTCGAGCAGATCGTCGAGCGCGGTCTCGACGCGTCGCCGACGTCGGAAGTCCTCATCGAGGAATCCGTCATCGGCTGGAAGGAATTCGAGATGGAGGTCGTCCGCGACAGGAACGACAACTGCATCATCGTCTGCTCCATCGAAAACCTCGATCCGATGGGTGTGCACACCGGCGATTCCATCACCGTCGCGCCCGCGCAGACGCTCACCGACAAGGAATACCAGCGCATGCGCAACGCATCGATCGCGGTGCTGCGCAAGATCGGCGTCGACACGGGTGGCTCGAACGTGCAGTTCGCGGTGAATCCCAAGGACGGCCGGCTGCTGGTGATCGAGATGAACCCGCGCGTGTCGCGTTCGTCCGCGCTCGCTTCGAAGGCCACGGGTTTTCCGATCGCGAAGATCGCGGCGAAGCTCGCCGTCGGCTACACGCTCGACGAGCTCAAGAACGACATCACGGGCGGCGCGACGCCGGCCTCGTTCGAGCCGTCGATCGACTACGTCGTCACGAAGATCCCGCGTTTCACCTTCGAGAAATTCCCGGCCGCGAACACGCGGCTCACCACCCAGATGAAGTCGGTGGGCGAGGTCATGGCGATCGGGCGCACGTTCCAGGAGTCGCTGCAAAAGGCGCTGCGCGGGCTGGAGACGGGCCTCGACGGCCTCAACGAACAGATCGCCGACGTTTCGACGGAAGAAGCCCGCGACAAGCTGGCCTACGAACTGCGCGCACCCGGGCCGAGCCGCCTGCTGTTCGTCGCGGATGCATTCCGCGCGGGCTGGTCGCGCGAGCGCATCGAAGAACTCTCGTACATCGATCCCTGGTTCCTGGCGCAGCTCGAAGACCTCATCAACGAGGAAGCCCGCGTGCGCGATGAGGGGCTATCCTCCCTCGACGCCGCGCGCATGCGGGACCTCAAGCGCAAAGGCTTCTCCGACAGCCGGCTCGCGCGGCTCACGGGCATCCGGGAAGAGGGCATGCGCGAGAAGCGACACGCGCTCAACGTGCGGCCGGTCTTCAAGCGCGTGGACACCTGCGCGGCCGAGTTCGCCACGTCGACAGCCTATCTGTATTCGACCTACGAGGAAGAGTGCGAAGCCGCGCCGACCTCGAAACGCAAGATCATGATCCTGGGCGGGGGTCCGAACCGCATCGGGCAGGGCATCGAGTTCGACTACTGCTGCGTGCACGCGGCGCTGCAGCTGCGCGAGGACGGATACGAGACCATCATGGTCAATTGCAACCCGGAAACCGTCTCGACGGATTACGACACGTCGGATCGTCTGTACTTCGAACCGCTGACACTCGAAGACGTGCTGGAGATCATCCACAAGGAGAAGCCGGAAGGCGTCATCGTGCAGTACGGCGGCCAGACGCCGCTCAAGCTCTCGCGGGCGCTCGAGGCGGCGGGCGCGCCGATCATCGGCACCACGCCGGATTCCATCGACATCGCGGAAGACCGCGAACGCTTCCAGCTGCTCGTGAAAAACCTCGGTCTCAAGCAACCGGCGAACGCGACGGCGCGCACCGAGGAGCAGGCCGTGAAGCTCGCGCGCGAGGTCGGGTTCCCGCTCGTCGTGCGTCCTTCCTACGTGCTCGGCGGCCGCGCGATGGAGGTCGTGTTCACCGAGGAGGACCTGCGTCTGTACATGAACACCGCGGTCAGCGTTTCCAACGACAGCCCGGTCCTGCTCGACCGCTTCCTGGACGTCGCGATCGAAGTCGATGTCGACGCGTGTTCCGACGGCGACGACGTGCTCATCGGCGGCATCATGGAGCACGTCGAGCAGGCGGGCATCCACTCCGGCGACTCCGGTTGCTCGCTGCCCCCGAACAGCCTGTCGGCCGAAATCCAGGCGGAGCTGCGCGAGCAGACGCGCAAGCTCGCGAAGGCACTCAACGTCGTCGGGCTCATGAACATCCAGTTCGCGATCCAGAACGGCATCATCTACGTGCTCGAGGTGAACCCACGCGCGTCGCGCACCGCGCCGTTCGTGTCGAAGGCGACGGGTGTGCCGCTCGCGAAGATCGGCGCACGCGTGATGACCGGGCGCAAGCTCAAATCGATGGACGACGTGCGCGAGGTCACCCCCCCGTATTTCTCGGTCAAGGAAGCCGTGTTTCCGTTCACGAAGTTCCCCGAAGCCGATCCGATCCTGGGACCGGAGATGAAGAGCACCGGTGAAGTGATGGGCACGGGCCGTACTTTCGGCGAGGCGTATGCGAAGGCGCAGGCCGCGTCGGGCGTGACGTTGCCACGTTCCGGCGTGGTCCTGGTGAGCGTCCGCGAGCGTGACAAGCCGGGCGTCGTCTCGCTGGCGAAGAAGCTCATCGAGCGCGGCTTCGAGCTGGCAGCGACCGACGGCACCTGCAAGGTCATCTCCGAAGCCGGCATGGCGTGCAAGCGCGCTAACAAGGTGCGCGAGGGGCGCCCGCACATCGTCGACATGATCAAGAACGACGAATTCACGATGATCGTGAACACCACGGAGGGCAAGCAGGCCACCCTCGAGTCGAATTCGATCCGCCGCGAGGCGGTGCACAAGCGGGTCACGTACTACACGACGCTCGCGGCGGCGCTCGCAACCTGCGAAGCTCTGGATCACATGGACGCGGTGGAAGTGAATCGACTGCAGGACCTCCACAAAGAGGCGAGCCCGACATGAAGCGCAATCCGATGACCCTGCGCGGCGCCGAAGCGCTGCGCAGCGAGCTGAAGCGGCTCAAGACGGAGGATCGCCCTCGCGTCATCAAGGCGATCGCCGAGGCGCGCAGTCACGGCGATCTGTCGGAGAACGCCGAGTACCACGCGGCGCGCGAGCAACAGGGTTTCATCGAGGGCCGTATCGGCGAGATCGAAGCCAAGATGTCGACCGCCGAGATCATCGACCCGACGTCGTCGCCCATGGCGAACAGTGGCAGGGTGACCTTCGGGGTCACCGTCGACCTCGAGGACCAGAACGACGGAAAGCCGATCACCTACCAGATCGTCGGAGAGGACGAAGCCGACATCAAGTCGGGGCGCATCTCGATCACCTCGCCGATCGCGCGGGCGCTCGTCGGGAAGAGCGCGGGCGACGTCGTCGACGTGACCGCGCCCGGCGGCACGCACTCGTATGAGATCGTGAAGGTCCGCTACATCTGAACGGATTTCGTTGCCAGCGGAGAAGATGGCCATGAAGCGATTCGCGTGGTTCGGTCTCATGGCGGCGGCGCTCGCCGCCGCGCCCGCGGTGGCCCAGGAATGGGTGCCGCTGCAGAACGGCAGATCACTGGCCGGCTGGAAAGCCGCGGAACGGCCCGAATCCTGGGTCGTCGAGGACGGCGCCTTCGTCGCGAAGGGCGAGCGTTCGCACCTGTTCTACGTCGGCAAGGTCGCGCAGCACGACTTCCGGAACTTCGAATTCTCCGCCGAGGTCATGACCTCGCCCGGCGCCAACAGCGGCATCTACGTGCACACGAGGTGGCAGGGGCCCGGCTGGCCCGCGGCCGGCTACGAGCTGCAGGTCATCAACTCGAACCCGCCGGCCGAATCGATGAACGGCTACATCGAGCACAAGATGACGGGCAGCGTGTACGCCGTGCGCAACTCATACGTGGCGCCGGCGAAGGACAACGAGTGGTTCACCTACCGCATTCGCGTGGTCGGCAAGACCGTCCAGACGTTCATCGACGATAAACTGGTATGCGAATACGCAGAACCGGCGAATGCGCCGCGCGCCGCCGACAAGCAGGGCCGCTCCCTGGGCTCCGGTACCTTCGCGCTGCAGGCGCATGATCCCGGCAGCGTCGTGAAGTACCGGAACATGAAGGTGCGGTTGCTGCCGCAGGACGCCGCGCCGCCGCCCGGGCTCGTGGCGATCGAGGATCGCGAGCTCGACGAGCTCGTGTCGACCGCCTCGAACGACAACATTCCCCTGATCGATTTCGGCTTGACGCCGCCGGCCACCGACGCGGACTCGTTCTGGAGCCAGGTGCGTCGCCACGGACTCACGTTGACCAGCGAGTTGCCCGCGGGCGCGGGCACGAACATCCCGGGCGCGGTGGTCCTGTTCTTCGACCGGGATCAGCCGCCGTCGGTCGATGTGCTCAAGGCTGCCAAGGTTGCGGGCATGAAGGTTGCGTTCAGTTCCGGCGGCGTCACGAGTTTCGATGCCGCGCGCCTCAAGGCGCGGTTGCAGGCCATCAAGGCCGCCGGTCTGGGCTGGAAGGATTTCTGGGTGCCAGGAAAGCCGCTCGCGAAATGAAGCGCGTTCACTCGAGCGTGACCCTGCTGCTGGCCGCGTTCGCGGCGCCCGCGTTCGCGTGTATCAACGCGTTCGACTCGCAGCTCGTAGAAGCGCAGGCCAACCGCTTGCCCCAGCTCGTCGCCGGACTCGAGCAGAAGCACGCGGCGGCTTCGACGCTCGAAACGAGCAACGATCTTGCCGTCGCGCGGATCCTGACGGGCAAGTACCCGGAAGCCATCGCGCTGCTGCGGGAGACGGAGAAGAAGTTTCCGGGCAGCGCGAAGGTGGCCGCGAACCTCGGTACCGCGCTCGAACTGTCCGGAAACGACACCGAGGCTCTCGAGTGGATCCGCGAAGGTGTGAAACGGGACGCTGACGAGCACAAGGGTTCCGAGTGGCTGCATGCCCGCATCCTCGAGGCCAAACTCGAGATCGCGAAGAATCCGCAGTGGCTCGAGAAGAACCGAGTGCTCGCGCTCGACTTCGGCAACGACGAAGTCCCGGTCGTACCGGCCATCCTTCCGATCACGAAAGAGGGCAGGTTGCGGGGTGGCGACGACCTGGTCGAAGACATCCAGATCCAGCTGGAAGAGCGCACGAAATTCGTGAAGCCGCCGAACGCGGTGGTCGGTGACGTCGCCCGCTCGCTGGGCGACCTGTTGTACGCCGGCTTCGATGTCGACCCGCGCCGCTACTACCAGCAGGCGATCGAGTACGGCGCGCCCGGCGAGAGGCTCATCCGCGCGCGCATCGAGCGCTTCGCGAAGGACCATCCGAAGCCGGTGCAATACGCGCCGCCGGCGCCCGCGGCGGTCAACGCGCCGGTTCCGGACGAGGTGAAGGAGAGGCGGCCGGAGATGCGCCCGTCGAGCCTTATCCGGATCGTGTGGCCCGTGGCCGCGTTGACGCTGGTGCTCGGGGTGGCCGGGCTGTTCCTGCGCAAGCGGCGCAGGGTCGCGGAAGCAGCGGAGCGCGAGGCGGCGATGCAGCGCGCGCTGGCCGCGCGAACTCACGAGACGCGAACGATCTCGAGCTGAGGATTCGTGTTCACGGGCGCGGCGCCACGCATCGTGCGCAGCAGCTCGTTCGTCTCTTGCGTCGGCAGCGGCTTGCTGAAGAAATAGCCCTGACCCGTGGAGCAGCCGAGCGCCAGCAGCTGCGAGGCGTGCTCGCGCGTTTCGATACCCTCGGCAACCGTGCCCAGGTGCAGGCTCTGCGCCATGCTGATGATCGCCCTGACGATCGCGGCGTCGTTGCGGTCGACATTCATGTCGCGCACGAAAGTCCGGTCGATCTTGAGATAGTCGATCGGCAGGTTGCGCAGGTACGCGAGGCTCGAATAGCCGGTGCCGAAGTCGTCCACCGAGACGCGCACGCCGAGATCGCGCAGCGCGTGCAGTTTCGTCACGTGCTGTTCGGAATCCTGCATCGCGACGGACTCGGTGAGTTCCACTTCGAGCTGATGCGGGGCGATGTCGAACTCGTGTGCGATCGCGACGATGCGCTCGGGCAGGTTCGAACGCTTGAGCTGTTTGGCCGAAACGTTGATTGCCACCGGCACGGGCTTGAGACCGGCTCGCTGCCAGGCGGCGATCTGCCGCGCGACGTTGCGAATCACGCATTCGCCGAGTTCGACGATCAGGTCCGAGGCTTCGGCGACTTCGATGAAGGCGAGCGGCGGCACCGAGCCGTGTCGCGGATCGTTCCAGCGCGCGAGCGCTTCGAACGACACGAGACGGCCCGTGCGTATGTCGACGATCGGCTGGAGGTGGATCTCGATGGCCTCGCGGTTCACCGCGCTGCGCAGGTCCTGCTCGAGCGCCAGGCGCGTGTGGACGCGCTTGTTCATCGCCGCGTCGAACATCTGTACGTTGTCGCGGCCGCGCGCCTTGGCTTCGTACAGCGCGATGTCGGCGGAGCGCAGCAGCTCGCTCATCGTGGTGGCGTCGCGCGGGTAGACGGACAGACCGATGCTGGTGGTCGCGGAATAGGTCGCTTCGCCCAGACGAACGGGCTTCTTGAGGGCCGCGGCCACGCGCTCGGCGATCGCCGCGCTGTCGGGCTCGAGACCGTAGTGGCGGGTGACCACGAGGAATTCGTCGCCGCCCATGCGCACGACGAGGTCCGGGCTCGCGATCGAATCGCGGAGGCGGCGTGCCACCGATCGGAGATAGTCGTCGCCGATCGAGTGGCCGCGCGAATCGTTGATGTTCTTGAAGTTGTCGCAGTCGATGTAGAGGATCGAGAGCGAATCTCCGCGGCGGGCCGCCTCGTCGATGAGGCGCGGCAGCTCTTCGTTGAGGAACGTACGGTTCGGCAGGCCGGTCAGCGCATCGTGCGTGGCGAGGTGCTGCAGCGAGAGCTGGTGTTCCTGCGCGCGGCGCTCGGCTTCGCGACGGTGCGAGATGTCCTGGAGCAGCATGGCGTGCACCCGGCCCGTGCCGGGGTCGAGATCCGCTATCGAGAATTCGATGTCGCGCCGTTCGCCGTCGCCGCGCAGCACCTGGGCCGCGCGGTTGTCGGCAGGATCGCGCTCGCTGCCGGGCACGAGCGACACCGGCGTGTCGAAGATCGTGGCGACGTCACGCCGGCGGAGTTCGTCCAGCGACGCGCCGACGAGGCGCTGCGCCTGCGGATTCGCATCGAACACGCGCCGCGACGACGGATCGAACAGCATGATGCCCGACGCGGCGCGGTCGAAAATCGCGCGGTAACGCGTCTCGTTGGTGGCCGCTAGCTGCGACGTGCGCTTCAGGCGGCCGCTGTAGGCGTGCCAGGCGGCGACCACGATGCTGACGAGGAGGGCGACGAGGCCGACGAGGTAGTTCACGCCCTGGTGACCGCTCTGCGTGACCGAACGCGGCAGCGTGGTCGAGAGCACCGCGAGGGGGTGGTTGTCGATGGTGTCGAGGCGCAGCTGGCCTTCGATGAACTTGTCCGAGCGGCACACGATGCGGCGGCCGTCCGGCGCGACGAG
>CADEED010000092.1 GCA_902826225.1 uncultured Pseudomonadota bacterium | reverse complement strand
ACGTGGCCCGCAATCGCGGGGTGCTGGCGGATTCCGTCATGGGCGCGCGAGTTTAGCCTTGAGTAAAGCCAAATCCGACCCCACACTGCCCCGACCCCCGAATCCCTGGAGACCGCCATGGCTCTCTTAGCCAAGAAGACGTCCATTCCCGCACAGGGCGATGCATTGCCCGGTCGCAATACGCCGGTGCCGTTGAGCGGAAAGCATTTCGTGAACGGCAGCGACATCAAGCAGCCGGCGGTGAACGGTCTAGAGGAAGCGGTCTTCGGGCTCGGCTGTTTCTGGGGCGCGGAGCGCAAGTTCTGGGAGATTCCCGGCGTCGTCACGACGGCCGTTGGCTACGCCGGCGGTTTCACGCCGAACGCCAACTACGAGGAGGTGTGTTCCGGCCGCACGGGACATACGGAAGTCGTGCGCGTCGTGTACGACCCTAACAAGGTGAGCTACGAGGCGTTGCTCCGGTCGTTCTGGGAATCGCACGATCCGACGCAGGGCATGCGCCAGGGCAACGACGTCGGCACGCAGTACCGGTCGGCCATCTACGTGACGACGGATGCCCAGAAGACGGCGGCGGAGGCCAGCAAGCGCAAGTACCAGGAGGCGCTGAGCGCGGCGCATCGCGCGGCCATCACCACCGAGATCGCCGACGCGCCGGAGTTCTACTACGCCGAGGACTACCACCAGCAGTACCTCGCCAAGAATCCGAACGGCTACTGCGGGCTGGGCGGCTGCGGCGTCAAGTACGCGTGAATCCGCGCGCCGAGCTCGGCGGTGTCTCGCCGTTCTTCATCGTGAAGAACGTCACGCGCGCCGTCGCGTTCTACGTCGACGTGCTGGGCTTCGAGCGTCGCTACGCCGAGCCGGACGACGGCCCGTTCTTCGCGATCGTCGGGCGAGACGGCGCGCAGATCTTCCTCAAGCATTTCGGCGGCGATCTCGCGGCGCAGCCGAATCCCACGCGGCATCCCGGCGCGCTGTGGGATGCCTTCGTGTACGTCGACGATCCGGACAAGTTGCACACGGAGCTCTCCGCACGGGACGTGCGCTTCCGCCGGAACATCACGAACCGCACGGATGGACTGCGCGGCTTCGAGGTAAAGGACGCCGACGGCTACGTGTTGTTCTTCGGGCGTCCGCGATCCTGAGTCAGCGCGCCGGCGCGGCGAGTCCGTCGCGGTACCAGGCTCGAACCCAGACGGACACGGCGCACCACGCGACCGCGAAGCCGGTCATTCCCCCGATGAGGAAATAGAAGAACGCGCCGTCCCGGCCGAACTCCCGGTGCGCCACGGCGTAGGTCAGTGCGAACGTACAGGTGATGACGACGCCCGCGACATAGGCGGCGACGCGCGTTCGCAGGGAAACGCCGGGCACAATCTGCGCGGGTGGCAGCGACGGCAGGCGACGCAGGCGCAGCGCCCAGAACCCGAGCGCCGCAATGCCCAGCACGGAGCTCAGGTATTGCAGGAACCTGTAGAGCGGCATGAGCCGGCCGCCGATCTCGACGCGGACTTCGGACAGCGGCGGCAATGCATCGACCACTGCGGTCGACGCGTGGGTGAACGCATCCCAGACGATGTGCGTCAGCGCGCCCAACATGATCGCGAGGCACGCGAATACGATGAGCGGCAACGACATGGTGCTGGGTGCCAGGCGCGTTCGCCAGGCATCCGGCAGCAGCGCGATGGTGGGGCGCTCGACGAGCAGCACGTAGACGAGCCAGACGACGAGGCCGACGGGCAGGCAGAACTGGAAAATGCCCGGCAGGTTGTGCGTGCTCATGCGCGCCACCTCGAGCGGGGGGAAGTAGCCGAAGTCCGGCGACATGGCGCCGATCATCAGAGCCGCCATGGGCAGGCGGGTCCGCGAGAGGCGACTGAGCGGCAGGGCGGCCGCGGCGTGAGCAATCGTGAATGGCATTGCCGGCAGGGTAGCAAGCACCTGCGCGGGAAATCATGACCAATTGTGGCCCGTTTTCCTGACGCGAACTGTGTCACACGGCGGGACACGAATTCGCCATTCGGCGACGTCGGCGGGCGCCGACCGCCGCTCACGGGTCGGTGAGGTTCGGGGCGCGCGCCGAGTCGAAGGGTCGCTGCGGTCGACGAACGGTGCCCGCCCCATGGCACGGGCAAAATGAGGGCAAATCCCATTCTCGAGGAAGCCCCCATGACGCTGAATCGGCGTGCCCTGCTCAAGATATCCGGCGGCACCGCGTTGGCGGCGCTCCTGACGCCGGCGCTCGCGAAAACGAAGCCCCTGAAGGTGCTGATCCTCGGCGGCACGGGGTTCATCGGCCCGCATTTCGTCGAGGTGCTCACGAAGCACGGCCACGCCGTCACGCTCTTCAACCGCGGCAAGCGAGACCCGGAAGCCAGGCCCGGCATCGAGCAGTTGTTAGGCGACCGCAACGGGGACGTGAAGTCGCTCGAAGGCAGGGACTGGGACGTCTGCATCGACAACTCGGGCTATACGCCGAAGAACGTCAAGCTCACGGCCGACCTGCTCAAGGGCCACATCGAGCAGTACATCTTCATTTCGAGCGTCGCGGTCTACGGCGACTTCAAGGGCCGCAACATCGACGAAGGCTACAAGCTCGCCGAGCTGCCGGCCGGCGAGGATCCCGGCGTCTACAAGGGCGAGTTCTACGGCGCACTCAAGGTGCTCGCCGAGAAGGTGGTCGAGCAGACCTACGGCAAGAACGCGACGATCATCCGGCCCAGCTACATCGCGGGTCCCGGCGACGTCACGGACCGGTTCACCTACTGGCCGTTCCGCGTGTCCAAGGGCGGCCAGATGCTCGCGCCCGGCAAACCGTCCGACCCGTTCCAGTACATCGACGTGCGCGATCTCGCGGACTTCATCCGCGTGTGCACGGAGAAGACCGTCGGCGGGCAGTACAACCTGTGTACTCCGCCAGGCTTCGTGACGATCGGGTCGTTGCTGGACACTTCGAAGAAAGTGACTGGTGCCGATACGAAGTTCACGTGGGCGAGCGAGAAATTCCTCGAGGAGAACGAGATCATCGGGGAAAAGGCGACCGGGAATTTCATGCCCATCTGGCTGGCGGAGGAGAACGAGGACGCCGGCATCCTTGCGTGCTCTTCCGCGCGCGCGCAGAAGAAGGGTCTCAAGTACCGCACGCTGGAGACGACCATCCGCGAGACGCTCGCGTGGCAGAAGAGCCGCCCCGAAGACAAGCAGAAATTGCGCGCCGGTCTCACGATGGAGAAGGAAGCGGAGCTGCTGACCAAGCTGGCCGGTTAAACGCGGTGCCGGCCCGCCACGTCGAAGGGATACCCGGCGTCGCGAGCTGTGAAAAAGTGTGTGCGCGGTCCAGAACTCGCTAGTGCCCTCGTCGCGCCTAACTTCCACGCGTTGGCGATGCCGGGAACGATTTGCCATCAGCGCCTGTCGGACATGGGCGATCCGGTTTCAGGCAATCACAGGGAAGTACATGACGGCGAAGTTGGAATTGAACGTCAACGGCATTCGCCACACGGTGCACGTGGCGCCGGATTTGCCCCTCTTGTGGGTCATCCGCGATTACCTGGGGTACACGGGTTGCGCGCTGCACATCGATGGCGCGGCCGTTCACTCCAGCGAGACCCCGGTGTTCGCGGCGGTCGGCAAGATCATCACGACGATCGAAGCGGCCGCGCACTGAGCGCGGGCCGGGTTTGGCTACGGAGTCGTTCCCGACGCGCTCCCCGTCATCTGCCACCGGATCAACGACACCGGCAGCATGCCGGCTTCGTTGAACTCGGTGAAGAAGCGCATGGAGCTGAATTCCTGGCCGAGTTGCTGCGCGCGTTCCTGCCACAGCTGCTCGATGAGATATTTGCCGGTCACGTAGCTGGTGCCGTAGCCCGGCTGGCGCATGTACATGTGCTGCTCGAACCCGAGCAGGTCCAGCGTCGGACTCATCCAGCCGCGCGGCGTCCACTTCACGTGGAAATCCTGCGCCTCCTTCATCGTGAAATCGTTCGACTGCGCGTAGAGCGAACCGAGCCCGCGCGCCGCCCGCTGCGCGAGCATGATCCACTGCACTTCGCGCGCCCGCGGATTGTCGTCGTAGAGACCCGCATGCATCGTCATCTCTTCGAAGCTCGTCGCCATGCCTTCGGCGCGGCTCATCCAGATGTTGTAGAGCAGGGCGCCCCGGCGGATCGGGCTCGGGTGCGGTTCGTCGCGCATCTGCGCGAGGTCCCACCAGTGGTAGAAATGCGTGAAGAGCGACAGCGGCTCGAGGTGCGACGCGATGTAGAAGAAATTGCGCGTCGGTTCCGGCACGAACTCGCCGATCTGCGCGCGCAGCGCCGGGTCCATGTTCGGCTTCACGGGCAGCATTTTCTTGCGTTCGACGAACTGCATCAGCCTGGCCACGGCGTCGTTGCCGCGCTTCAGGTACTCCTCGGGGGTCGCCGCGGCCTGGAGTTCGGGTAATCCTTCATTGCGCAGTTCTTCGAGCTTGAGCGATGCATGAGCGCGCGCGAGCTCGCGCTTGAGCAGCAGCACTTCGTCCTCCCAAGTCATGGGCACGAGGTAGACGTTCTGCAGGAGCCACGTGTAGTTCTCCTTGCCAATACCGGACGGGCCGCTCTTCTTCGGCGCCTCCGCTTCGAGCCAGGTCACGAAGTCGCGCGTCGCCGTTCGTCCCTCGTCCAGCGCCTTGCGGAACGCCGATCCGGCCGCGGGCGAGCGCTTCTCGAGGTCGTCCAGATCGGCGATCTGCTGGCGCACCGGTTTCATGCCGCCGAGCCAGAGGTCGCGCGCATTCCCGGTGAGGTTGCCGCGCGCCTGGGCGAGCAGCGGCGCGATGGTACGGAGCTGCGCAGTGAGTTTCTTCTCGCTGGCGGCATCCAGCGGGAACTTGTACTGCCACAATTCGATGGCCGCGTGATTCGTCGGGCCTTCGTGCGCGGGAGTATCGCTCTGCGCCGTCCAGATCGAGATGTAGTACGCGGGATCGCGCACCCACGGCTGCAGCACGCGCACGTAGAAGTCGAAGCCGTTCATTTCGGCGCGCACGACCTGATAGTCGACCTGCTGCCGAACCGGCCATGCGTCGGGTTTGATGGCCGCGAGCCTGGCCTGCCAGGCCGGCAACTCGGCATGACGACGCTTGAACGTCGCCGCCGTGTAATCCGGCACGCCGTTCTTCATCGGGGGCGTCTCGAAGGCGCGCCAGTCGGCGAAGAGCTTCGTCAACGTGTCGTACGACGAAGCCTTGTCCTGCGCTGCGGCGTGAGTGGCGGTCAGGGCCATCAGGATCACCGGGATGAGTCGTTTCATGCGCCGATCATGGCCGACGGCCGCGATGGCGTCGAGCCGAGGGCCGTTTGCGCCGGAAGGAGTGCGTCATCGGGGCGGCAATGGTTGAATACGGGCATGAGCGTCTCCCGCCGCTTGTTCCTGCAGATATCCGCGCTCGGCGGTGGAGGATTGCTCGCCTCGATCATGCTGCCGGCGCTCGCGCGTTCCGTTTCGGTCAATTCAGCGCCCACGGAGCCGGTGCCGCTCGGCGTGTTCGTCCGCATCAATCCCGACAATACCGTCGTGATCGGTGCGCGCGGTTGCGAGATCGGCCAGGGCGTGCGCACGTCGCTGCCGATGCTGATCGCCGAGGAACTCGAGGTTCGCTGGGACCAGGTACGCGTCGAGCAACTTCCCTACGGCATCATCGCCGGCGACAAGCCGGACACGTTCGCCGCGAAATACGGCCCGCAGGGCGCGGGCGGCAGCACGAGCATCTCCGACGGGTGGCAGCCGCTGCGTGAGGCCGGCGCGCAGGTGCGGGAGCTGCTCGTCGCGGCCGCGGCGCAACACTGGAAGGTGGATGGCGGCTCGCTTGCCGCGCGCGATGGCGTGGTGCGCCATCCCGACGGTCGCACGGCCACGTACGGCTCGCTCGCCGCGCTTGCCGCCACGCTGCCGTTGCCAACCGGTCCGTTCACGCTCAAGCCGGCGAAGGAATTCCGCATCATCGGACAGCCGGCGAAGGTCGCCGACTGCGCCGACATCGTCTCCGGGCGCGCGCGTTACGGCATCGACGCATCCATGCCGGCGATGCTCTTCGCCGTCATCGCGCGTTGCCCGTTTTTCGACGGGAGGCTGGGCGCCATCGACGACGCGGCCGCGCGCAAGGTGCGCGGCGTGCGCGCCATCGTGCCGATCGCGCCGCCGCCCGAGGGCGAGCTCAACCGCAATCTCGCCGCCGGCGTGGCCGTCATCGCCGACAACACCTGGGCCGCGATGCAGGCGCGCAAGCTGCTCAAGGTGGATTGGCAGCCGGGACCGTGGAGCCAGGGTTCGACCGTGCAACTGGAGCATGACTGCCGCGCGGCCGCTCAGGCCGGCGACAGGGTGCAGGTCGGGCGCAGCGATGGCGACTTCGCCAGCGCACTGGCGAAAGCGCCCGTGCGGGTGGAGGCGATGTACCGCACGCCCTTCGTCGCGCACGCGACGATGGAACCGCCGGGCGCGACCCTTCACATCACGGCGGATCGCGTGAAGCTCATCGCATCGCTGCAGAGTCCCGGCGACGCGTCGCGCATGATCTCGGCGATGACGGGCGTGCCCCGTCTGAACATCGACATCGAGCTGCCGCGGTCGGGCGGCGGCTTCGGACGGCGGCTCGAGAACGACTTCGTCGCCGAGGCGGTGCAGGTGGCGCAGGCCGTCAAACAACCCGTGAAGGTCGTCTGGACGCGCGAAGACGACCTGCAGAACGATTTCTATCGGCCGTTCGGCATCCAGCGCCTGCGTGCCGCCATCGATGCCCGCGGCCAGGTGGTGGGCTGGTCGCATCGCGTGGCGGCGACCTCGCGCCGCTGGCGCTCCGGCATGACTGACGATCCGGACTGGGTGGCAACGCTCGACGTCGACGGCTTTCCGGCGAACTGCGTGCCCAACTACCTCGCGGAGTTCGTCGACGTTCCGTTCGGTCTCGCGCGCGGCTGGTGGCGCGCGCCCCTGCCCACGTTTGCGGCGTATGCCACGCAGTGTTTCGTCGACGAGGTCGCGGCCGCCGCGAAGCGGGACCCGCTCGAGCTGCGCCTCGAGATGCTGGGGTCTCCGCGCGAGCTCGACTACCGCGATCACGGCGGCCCACGGTGGCACACCGGCCGACTCGCGGCGACGCTTCGCGAGGCCGCGAAGCGCATCGGCTACGGACGCACACTGCCCGCTGGCCGCGGCATCGGCCTCGCCACGCACTTCACGTTCGGCGGGTACACGTCGCACGCCATCGAAGTGTCCGCGACGCCGGGTGGCGGCTGGCGCATCGAACGCTGCGTCTGCGTCTCCGACGTCGGCATCGTCGTGAATCCCGCCGGCGTCGAGGCGCAGCTCATGGGCGGCACGATCGACGGGCTCTCCACGGCGCTCGGACTCGAGATCACGGTCAAGAATGGGCGCGTCGAGCAGCGGAATTTCGACGACTACCCGCTGATGCGCATCGGCGAGGCGCCCGCGGTGGAAGTGGTGATCCTGCCATCCGGGCTGCCGCCCTGTGGCGCTGGCGAGATGGGTGTTCCGAGCGCCGCGCCCGCGCTCGCCAACGCGATCTTTGCCGCCACCGGCAAACGTCTGCGCGACATGCCGTTGCGCAGGCCCGCCTGAATCGCGTCAACGTTCCCGTTCGCGCGGCGTTGTAGCGGAAGAGGCCGTTCATCTCGCGTCAAGTTTCGGGTTCAGCCTGAGTTAATCGCGACGCGTGCAATCTGGCCTCAACCGCTGGATACACGCCATGAAACACCGAAGCCTGCTCCTGCTCCCCGTTCTCGCCTTGCTCGCCGCCGGATGCGCCACGGGTGAACGCTGGTCCGCCTCCGGCGGGAACAAGGAAATCGGCGTGGTCCGGCTCTCATACGAATACCCGGAATCGCAAGAGCCCGTGATGAACGAGATCAAGGCGGACCGGATCGCCGACAACCGTTGCAGCACGTGGGGCTACGAGCGCGCGGAGCTCATTCCCGGCGTGCTGCGCGACTGCAGCATCGAAGACGGCAATCGATGCTCGGTCTGGAAGGTCACGCGCGAGTATCGGTGCGCGAACGAACAGGGTCCGACCCTCGCCGGTAACTGGGCACGCTGACCGAACGGGGCGATGGCCGGTGCGGTATAACGCCGCCATGTCCATCCTCGACCGCATCCTCGGCAACGCGCCCGGCACCACCACGCCGATCAGGGTCGGCCGCGCGCCGGCTCCATCCGCGCCGACCGCCGATTCCGGAACGACCGGGGCCGCGACCGCCGCTTCGGCCGATCGTCTCGTGAAGGTCTACGACCAGTTCGGCCGCCAGGTCGAGATCGGGCGGGAGTCCTGGCGCCGCGACGTGCTGCTGCCCAACCTCGCGGCCAGTCGCAAGGACCCGGACGCACTCGCCGGCCTGATCAGCGGCGCGCTCAACGACGATTTTGCCGCGGACGTGCTCGAGTCCGCGCGATTTCTCGCCGACAACGATTCGCGCCCGCCGCGCGGGGCGATCCTCCTCGGCGCAACGCTGCTCGACCTCAAGGACTTCGCCGGGGCGCGCGCCGTGCTGGAGCGGGCGCTCGCGAAGCACGGCGACAATGTCTATCTACTGGCCAACCTGGCGCGCGTCTTCGAGGCGCAGGGCGATCACGAGAGGGCGCTCGAGCTGATCTGGCGCGCGCTGCAGGCCGACCCGAACGAAGGCACGTCGCTCGGCTGGCTCGTCACGGTGGCCAATGTCAACGGCGGACAGGAAGCGGTGCTCAGGGCCTACGCGCGCGCCGCGGAGCTGCCCGGCAGCTGGCGCGCGCAGCTGTGGCTCGCGCGATTCGCGCTCGAGCGGGGCGACATCGCGGAAGCCACCCGCCTGTACGAAGAAGCACTCGGCCGCGCGAAACCCGTGCCCGCCGATCTCCTCATGCAGATGAGCGGTGATCTCGGCAACCGCGGGCAGGCCGAACTGCTCGTCCGGCTCACCCAGGCGCGCTTCGATCTCGCGGCCCACGGACTCATGGTCGGCAACAACCTGCTGCGCGCGTATCTCGATCTCGGTCTCGTCGCGGAAGCCCGCAAGCTGCTCGAGCAGCTCTATTCGCTGCAGCGCCCGGACTGGCGCGAACACCTCGAGAGCTGGGAGCAGCGCATCGACGCAGCGGAGAAGCGTTACGGCGAGGTCACGGGTCCGGTCGAGATCATGATGATGTGTCTCGAGGAGCCGGTGTGGGCACGCGGCGTCCTCGGGTTCGAATCCCTGTTGCCGGCGAAGGCCGCCGACGCGCCACGCATCGACTTCGTCTGCGCGAGCGGTGAAGGTCCCTCGCCCGAGGAGACCGGCCGTATCACGTCGCAGCCGACGAACGAGCTCGGCCGGCTCTCGCGCGCGCTGCCGCTGTTCGTGGCGGAGGAGCTTTTCCTGCGGACGAATGCCCGGACTCACTACTTGCTGCCGTGGATGAAGCAGGGTGGTTTCATCCTGTCCGCGCGCCCCTGGACGCAGGCAGTGCTGCAATCCGGCGCCACGCTGCCCGACGCCGTCGTGTTCATGCACATCGACGCCGGCCACGAGTCCTGGAAACTCCGAGTCTCCATCGAACTGCCGGCGCGGCCGGCCGCCAATGTGTCGCTGGAACAGGCTTTCGCGTTGAAGACCGCGGCGCACGACACGCTGACGCTGTTGCACGACCTGATGGGCCGCCTGACGGCGTTGCTGTCGTTGAAGCGGCAGGAACCCGGCAGCGCGCTGGCACCGCCACCGGCGGAAATGCTGGCTTCGTACCTCGTCTCGATGGAGCAGGCGCTGGCGGTGGGGCTCGCGGCCAAGGCGCCGGGCGGTGGCGCCTTCCTGCACCAGGAGCGCGCGATATTCGATCACCTGCTCGACGTCGCGCTGCACGCCGGCGAGGCGCTGCGGCCGCGACTCGTGCTCATCAACGCGCTCGAGAACCAGTCGCGGCGGCGGCCCGACATCGCGCGTGAGTACGTCGAGAAGCTCGCGCTGCTGCAGCAGCGGAATCCGCTCACCGCGCACGGCGACCTCGTGTCGAAGGCCGTCGCTCTGGTGACCGCGAAGGTGCGCGGGACGACTCAGTAGCGCGGGCTGGACGTTACTTCCCGGGTAATCGTCCGGCGTCGCCGGGCGGATAAGATGGCGGCATGAAACCCCGACGTGCCTTCGGATCCCAATTGCGCGAATGGCGCCAGCGCCGTCATCTCAGCCAGCTGGAGCTGGCCAACGAGATCGAGATCTCAGCCCGCCACCTGAGCTTCGTCGAGACCGGCCGGTCGCAACCGAGCCGCGGCATGGTCCTCAAGCTGGCGGAGTCGCTGGGCGTGCCCCTGCGGGAGCGGAATTCGCTGCTGGTGTCCGCCGGCTACGCGCCGATGTACGGCGCGCTGCCTTTGACGGACCCGTCGATGACCGCGGCGCGCAACGCGGTGGAACTCATCCTCGCGGGTCACGAGCCTCATCCCGCGCTGCTGGTAGACCGGCACTGGACGCTCGTCAGCGCGAATCGTTCCGCGCAGCACTTCTTCACGCAGATATCGCCGGCGCTGCTCGCACCGCCCGTCAACGTGCTGCGCGCGACTCTGCACCCCGATGGCCTCGCACCGCTCATCGAGAACCTGCCGCAATGGCGCAGCCACGTGCTCGCGCGCGTGGCGCGCGACCTGGAGCTGACGGCTGACGCGACACTCGCCGAGCTCCTGACCGAACTGCGCAGCTATCCGGGCGGCGTGCAGGATCTCGATTCCGACCTGCCCGGCGTCGTCGTTCCCATCCGCGTGCGCTCGCCGGCTGGCGTGCTGTCGATGTTCAGCACGACGACGGTGTTCGGCACCGCCGTCGAGGTCACGCTGTCCGAACTGGTGTTCGAAGCGTTCTATCCAGCCGACGAGACGACCGCGAACATTTTGCGTCAGTTGGCCGGGAGTCAGGTCGCCAGCTAGAGTGCGCGCATGAGGCGTGCGACGGGGGGCGGGCAGGAGTGAATCGACTGCAAGAGTTGATTCGCCGGCTGCCGCCCGGAGTCGAGTTCCTGCTGGTCGTCACCTGGGCTTTCGGGCTCGCGATCTTCGAATCGATCCTCTGGCTCAGCCTCGTGCCGCCCGAAACCGCACCCGACAACCTGTCGGCGATCGGCGCCATCGTGCACATGCTGGTCGTGACCGGGCTGCTCTGCTGGTTCCTGCGGATCCGCGGCTGGACGCTCGAGCGGGCAGGGTTCGAAGTCACGCTGCGCGGAACGCTGTGGGGCGGCGGATTGCTCGCCGGCATCTCGGGCCTCGTGATCGCCGCCGAAGTCCTCGCGCAATTCCTGAACCTCGAACTCACCTCCGCGATGTCGCGCTACGCCTCGGCGGCATCGCTCGACATGCAGGTCGCGTTCGTGGCGGCCGTGGTGGGTGGGGCGTACGAAGAAATCTTCGTCGCGGGCTACGTGATCACCCTGCTGAGCGCGGCGCGCGGGCCGTGGACGGCGGTCAACGTGAGCACCGGGCTGCGCGTCCTGTATCACCTGTACCAGGGGCCGGTCGCGGTGCTGACGATCGTGCCGATGGGCCTGTTGTTCGGGTACGTGTACGTGCGCACGCGCAAGCTGTGGCCGCTGATCGTCGCCCATGTGCTGATGGACGTCATCGCGCTGGTGTTGATTCGAAGGTGAAAGGTTGAAGTCTTAACCGGCGAACCGCGACGTGGTTCTCGCGCGCCCCGATCCGATATGCTCGGTCCATGAGCGAACCCACGCGCGTCGAAGTGGACGCATTTTCGGGGCCAACCGTCCTCGAGTTCGGAGCCGCCTGGTGTGGCTACTGCCGGGCCGCGCAGGCGGACATCGCCGCCGTCATGAAAAATCACCCCGCGGTCCGCCTCCTCAAGATCGAGGACGGCAAGGGCAAGCCGCTCGGCCGCTCGTTCCGCGTGAAGCTCTGGCCCACGCTCGTTTACCTGGAAAATGGAGTCGAGAAAGGCCGTGTCGTACGGCCGAACGATGCGGCGGAGATCGAGGCGATCTTCGCCGCCTGATATCTTCGCCGCATGCGAATTCCCCTCGTGTTGCTGTCGCTGCTGGTCGCTGCCGCCTCCAGGGCGCAGTCGGGCGCAAGCGATACCGAAGAGGCGGCCTACGCGCCGTCCACGCTGCCCAAGATCATGGGCGGAGCGGCGCGCGCCACCAATGACGAGGCGGAGCTCGGCGAGCCGGGCCGGTGGTTCTCGACCACGGCCACGTTCACCGGGCGCAAGCGTCCGATTTCCGGACGCTACCGGCCGATCATCGGCGCGTGGACGAGCAGCCGTGGCGAGGGGCAGGACGTCGTCGAGATGTACTTCGGCGGCGAGCTGTCGGAGCTCGAGTTCGAGCAGGGCGGCAAGAAGTACTGGGTGCTCGCGGGGTTGCCCGGCGGCCTCGGGTTCGACATCTACCCTGCCGGGCAGAAGCTCACTATCTACCTGCAGCGCATCGGATTCGCGTCGGGAACACCCGTTGCCGTCATGACCCTGGCGAAGCTGCCGGGCGGTGCGACGTCGGCCGTGGTGACGCAGGGACGGCGGATGCGCAACGCGCGCGTGGGCGAGGGCGCGCGACGGCAGGAAGCGGTGTTCAAGTCCGGTTCCGCCACGATCACCTATGCGGGGCGCGAGTACACACTGCCGCTCGATGCCGCGGGGCGGCATTCCATCACGCCGGGGCTCTATACCTATGCGAACGGCGTGCGCACCGCGCTGCTCGAGTACGGCTCGGGCGACGACCAATACCTGCTGCTGCGCGTGCCCGTGGGCGAAGATGCGTCGAGCCTCGTGCCGTATCTCGTGCTCGGCGGCCGCATCGTGCCGCCGATCGACCTGACGTCGTGCTCCGTGACCGTCGCCGAAGCGCAGCGTTCGGGTGCGAGCGGCGCGGTGGACTGCAGCGGCGCCGCGAGATCGGCGCTGGCGTCGCTCACCTTCACCGCGCAATAGGGCGTCGCGATCAGGAGGGATTCGACTTCCATCCGCGCGGCTTGCGGTTGAATGCGATCTCCACCCGGAAGTCGCGCGCCTGGCACTGCGAGCAGCGCAGGCGCGTGCAGGCCTGTTTGAGCGTCACGTTCCAGCCGAGGATGTTAGCCAGCGACTTCGGGACGATCTCGCGTTCGTGGGTGCAGCGCCGGCACGCGATGCAGATGACGTAAGAGCCTGAGTGGTCTGAGAGTTTGTCGATGGAGCTGGCGGGAAGCGGCATGGCCGAATTCTTCCTCCGTCGTGGACTGTGCGTCCATCCAGTCTGCCCGGCGAAGCAAGGCTGTATTCGGCCGCGAATCGCCTGATACGCTTCTTGAATGGCCTCGAATACCACCATGGAACGCTGCGCAAGCCTGGATCAGCCCGGCTGGCTCGAGCTGCGTCTCGCCCTCTGGACGGACGCGAGCGCCGAGGATCATCGCGGCTACATGGCCATCTCGCTGGCCCAGCCCGAGCGGTTCCTGTCACTCATGATGTACGACGCGAGCCGGCAACCCATCGCGTTCATAGAAGGCTCCATCCGCACGGACTACGTGAACGGCACCGAGAGCTCTCCGGTGGGTTTCGTCGAAGGCGTGTACGTCGTGCCGTCGTGGCGCCGTCACGGCGTGGCGCGGGCGTTGTACGCGGCGATCGGCGACTGGGCGAAGGCTCGCGGTTGCCGGGAGCTCGCGTCCGACGCGCTCGTCGACAATCAAACCAGCCAGCACGCCCACCGCGCGCTGGGCTTCGTCGAGACCGAGCGGGTCGTCTACTTCAGCAAGAAGCTCTGACGCTCATTTCTTCTGCCTGGCGGGCGCTGAGCCGAGGCGTTTCTGCACGGCGGCGCCGCCGAGTTCCCGCAATGCGTCCTTGCCGATCCAGCGCGCGGACGGCTCTTCCCGCGCGGCGAGCTTGCGCGCGAGCGCGAGCGCGGATTTGTTCAATGCCAGGCTGCGCCGGCCGATGCCGCGCAGCGCCCAGTTGACGCCCTTCATCACGAAGTTGCGGTCGTCGTCCGCGGCTTTCTCGATGAGCGGCAGGCAGCGCTGGAAATCCCCATCATGCGCATCGCGAACCTTGAGCGCGACGCTGGCGAGCAGCGCGAATGCCGCGCGCTTCACGAACTCGCGCTCGTCTGTCGCCCAAGAGCGGATCATCGCGAAGGCGTGCGGCGACCTCACCCACAGCGCGAAGCACAGCGTGTCGCAGATGGCCCAGTTGTCGAAATCGCGCGCCTGCCGCGTCATCGACGCGGGCGTGATCTCGTCCACCTCGTCCACGTACGCGCACAGCATCCGCGCTTCGTAGACGCCGGTCTTCCAGAGCTCGAGCGCCAGCGCGTGGTCGCGGCCGAGTTTCCCGGCCAGCCTCTGGATGTCGCCCATCTTCACGCCCAAGGCGTGATCGTTGGGGATCGCGTAACGCAACATGCCGTCGCGCGCGGATTTCGACGAATGCGCCTCGAGCCACGCGAGGGCTTCACGCACGCGCGGATTCCGGGACGCCATGCTCAGCCCGGCGTGAGTTTCACCAGTCTTCCGCCGCTGCCGCGACCGTCCTCGAGCAACCAGATCGCGCCATCGGGACCTTGCTCGACTTCGCGGATCCGCTTGCCCATGTCGAACCGCTGCGCTTCGCGGGCCGTGCCCTTGCCGAATTCCACGCGCACCAGCGATTCCGACGACAGGCCGCCGATGAACCCGCTGCCCGACCAGGCCGGGAACAGCTTTCCCGAATAGATGATGAAGCCGGCAGGTGAAATCACCGGATTCCAGGTGACCAGTGGCGCGCGAAACTCGGGACGCGTCGAGTGATCGGGAATGTCGCGGCCGTTGTAGTGGTCGCCGTTCGAGACGATCGGGTAGCCGTAGTTCGCGGCCTTCTCGATGACGTTCAGTTCGTCGCCGCCGCGCGGGCCCATCTCGTGCGCGTACAACGTGCCGTCTGCCGCGAAGGCGATTCCCAGCAGGTTGCGGTGCCCGAGCGACCAGATCTGCGCGGTCACGCCGCCGCGATCGTGGAACGGGTTGTCCGCGGGAATCGTGCCGTCATCGTTGAGCCGCACGATCTTGCCGAGGTTGCTCGCCATGTCCTGCGCGGGCGTGAATTGCTGACGTTCGCTCGAGGTCACCCACAGTTTTCCGTCGGGACCGAATGCCATGCGGTGCCCCCAGTGTCCGCCGCTCGACACCTTCGGGACCTGCCGCCAGATCACGGTCAATCCCTCGAGCCGCCCGCCACTGCCGGCGAGCACGAGCTGCGCGCGCGCAACGGCCGCGCCGCTTTCGCCGCCGTTGCCGGGCTCCGAATAGCTGATGTAGACGAGGCCGTTCGTGGCGAACTGCGGATGCAGGATGACGTCGCCGAAGCCGCCCTGACCGCCATAGGCGATCGCCG
>CADEED010000091.1 GCA_902826225.1 uncultured Pseudomonadota bacterium | reverse complement strand
TGTGCGCCACCGAGGGCGCGGTCGAGGTGAGGCGCTGCGGGGCGAGCTTGAAGCCGCCGCGGCCCTGCGTCTCGTGTTCGATGCAATGCGCGGCCGTGAGGACCCACTGGTTCTTGAGAAGCGAACCGCTGCAGCCGGCGCCGCCGGTGCTCGTCGACATCGTCATGCTGACCAGACCTCGCGCCTGGACCATGCCGGGATCCATGACACGCCCGCCGACGAGCGCCTGTTGCGATTGACTCACGCAGTCGCCAGCCTCATTGCGCACGGCGCAGGGCGCTGCCTCGGCGGCGCGAGTCGCGGGGCGCCATTCTTCGAACCGATTCGCCTCGTAGCTTCCGTCCCGTTCGTTCCTCACCATATAAAAGCGCCAGTAGCGGTCCGGTGCGCGCAGCGCACCCACGATCTCCTGCAGAGACTCGTACGCATTGGGCTGCGGGATATTGAGCGTCAGGACCTCGGTCATACCGGTGCCGTTTCCCGGCCAGGGCTTGTCGATAAAGGCGCAGGTGCCCGGCAGCAGACCACTGGCGTCGTTGCCGGCGGCGCCGCGATTCGGAATCATGGGCGCGTACAGGATGTAGATCTCGTGAGTCGTGCCAAAGCTGCCGTAACGGCCCGTCGCGAACTGTCCGCCATCGGCGAAGCCCTGGCAGACAACCTGGTCCGCGGCCGCGAGCGATTGCGCGGCGGAGCCGGCCGGCGCGGTGGAGGTTGCCGGCTGCTGAAGTGGACCCTGCCGTGGCGGGATGGGCTGCGGCTGCGCGGGTTGTGTCGCCGGCGTCGCGCCAGGTCGCGTGGCGGGTACGAGCACGGTGCCTTGATTGCGTGGAGCGAGCACCTGGGAATTGGCCGCGGCCGCGAATACGAAAGCCGTGAGGATCAGCAAACTCGACTTCATGGATTTTCTCCCGGATAGCCAAGGGAGAAACAGCGCGGGGTGAGGAAACCGGCCAGCAGGTCTGTCATACAGCACCGGCAACTTTGTAGTGCTGGATGGACCGGAAAGGCACCCGTATATAAGGTGCCCTCATGCCACTCCCGCAGTTCCATCCCGCCGTCCAGGCGTGGTTCGCCGGCGTATTTCCGGCTGGCGCCACCCCCGCGCAGCTCGACGCCTGGCCCGCCATCGCGAGCGGCCGGCATGCGCTGATCGCCGCGCCGACGGGCTCGGGCAAGACGCTGGCCGCATTCCTCGCGTCAATCGACACGCTGATGCGGGACGGCGCCGCGGGCCGGCTCCGCGACGAGACGCAGGTCGTCTATGTCTCGCCGCTCAAGGCGCTGTCGAACGACATCAATCGCAATCTCGACGCGCCGCTGGCGGGGATCTCGAAGGAACTGATCAATCTCGGGCTGCGGGCGCCCGCGATCCGCGCGATGGTACGCACCGGCGACACCTCGCAGACCGAGCGCGCGTTGATGCGGCGGAATCCACCGCACATCCTGGTGACGACGCCGGAGTCTCTCTATCTACTGCTGACGAGCGCCTCGGGTCGCGAGATGCTGCAGTCCGTGCGCACGGTGATCGTCGACGAGATCCATGCCGTCGCGCAGACGAAGCGGGGAGCCCACCTGGCGTTGACGCTCGAGCGCCTGGCGGCCAACGCGACACAGCCGATCCAGCGAATCGGGTTGTCGGCGACGCAGAAGCCGATCGAGGAAGTGGCGAAGTTCCTGGTGGGGCAGGGGAGAAAAGGGGTCAGATCTGTTTTTGCGGGAAAAGGGGTCAGATCTGTTTTTCCGCAGGCGTCTTTGGATTTTTCAGAGGTGGCGGACGGAAAAACAGATCTGACCCCTTTTCCCGCAAAAACAGATCTGACCCCTTTTCCCGTCATCGTCAATTCCGGCCACGTCCGCGAGCGCGACATCGACATCGTCATGCCGCCCGCGCCGCTCGAATCGGTCATGGCGGGCGAGGTATGGGCGACGGTCTACGACCAGCTCGCGGCGCTCATCCAGGAGCACCACACCACCCTGCTCTTCGCGAACACACGGCGCATGGTCGAGCGCGTTTCGCGCCATCTCGCCGAGCGCCTGGGCGAAGACGCTGTCGCCGCGCATCACGGCTCGCTCTCCAAGGAGACGCGTTTCGACGCCGAGCAGCGTCTCAAGGCCGGCCAGCTCAAGGTCATGGTCGCCACGGCGTCGCTCGAGCTCGGTATCGACATCGGCGACGTCGAGCTCGTGTGCCAGCTCGGCACGCCGCGCAGCATCTCGGTGTTCCTGCAGCGCGTCGGCCGCGCGAATCACTCGGTGGGTGGCGTGCCCAAGGGCCGCATCTTCCCCGCGAGCCGCGACGAGCTCATCGACTGCGTCGCGCTGCTCGATTCCGTGCGCCGCGGCGAGCTCGACCGCCTGCACATCCCCGATCACCCGCTCGACGTGCTTGCCCAGCAGATCGTCGCGGAGGTCGCCGCCCGCGAGTACGGCGAAGACGAGCTGTTCGAACTCGTGCGGGGTGCGTACAACTACCGTGATCTCGAGCGCAAGGATTTCGACGCCGTGGTGCGCATGCTCGCCGACGGCATCAGCACGAAGCGCGGCCGGCGCGGCACCTACCTGCACCGCGACGCCGTGAATGGCGTATTGCGCGCGCGCAAGGGCGCGCGGCTCACGGCGATCACCTGCGGCGGCGCGATCCCCGACAACGCGGACTACCAGGTGGTCCTCGAGCCGCAGGGTACCTTCGTCGGCACGCTCAACGAAGACTTCGCCATCGAGAGCATGCAGGGCGACATCTTCCAGCTCGGCAATACGTCGTACCGGGTGCTGCGCGTCGAAGCCGGCAAGGTGCGCGTCGAAGACGCCAAGGGCCAGCCGCCCAACATCCCGTTCTGGCTCGGCGAGGCGCCGGCGCGCACCCACGAGCTCTCGGCCTCCGTGTCCCGGCTGCGCGAAGACATCGAGGCGCTTCTCCCGGAGGTGACCGGCGAGACTGTCGCGCGCGCCGTCGACACGGTCGAGCAGCGCTACCGTCTCCCGCGCCCTGCCGCGCAGCAGATGGTGGAATACCTGGCCGGCGCGAAAGCCGTGCTCACCAAACTACCCACGCTCGACACGCTGGTTTTCGAGCGTTTCTTCGACGAGTCGGGCGGCCAGCAGCTCATCATCCACGCGCCCTACGGCGTGCGGGTGAACCGCGCCTTCGGCCTCAGCCTGCGCAAGAAGTTCTGCCGCACGTTCAACTTCGAACTCCAGGCGGCGGCGACGGAGGACGCGATCATCCTCTCGCTCGGCGAGACACACAGCTTCGAGCTCGAGAGCGTGGCGCGGTACCTCAACAGCCGGACCGTCGAAGACACGTTGATCCAGGCCATGCTCGATTCGCCGATGTTCGGCGCGCGCTGGCGCTGGGTGGCGAGCATCTCGCTCGCGATCCGCCGCAGCATGGGCGGCAAGCGCACCCCGCCGCAGATCCAGCGCATGGCGTCCGAGGATCTCATCGCGGTCGTCTTTCCCGACCAGATCGCCTGCGCGGAGAATCTCACCGGGCCGCGCGAAATCCCCGATCACCCGCTCGTGCAGCAGGTGCTCGACGACTGCCTGAACGACGCGATGGACCTGAAGGGCCTGCAGGGGCTGCTGCGCGGTCTCGAGAGCGGCGACATCAAGGTGGTCGCGCGCGATCTGCCGACGCCGTCTCCACTCGCGGCTGAAATCCTCACCGCGCGGCCGTACGCATTCCTCGACGACGCGCCCGCCGAAGAACGCCGCACGAACGCGGTGTCGCAGCGCCGCTGGCTCGACCCGGAAACCGCCGCCGACATGGGCAAGCTCGATCCCGCCGCGATCTCGCAGGTGCGGGCGGAGGCCTGGCCCGAGGCGACCAATGCCGACGAATTGCACGATGCGCTCAACTCGCACGGGGTCATCACGGAGGAGGAAGGAGCCAGCGCCGGTTGGACGCGCCTGCTCGACGAACTCGTTGCCGCCCGCCGCGCGACCCGGCTGACGGCCGCGGGCCATACATTCTGGGTGTGCGCCGAATGCCTGCCGATGATCCGGGCTATCTACCCATCAGCCACGCTGTCGCCGCAGATCGATCCCCCGGCCGATTCGGCCGCGAAGGCGTGGACACGCGAAGCCGCGATCCCCGACCTCGTGCGCAACCGGCTCCAGGCGCTCGGCCCCGTCACCGCGCGCGACCTGTCGCAGACCCTGGGAATCGATACCGCCGACATCGGCGTCGCGCTGATCGAGCTCGAAAGCGAGGGCTTCGTGATGCGCGGCCGCTTCGGCGAGGAAGCGAACTCTCCCGAGTCGCTCGCCCAGGGCGACGCCTCTCTCGAGTGGTGCGAACGCCGCCTGCTCGCGCGCATCCACCGCTACACGATCAGGACGCTGCGTGCGGAGATCGAGCCCGTGTCGACCGCGGATTTCATGCGCTTCCTGTTCGACTGGCAGGGCGTCACGCGTTCGCCGCGGCCGGAAGGCGTCGAGAGCCTCGACGCGATCATCAAGCAGCTCGAAGGCTACGAAGTGCCCGCCGCCGCCTGGGAGAGCGACGTGCTCGCCGCGCGATTGAACGACTACGACCCGCACTGGCTCGACAGTCTGTGCCTCTCCGGGCGCGCGTTGTGGGCCCGGCTCACGCCGTCGAAGAGCGTGGGCGCGTCGCCCGTGCGCACGACTCCGATCGCCCTCTGCACGCGCCGCAACTTCGGCCTGTGGAACGCGCTCGCGGCCGCGCCGCACGCCGAGCCGCAGCTCTCGCATGGCGCGCGCGCGATGCTCGACCACTTCGCCGCGCACGGCGCGTCGTTCTTCGACGACCTCGTCGCCGGCACAAGCCTGCTGCGCTCGCAGGCGGAGCACGCGCTCGGTGAGCTCGTCTCCGCGGGTCTCGTCAACGCGGACAGCTACAGCGGTCTGCGCGCATTGCTGATCCCCTCCGACCAGAAGCGGAAGCTGGTGGCGCGCCGCCGGCGAGTCGCGTTGTTCGGTCTCGAGGATGCCGGCCGCTGGAGTCTCATCCGCAAGCCGTTGGTTTCGCAGGACCGTGCCGCGGATGCCGCCGCGCTCGAGCAGGTGGCGGACGTGCTGCTGCGGCGCTATGGCGTGGTGTTCCGCAAGGTGCTCGAGCGAGAGGCGGACTGGCTGCCGCCCTGGCACGCGCTGTTGCGCGTGTTCCGGCGGCTCGAGGCGCAGGGCAAGGTGCGCGGCGGCCGATTCGTGAACGGCATGGCCGGCGAACAGTTCGCGTTGACGGAGGCCGTCGCGTCGATGCGCGCGATCCGCCGGCAGGCGCCGAAGGGCGACTTCGTGTCGCTGTCCGCGGCCGATCCGCTCAATCTCACCGGCATCGTCACGCCGGGCGCGCGCGTGCCGGCGCTCGCGAAGAATCGCGTGCTGTATCGAGACGGCGTCCCCGTGGCCACGCGCACGGCGGGTGAATCCGAATTCCTCGTCGAGATGGAGCCGGGGCGCGAATGGGAGGCGCGGCAGGCGCTGCTGCGCAAGACGCTCGTCCCCGGATCGCCGCGGCCGAACTAGGCCCTGCGCGCTTCCCGTTCCGGAGTTTCGGGCGCCGGCTGGAGGCGACGGACACTGCGCGCGTGCCGCGCCGCGGCGAACTGTTCGGGCGCCATGCCGAGCGCACGCAGGCATTCCAGTTCGCGCTGCAAGCCCTCGCGGATGCGCTTCTTCTCGAGATCGTCCATATGTTCTCCCACGGCGCGCAGCTTGCCTCGTGAATGCTTACAGATTGCTTACGTTTCCCTGAACCTTCGAATCCCGCGCGGGTCCGTTCCCTGAAAGGGGAGGTCGCCCATGCGGTGGATAGCCTGGATCGGACTGTGCTGCGGGCTGATGGCCGGCGCGCGAGCGGACGACCTCGTGGTCCACGAGTGGGGGACGATCACCACGATTCACCGGACGTCGGGGCAGCCGGTCACCGGCCTCAATCGCATCGACGAGTCGGACGTGTTGCCGGATTTCGTGCACCGCTTCGAGCCCGACGCGACGCGCGGCGATCCGAAGCGGGCACTGGGCAAGTCTCCCAGAGTGCCGGGCCGCGAAGACGTCACGATGCGGCTCGAGACACCCGTCATCTACTTCTATCCACCGCTCGGGCAGATCATCCCGCCGTTCGACGTCGCGGTGGCTTTCCGGGGCGGTGTGCTCAACGAGTACTACCCGGACGCCGCGCCCGCCGTGATGCTCGACGGGCGACGCGTGCAGGAGAAGGCGCTCGCCGGAACGCTCGGGCCCTGGGACGGACTGCGGCTGCAGTACTACGTCCGAAGCGAGTTGCGCTGGGATCAGTTGTCGCTCAGTGACGCGATCGAACCGCCGGTTACCGACAGCGCCATCTGGCTAGCGCCGCGCAAGGTGCGCGCCACCGGCATCGCGCTGCCGAACGGCGAGTCCGAGCATTACCTGTTCTACCGCGGGGTCGCGCACCTGGACGCGCTGTTCCAGACGCGGTATTCGACGCGCGGATTGCAGCTCGCGACCCCCGCGAAGAAGTTGTGGGCGGACCAGCCGCGGCTCGACGTGCCCTACGTCTGGGTCGCGCAGGTGCGCCGCGACGGCCTCATTGCTTTCCAGGAGCTCGGCCCGCGCACGATCGCTGCGGATGAGTTCGGTGTCGACGCGGGGCGCGTCGGCCGCTTTGCGCCGGAGGCATTCGCGGAGTCAGGCGCGCGACGGTTGCGCGATTCGCTCAAGAACCGGCTCGAGCATGCCGGTCTGTTCACGCCGGAAGCCGAGGCCATGCTCAGCACCTGGAAGGCGAGCTACTTCGAGAAGCCCGGCGTGCGCGTGTTCTACGTCGTGCCACGCGAGTGGATCGATCATTTCCTGCCGCTCACGATATCGGTGCCGGCCGAGGTGACGCGGGTGATCGTGGGGCGGATCGATATCGAGTGAGCGCAGAACAGGGGCCGGCGGGAACAAGAGGGGGCAGTCCCCTGGACTGCCCCGTTTCCTGTCAGCCGACCTTCGCGCCGAGCTGTTCCACCATCGCCTGTGCGCGTGCCTTCGCGGTGCGCGCCTTGCGCAGCGCTTCCGCCGCTTTGCCGTCGGCAAAGTTGCCGCTCGCTTCAGTCCACGAAGACTTCAGCTGCTCGAAGTTGGACTTCGCGGCGTCGAACGCCGTCTGGTCCATGCCCTTCGGATACTTCTTCGACTTCCCCAGCGTGTCGACCCGCTTCTGCAGCGCATCCACCATCGGCGGAACGCTGGCCGTCAGATCGGTCCACTCGGCTTGGGCGGCGGCGAGGTTGGCTTCCGCCTCGGCCTTCGCCTCGGACGCCTTCGTCTTCAGATTGGCGATTGCCGTCGTCACCGCCGGCGAATTCATCATCACGGCGCGGTAGTCCTTGTGCGCCATGTTGTTCTTCAACATCTTCATCGACTCATCGACGTTCGCAAGCTCCTCCTTGGCGTACTTCTCGGCGTCGGCGCGCGTCTCGGCGAGCGCCGCCTCGACCTTGGCGAGCGCGGCCTCGGCGGGCGCACTGTTGTCTGCGCAACCGACGAAGACCCACGTCGCGGCGAGGAGAGCTAGAACGGATCTGGCAATTCCCATGGAAGTGACCTCGTAATTGTTGGAAGGGGAACGAAGGCCGGCGCCTATCCTACGCCCGTTCCCGCGAACCGATGATCGGACTCGGGCTACTCATGATCAGGCGTCGTCCGGAAGGCGCCACACAACCCCTTCCCGAAACCAGTCTGAGAAAACGAGCCAAAATCATGAACATACATCCGTGGAAACGCTGGATAGCCCTGCTAGCGGTCGCGACCCATCTGGCCACCGGCTGCACGACGCTGCAGGGCGTACCGATTGCCCGTACCGGCGAGACCGTCGCCCGGCCCGACGTCAAGGTCGGCGAGTCCGTCGTCGTGACGACGCGCGGCGGGGAAACGTCGAAGTTCACCGTGACCGACGTGCAGGACGACGCGCTCGTCGGCCGCGACACGCGCATTGCCTACGCCGACATCGCGCAGCTCGAAGTGCGTCGCGGCGAAGGCATGAAAAAAGGCCTGCTCATCGGCGCGGTGGTCGTCGGCGTGGCCGCGATCGCAGCCGCGGCGGGTGGCGGTGGAGGCAGCGGCGGCGGCTACTGAGGAAAGCCGATCCCGCGGTCGTCGTCGTTCTCCGCCATGCTGCTCTTCACGCGGAAATAAACACGACGGCCGGGGGAGTTGCTCGAACGGATGTAGACCACGGCGTACCGCTCGTCGCCGAACTGCATGTACTCGTGCGGATCGGCGTCCCAGTCGGGGTAGTGAGTGCGCAGCCAGCGCTTGATCTGACGGTCGACCATGAGGTCGTTGGAGGCGATGAGGCGAACCGCCGTTTCCATGGAGCCGCCCGGAAGCTGCGGATTCGGCATGTTGACCTGCGCGGACGCGAGTCCCGCGGCGCCTAACAACATGACGAGGATGAACGTGCTGCGGATCGTCTTCATGCGAACCCCCTCGCGTCGATACTACTTGATCCCGATGATCTGCGCGCCCCGGGTGAACATGGATACCGTGTCCTCCGAGCAGCGGAAAGCCGCGAGAAAGTCCCGCATCCCGTAGTCGGGAACGCGCTCGCGGATCTTCTTGGCGTACTCCTTGCCTTCGGCGACCCTGCCGGCGAGGCCCAGGGTGAACGCAGCGATCGCCATGATGTGCTGGTGGGCGTTGGGCCGCGCCGCGGCCTTCCTGGCCCACTCGGCGGCTTCATCGTATTGCCCGAGTCTTGCGAGGCTCATCGCGCGCGTGCCGAGCATCGCGAACAGCAGCGGGTCGAACGGCGACAGGTGCCGCGAGTGATCCGAGAACGTGATGGCGGCCTTCGGATCGCCGGACTGGCCGTGCACGAACGCCAGCGTGTAGTGCGCGCTCGCGAAGTTGGGCGACAGTTCCACGGCACGCTCGAGCTCGCAGATCGCGTGCGGCTGCTCGTTCTTGAGCCATAGCGCGCGCCCCATCGCCCAATGCGCCGCCGGGTCGCGATCGTCGACCATGAGGCTCCTGCTGGCCATGTCGAATGCGCGGTCGATTTCCGGCTGCGGCTTCCTCCAGCCGAGAAACGCGTTCTGGAAGTGTGCGAACGACAGGCCCGCGTACGCGCGCGCAAACGTCGGATCCAGGTCGACGGCCTGCGCGAAGAACTGCCGCGCACGCTCGTTGTCGATCCTGTTGAAGCGGTACATGTGCCACAGGCCGCGGTGATGCGCTTCCCAGGCGTCGAGCGAATTCGGCGCCTTGAGCACCGCGCGATTGCGCTCGACCATCTCGATCTCGTGCGCGATCGACGCCACGATGCGGTTGCCGATCTCGTCGAGCACGAGCAGCGCGTCGTCGAACTTCTCGTCGAAGGTGTCCGACCACACGATGCGCGCGGTGCGCGTCTCGATGAGGTCCGCGCCGACGATCATCTTCCGGCCGATGCGGCGCACGGAGCCGCTCACCACGTAGTCGACGTTGAGGATGCGGCCGGCTTCCTCGGGCCCGACCGAGCGGTCGCGCAGGGCGAACGTGGAACCGGCCGCGATCACGAACATGCTGCGGAGCTTTGCCAGCCGCGTGATCACGTCGTAGGCGAGTGCGTCGGCCGCGCCGCCCTTGCGGTCGGCCTCCGAAGACCGGTCGACGAAGGGCATCACCGCGATCGACGCGCGGCGCGACGCCTTCTCGGCCTTCTCGCCCGCGAACTTGCGGATCTCCGTGAGACTGGCGCTGATGAGCTCGATCGATGGTGCCGGCGGAGCCGCCTGTGCCGCGGCCGCGGCGGCGGCGTCACGCGCGCCACGCCAGATTTCGCGCAGCGGCGCGCTGTCGAGGCCGTCCGCCTCGAATAGTTTGCTCGCGGTGGCGAGGTGCGTCTCGCCCTCGGCGATGCGGTCGTGGCGCGCGAGCGCGGTGAGCAGCAGCTCGTGCGCGTGCCGGTCGAAAGGGGACAGCTTGAGCCACTCTTCTATATACGGCGCGGCCTGGTCGTATGGCAGGGAGCGCGCGAGGTTCTCGAGCAGCACGGCGCGAATGCCACGGAAGCGGCGGCGCTCGGCGGTGATCCACGCGTCGAACATCGGGCTGCGCGCGATTTCGAGCCCGTCGAGCAGTTCGCCGGCGAAGAGACTGGCGAGCTCGCGCTGCCGCCCGGCCCCTAACTTCTGGATGCCGTGCTCCGGTGCATGCGTGACTTCGAGCGTGTCGACGAAACAGTCGCCGAGGTCGAGGCGGATATTGTTGCCGTCGGTGATGACGCGCTTGTGTGGGGAATCCACCAGGCCGCGGATCTTCGACAGGCACCAGCGCAGCTCGCCCTTCGGATCGTTCGGGACGTCCCAGAGCAGCTCGCAGATCTGCGAGCGGCTTACCGGGCGGCCGGCGAGGACCAGATATCCCAATAGCGCCCGCACTTTGCGCGAGGCGGGCAGGGCGATGACCTCGCCGCCGCGGGACAGCTCCAGGCTTCCCAATAGCCTGAACTTCAACGATTCCACGGGCCTTCCCACGCCTGCTACCACGGCAGCGCTCTAACTTGATCCGCGTCGCAAGGGAGTGAACTCATGAACGTCAGCTTGTCGCGAAATGCCCCGAGAACGAATCACCGGACCGCTCAGCTCCGCCAGCAGTCGGCGTGGTCGAGCGCCGATTATGCCGTCGTCGGGAACACCCTGCAGTTCGTCGGCGAGGAGCTTTGCGAAACCTTGAACTTGTGCCAGGACGCCCGCGTGCTCGACGTGGCCGCCGGCAACGCGCATGCGTCGCTCGCCGCGGCGCGCCGCTGGTGTGACGTCACGTCCACCGATCTCGCGCCGGATATCGCGAACCGCGCGCGCCAGCGCACCGAGGCGGAAAACCTGGGCGTGCGATTCATCGAGGCGGACGCCGAGGCGCTGCCCTTCGGCGACCAGCACTTCGACGGCGTGGTCTCGGCCTTCGGCGCCATGTTCTCGCCCGACCAGGATCGCGCGGCCTCGGAGATGATCCGCGTCGTCCGTCGCGGGTGCCAGATCGGCCTCGCGAACTGGACGCCAGACGGGTTCGTTGGCCAGCTGTTCGGCGTCATCGCGAAGCACTCGCCGAACGCCGTCGGCGCCGCACCGTTCGCGTGGGGCACCGGCGACCGCCTCCACGAGTTGTTCGGTGTCTACGGCCGGATCGAGGCCACGTCCAAGCGCGTGGCATTTCGCCACCGCACCCCGGCCGATTGGGTGCAGAAGTTCTGCTCGAGCTATGCGCCCGTGCTGAAGGCATTCGCGACCCTGGATGCCGGCCGGAAGAAATCCCTGCAGGCCGAGTTGCTTGCGCTCGCCGGGCGGTTCAACCGCGCCCGGGATGGCTCGCTGATCATCGACGCGGAGTATCTCGAGGCCGTCGTCACGCGCCGCTGAGGAAATGCCGCTGCCCGGGGGTCCAGGCGCTCGAATTCGCCCCGGCGACGCCCCGTCCCCGCAGATAGTCGGATGGAGGTTCCGGAATCGGCGTACCGTGACCCCCGGCTTGTGATCTTCGTCTTGACGACGCTCCGTCCGGAGTCTGTCAGCTCAAAGCATTCGCGAACCGGCTCGCGGACTTCCGCGGGTCACACATGCTTGCGAGGTGCGTCCGTGACGAAGATCTACGTCGGCAATCTGCCGTCCACCGCCAACGAGGACTCCGTAAGAGCGCTCTTCGCCGCGCATGGGCCCGTCGAGACCGTGTCCCTGGTCAGCGATCGCGACACCGGTCAGCCGCGCGGCTTCGGATTCGTGCAGATGGCGAGCGCCGATGCGGCCAAAGCGGTCATCGCTCTCAATGGCCATGCCTTCGGCGGCCGACCGCTCAAGGTCAACGAGGCCCAGGAACGCAGCGGATCGAGCGTCGTGAACATCGGCGAGTGGCGCGGACGTTGATTCCGCCCCGGATGTTGCGGCTCAATTTCCGATCGCTGACTGGCGACGCGCCCACGCTCATGCTGGCGTCCTGCCTGCGCGTCAACGCGGACGGCACGCTGCGCGGATCCGACAACTGCGTCGTCGCGCAATCCATCGAAGGTTGCTGGCGCGTGAGCGGCCGCCTGCATCGCGATCTCGACTGTGAAGGCCCCGTCCTGCTGCGCCTTAACCCGGGCGCGCACATGACACCCGTGTACTTCGGCCCGTTCACGAAGCTGCGGACGGTCGGCGCGCTGATGTACGGTGACGATCGGTGTCTGGACGTGACGGTTCCGGGCCGCTCGCGATCCGAGAACGTCTGTTCGGGGGAATTGACGCTCATCTGGCACGGAGCCAAGAATGCGCAAAACTAACTATCAGCAGCTGCGCAAGCAGCGCGAATCGACCCGCAAGGCACGCCAGTCGGAAAAACTCGCGCGCCGGTCCGGGAGTGCCACGACCGACGCCGAGGTGGCCGCCGAGGTGCCCGCCGGCACGGATGCAACGCCCATCGTCCCCGACGTGAAGCCCTCGTGAAGCTCGCGAACCCGAAGAATCCGAACACGCGTGGTCTCATGCGCGAGCGGCATCGCCGCGATCGCGCGCAGACGCCGCCGCTGCGGACCCGTTATCCCGACGTCGCGTCGCTGCGTCTGAACTTCGTGTTCAGCGATTCGGGGCCATTCACGCCCGCCCCACAGGTGAACGAGATGCATCCGCCGGCGACGGCGTTCTTCGTGTTCGCCTGTCCTTACGACGATTGCGATGGAGAGTTCAATCTTGCGGGCCCGGTCGATGCGATGGTGCGGGCCGGCCGCGATCGCTGCGAGGGCCAGCTGCGCTGCGGCGGACAGCGATCCGGGAACAAGGGCAAGTACAGCTGCACCCTCACGCTCGATTTCACCGCGCAGGCCCTGCGCGCGGAGTGACCCGCCCGCGACTCAGGCGTCGTCGGTGGGATCGAGCATCTGGTTCAGCCGCTCGGGGTGCTGGTGGAGCTCGGGGGTCGTGTCGGCGCGGCGGCGGCGAATGGCGCGGACGGCAAATCCGACCAGGACCAAGGCGACGACCACGCCACTCAAGACCGGTAGCAGCACACGCATGGCGGACTCCTAGAACGCGCTCTTGACGGCGCCGCCGTCGACGCGCAGCGCGGCGCCGGTGGTCGCCGAGGCGAGAGGGCTCGCGACGTACGCCACCATGGTCGCCACTTCCTCGGTCGACGCGAACCGCTTGATCAGCGACGTCGGGCGGACCTTCTCGAAGAACTCCTTTTCGAACTCCGCGCCGGACTTGCCTTGTTCCGTCGCGAGCTGCTCGACGAAGTCGCCGACACCGCGCGACTTCGTCGGCCCCGGCAACACGCTGTTCACCGTGATGCCCGTCCCCGCGACGGTCTCCGCGATGCCACGCGCAACGGCGATCTGCGCGGCTTTCGTCATGCCGTAGTGGACCATCTCCGCGGGGATGTGCACGCCACTCTCGCTCGAGATGAAGATGATGCGGCCGAAGTTCGCCTCGCGCATGGCGGGCAGCACGAGTCGCGCGAGGCGCGCGCCGGACAGGACGTTCACGTCGAAAAAGCGTCGCCAGTCCTCGTCCGGAATCTCCTCGAACGGTTTTGCTTCGAAGATGCCGAGATTGTTCACGAGGATCTCGATGCCGGGATGCCGCGCGACCAATGCCTCGGCCACCGAAGCATCGGCGAGATCGCCCGCGAACCCGAGTGTCGCCGGGTTGATCTTCTTCAGCGTCGACAATGCGGCCTCGACGCCGGCGCCCGAGCGGCCGTTGATGATCACGCGCGCGCCTTCACGCGCCAGCGTCTCGGCGATCGCGTAGCCGATGCCGGCGGTGCTGCCGGTCACGAGGGCGAGCTTTCCGGAAAGATGCAGATCCATTGGCAAGGCTCGCTTGGCCGCGCGCAGGGGCGGCTGTCATTGTGCGGAAGGGGTTCGGGTCCGATCATACCCCCATGAAACTCCCGCCATTCAAGCTCGATCAATGGCTCGCGGCGCACGAGTTCGCAACGCCGCCCATCCGCTACAACCTCGCCTCGAGCACCGGCCCGACCTGGACGCTCGGCGAGATTGCGGCGCTCGGCGGTGGTGACGTCCGCCGGTTCGACGAACTCCGTTTGTCCTACGCGCCGCCGCAGGGCGGCAAACTACTGCGCGAGCGCATCGCGGCGCTGAACGGCGTGGACCCTGACAGCGTGCTCGTGACGACCGGCGCGTCCGAGGCATTGATGGCGCTCGTCTGCTGGTTCACGGCGCCGGGCGCGTCGATCGTGCTGCCGCGCCCGGTATATCCGGCGCTGCCCGTGTTCGCGCGCGCGTGGGGACTCGGCGTACGCGAATACGCGCTCTCGCCGGAACGCGGCTTCGCGCAAACCGCCGACGACGTGCTCGCGGCGGTCGATGGCACCACGCGCGCCGTGTTCGTGAACACGCCGCACAATCCGACGGGATCCGTCATGAGCGCGGCCGAGCAGCGCAAGCTCGCGGCGGCGCTCGATGCCCGCGGCATCGCGATGATCGTCGACGAGGTCTACCACCCGTTGTACTTCGGCGAGGAAATCGCCGGCGCGGCGCACCTGCCGAATACCATCGTCCTCGGTGATTTCGCGAAGGCGCTGTCGCTGCCGGGATTGCGCGTCGGCTGGCTCATCGACCGTGACGCGCACCGCCGCGAAGCGCTGCTCGACATGCGCAGCTATTTCACGATCTCGGGATCGCCGCTCACCGAGGCGATCGCCGCGCACGCGTTGGCGAACGCGTCCGCGGTCCTGGACCGTTTGAAGGAAACGGCGGCGCCGAACCTCGCGCTGCTCGCGCAGTTCATGCAGGAACATCGCGACCGGCTCGGCTGGGCCGCGCCTGCCGGCGGCACGACCTGTTTTCCCTGGCTGCTGGACGGACGAGCTTCCCGCCCGCTATGCGAGGCGCTCGCGCAGTCCGGCGTGCTGGCCGCGCCCGGTGACTGCTTCGACGCGCCCGCGCACATGCGCCTGGGTTTCGGTTCCCAGCGTGAAGGATACGCCGCCGCGCTCGACATCTTCGCCGGCGTGTTACGACGAAAAGGGGTCTGACCCCGTTTTGGATCAGTCCTCGATGAGGAAGCTGCGCAACTGCTCGCTGCGCGACGGGTGACGCAGCTTGCGCAGCGCCTTCGCCTCGATCTGACGGATGCGCTCGCGCGTCACGTCGAACTGCTTGCCGACTTCTTCCAGCGTGTGGTCGGTGTTCATGTCGATACCGAATCGCATCCGCAGCACCTTGGCTTCACGCGGGGTCAGTTGCGCAAGTACCGAGTGGGTGGTCTCGCGCAGCGACTCCATCGTCGCCTGGTCGATCGGGGACGCCACGGAGGTGTCCTCGATGAAGTCGCCGAGGTGTGAGTCCTCGTCGTCGCCGATCGGCGTTTCCATCGAAATGGGTTCTTTGGCGATCTTGAGGACCTTGCGGACCTTGTCCTCCGGCATCTCCATGCGCACCGCGAGTTCTTCCGGCGTCGGCTCGCGGCCCATCTCCTGCAGCATCTGCCGCGAAATGCGGTTCAGCTTGTTGATGGTCTCGATCATGTGCACCGGGATGCGGATCGTGCGCGCCTGGTCGGCGATCGAGCGCGTGATGGCCTGGCGGATCCACCACGTGG
>CADEED010000090.1 GCA_902826225.1 uncultured Pseudomonadota bacterium | reverse complement strand
CCTCAAGTACGACGCGCACGTGCTCGCCCGGCACGGCATCGCGCTCGCCGGCATGGCGTACGACTCGATGCTCGAATCTTACGTGTGGAACAGCGTGCAGCGTCACGACATGGACTCGGCCGCCGAGCGCTATCTCGGCATCCGCACCATCCACTACGAAGACGTCGCCGGCAAGGGGGCGAAGCAGATCCCGTTCAGCCAGGTCCCCGTCGACAAGGCGGCCGAGTATTCGGCGGAAGATTCGGACGTCACGCTGCGCCTGCACGAGGTGCTGTGGCCACAGATCGCGTCGCAACCCGCCCTGCGGAAGCTCTACGAGGAAATCGAGCAGCCGCTCGTGCCCGTGCTGCTGCGCATGGAAGAGCATGGCGTGCTGCTCGACCGGCAGATGCTGAAGGCGCAGAGTGCGCAGCTCGGCAAACGGCTGCTCGAGCTGCTCGCAGAGGCGCACCGCGAAGCCGGCGCACCCTTCAATCTCGATTCGCCGAAGCAGCTCGGCAACATCCTGTTCGAGAAGATGCAGCTGCCGGTGCTGCGCAAGACGCCGACCGGCCAGCCCTCGACCGCCGAAGACGTGCTCGAGGAGCTCGCGGAGACCTATCCACTCCCGCAGATCATCCTCGAGCATCGCAATCTCTCGAAACTCAAATCGACCTACACGGACAAGCTGCCGGAGCAGATCGATCCCGGCACGGGTCGCGTGCACACCTCGTACCACCAGGCCGTCGCGGCCACGGGCCGCCTGTCCTCCCAGGATCCCAACCTGCAGAACATCCCGATCCGCACCCCGGAAGGACGGCGCATCCGGCAGGCGTTCGTGGCACCCGAGGGTTGCGTGCTGCTCGCGGCCGACTATTCGCAAATCGAGCTGCGCATCATGGCGCACCTCTCGGGCGACGATGGCCTGCTCGAGGCGTTCGCGAGCGACCAGGACATCCACCAGGCCACCGCGTCGGAGGTGTTCGGTACCCCGCTCGCGGAAGTCTCCGCCGATCAGCGCCGTTCCGCGAAGGCCGTGAACTTCGGCCTGATCTACGGCATGAGCGCGTTCGGCCTCGCGGCGCAGCTCGGCATCCCGCGCAGCACCGCGCAGGAGTACATCGACCTCTACTTCGCGCGGTATCCGGGCGTCAAGCGCTACATGGAGGAGACGCGCGCCGCCGCCCGGGCACAGGGCTACGTGGAAACGGTCTTCGGGCGGCGCCTCTATCTACCGGACATCAACGCGCGCAACAAGCAGTTCGCGCAGGCCGCCGAGCGCGCGGCGATCAACGCGCCGATGCAGGGCACGGCTGCCGACATCATCAAGCGCGCCATGATCGCCGTCGACCGCATGTGCTCCGCCGGCGAGGATGCGCGGCTCATCATGCAGGTGCACGACGAACTCGTGCTCGAGGTGCGCCGCGAACGCGTCGCGGAAGTCACCGCCGGGGTGCGCGAGCACATGATGGGCGCCGCGGCGCTGCGCGTACCGCTCAAGGTGGACGTGGGAACGGGCGCGAACTGGGACCAGGCCCACTGACGCGCGGTCGCCGGTCGCGTTTTCCGATACCCGCGGCATCCTCCGACAACTCCTAACAGGGTTTGTTTGTCGGCATCCGCCGACATGACGCCAGGTCGGCGTGCGCCGCGTCACACTGTCGCCATGGAGTTCAGGAACCGTTAATGGTTTCCGGTCTCTAATCCGCAACCGTAGTCCTAACCACCGAAGGAAGAGGTCTCTCATGAACATGAAGTTCGCCGCGCTCGCGGCGCTAGGCACGCTTGCCCTGATCGGCGCCGCACCGCAGGTTCGCGCGGCGGACAATGGTTTCTATCTCGGCGCCGGCCTCACGCAGACCAAGTTCGACATCGACGATTTCGGCAGCGACGAGCTCGACGACAACAGTTTCAAGGTGATCGCCGGTGTCCGGCCCCTCGACTGGCTCGCCGTCGAAGCAAACTACATCGATCTCGGCAGCGCCGACGAAGACGGCGTCCAGCTCGACACGAGCGCCCTCACGGTGTCGGCGCTCGCGATCGCCGAGTTCGGCCTCGTCGACGTGTACGCCCGCCTCGGCGTCGCGCGTTACAGCGCGGATCTCGACATCGACGATCTCGGCAGCGAATCCGACGACGGTTGGGAGCCGACCTATGGCGTGGGCGTCGGCCTCCATTTCGGCAGTCTCGGCGTGCGTGCGGAGTACGAACGGTTCAGCGCGGAGCTGTTCGATATCCAGGCGCTCGACACCGACGTCGACACCGTTTCGCTCAGCTTCACGTACACCTTTCTGTAGCATTACCACCACAGGTCGCATCGTAACCACATGATTCTGTACCGAAGTTTTTTAAAAACTTTGGAACCTTTCCGAAGGGTCTCAGGTCTCAACACACGAGCGCGTAAAAACGCTCCCCGCTTCCCTCCCTGAGCGGGTAACCCGGTTCACGAGACCTGTGCCGGGTTAGTCTGGCCCCGGTGGTTTACTCCACCGGGGCTTTCTTTTTTCAGGGTTGCCACCCACGTCGGAAATCGCCGTCAAAGCGACGAGAAACGTTTGTGGAACCGTGCATCCGGCTCACGTCTGCGTAGACGAATTGTCAGCGATTCAACCGGGCGTCACCGGACGCGGGAGCTTCGCTCAGCTCCCGGTCAGCATATGCATCAACACCTTCTGCGCGGTGGGGACACCGATGCCGTCGTGCGCGGAAAAGATTTGCGCCGACATTCCATCGCCCAGCATCTCTTCAGTCGCCTTAAGAGCGGCGGCCCGATCTCGCTGATTGAGTTTGTCGGCCTTGGCGAGAAGCACGTGGACCTGCCAGCCGGCGCCGGCCGCCCATTCGATGAGCTGGACATCGGCGTCCGTGACACCGCGCCGGATATCGACGATGAGGAATATCCCCGTGATCGCGTCGCGGCCGGGCAGCGCGTCGATGAGGGCGGTCCATTGCGCGCGCTCGACCGGTGAAGCGTAGGCGTAGCCGTATCCCGGCAGGTCGATGATCCGACGGCCTTCCTCGACCTCGAAGAAATTCAGTAGTTTGGTTCTGCCCGGCGTCTTGCTGACCCTGGCGAGGCCATTCCGCTGGAAGATGGAATTGATGGCGCTCGACTTGCCGGCGTTGGACCGGCCGGCGAAGGCGACCTCGCGCCCGATGTCCGCCGGGAACTGCTCGGCGCTCGCCACGGAGAGAAGGAAGCGCACCTTGGGGAATTGCACGGGGCGTAGTGTACAATTCGGCGCCTTCGAGGGAGCCCGCAAGACCATGATTGAGAGCAGATTTTCCCTGACGCTGGCCGCCGCGCTGATTTGCGCCGGCCTCGCCGCCACCCACGTCGCCGTCGCCGCCGGGACCGCGCAAGAACCCAAGGCGGGTTCCGCCGAAGCCGGTGCGACCAAGGCCGCCGTCTGCACCGCCTGTCATGGCGTGAACGGGAACAGCGCCAACCCGGAATGGCCCAGCCTGGCAGGCCAGAATGCCGCCTACATCGTCGAGCAGCTTGCGATGTTCAAGTCCAGGAAGCGCAACAACCCCATCATGCAGCCGATGGTGGATCCGCTCAGCGAGCAGGATTTCGCCGACCTCGGCGCCTACTTCGCCAAGCAAACCCCCGCCGGGCTCGAGGCGGACCCGTCTTATTGGAAGGCCGGCGAGTCGTTGTACAAGGCCGGCGACGCCGCGCGCGGCATCCCGGCGTGCACCGCCTGCCATGGCCCCGCGGGCCAGGGCAATCCCGCTTCCGGCTACCCGGCGCTGCGCGCGCAGCACTCCGTGTACACGGTGAAGCAGCTGCAGGATTACCTCACGCAGAACCGCTACCGCGATCCCGCGAACCCGGCCGTCGTGAACAACACGCGTAACGGCGCGATGATGACCACCATCGCCGCGCGGCTCACGCCCGAAGACATCCGCAACGTCGCGTCCTATCTGCAAGGCCTGCGCTGAAGGCGCGGGAAAGATGAACCGCGTTATCGTCATCGCGGCGCTGCTCGCCGCCATTCCCCTGCAGGCCTGCTCGCGCACCGGCGACAAGGAGGCCGCGCCCGGGATGCCGCCCGCCAACGCGCCCGTCGTCGTCACCCAGATCGGCGAGGACTCCGCGCCGGCCAACACGCCGCCGCCCAGCCTCGTCCGCCCGACCAAGTGGGTCGCCGGCACTAACTACCGCGTGCTGGTCAGTCCGCTGCCCACCGATGCTCCCGCCGGCAAGGTCGAGGTCATCGAGTTCTTCTGGTACGGGTGCGGTCATTGTTACGCGCTGGAAGACACGCTCACCGGCTGGGCGAAGACGCGCCCGGGGTTCATCCAGTTCCGCCGCCTCCACGTGATGTGGGCGCCTGTCCACCAGCAGCACGCGAAGCTGTACTTCACGATGCTGGCGTTGGGCCGCGAAGACCTGCACGGCAAGATCTTCGAGGAGATCCACAAGAACCGGAATCTGCTCGCCGCGCAGGATCCCGCCGCATCGCGCGCCCTGCAGCAGTCGTTCTTCGAGAAGAACGGCGTGTCGAAGAAGGATTTCGACGCTGCGTTCGATTCGATGGCCGTCGCGACGAACATGCAGCGCGCCGCGGACGCGTCGAATCGCTACGCCGTCGAAAGCGTCCCGACGTTCGCGATCAACGGCAAGTTCACGACCGAAGTGTCGATGGCCGGCAGCCCGGCGATGCTCGTGGACCTGGTGAACGATCTCGCCGCTGCGGAACTGGATTCCGGGCAGAAGAAATAGCCCGCCGCTTGCGGGTCGCCGCCCGCGCAGATAGGGTGCCGCCGCATGCTGAGCGCCTTCGTTTCACAGCCGCAGGGTCTCGCGCGCTTCGAGTTGCGTGCAGGCGCGGCCATTCCCGGTGAAGCGATCTGGCTCGACCTCGTCGAGCCCACGCCCAGCGAAGAAAAGCAGGTCGAGGCGTTCCTCAGCATCGACGTACCGACGCGCGACGAAATGCGCGAGATCGAGTCGTCGAACCGGCTCTACGAAGAGGACGGCGTGCTCTACATGACCGCGACGGTGGTCACGAAGCTCGACTCCGATCTGCCCGAGAGCACCCAGATCACGTTCATCCTCTCCGCCGCGAAGCTCGTCACCAATCGCTACGTGGATCCGCTCCCATTCCGCCGCTTCATCGCCTACGCGGAACGGCATCCCAACTCCTGCAACTCACCGCCGTCGGTGCTCGCCGGTCTCGTCGAGGCCACCATCAATCGCGTCGCCGACGTCATCGAGCGCGTCGCCACTGACCTGGACGCGGCGTCGGGCGAGGTCTTCAGCGCGTCACGCCGCAAGCGCGGCGTCATGCGCGACTTCCGCAAGACCCTCGAGCGGCTGGGCCAGAACGGCGAACTCATCTCGAAGGCGCGCGAGAGCCTCGTGAGCCTGGGCCGGCTGCTGACCTTCGTGCAGCAGAGCACCTCCGTGCCCATGACCGACGAGGTCCGCGGGCGCTTCCGCACCCTGAGCCGCGACATCCTGGCCATGAGCGACCACGCCTCGTTCCTCGGCAGCAAGGTGTCGTTCATCCTCGACGCCACACTGGGCCTCATCAACATCGACCAGAACAACATCCTCAAGATCTTCTCGGTCGTGACGGTGTTCCTGCTGCCGCCGTCGGTCATCGGCGCGGTCTTCGGCATGAACTTCTCGAAAATGCCCTGGCTGCACGAGGACTGGGGCTTCTGGGCGGCCATGGGTTTCATGCTGCTGTCGGCGGTGGGGCCGTTCGTCTTTTTCAAGCGGAAGGGCTGGCTGTAGACTACGCACCTCCGCGCGCCCGTAGCTCAGCTGGATAGAGTGGCAGCCTCCGAAGCTGCAGGTCGCTGGTTCGAATCCAGTCGGGCGCGCCATTTGACTCATAGATATACTTCGCCGCCATGAGCAAGCAGGACTCACATTTCTTCAACAATTTCAGCGTGGTGCTGGGCATCCTCGCTGCCGTCACCATCGGTCTTTTCGTGTTTGCCCGCAGCACCGGCGTCAGCCATCAGCTCGAGCAGGTGACGACCGATCCGCGCTACCTGGAAAGTGTGTCCACCCGCCTGCAGCCCGTCGCCCGGGTGGCCGTCGCGGGGCAGGACAATTCGGCGCTCAAGATCGAGGCTGCGGGCCCGCCGTCGGCCGCCGCCGCGCTGCCCGCGGATGGCACTGCCGCGTACGAAGCGGGCTGCGTCGCCTGCCACGGCGCCGGCATCGCGGGCGCTCCCAAGGCGGGCGACAAGGCCGCCTGGGGTCCCCGCATCGCGCAGGGCAAGGACACGCTCTACACCCACGCCATCAACGGCTACACCGGGAAGAACGGCATGATGCCCGCCAAGGGTGGCCAGGCGTCCTGGCCGGACGACCTCATCAAGCAGGCCGTCGACCACATCGTCGACCTGAGCAAGTAGCTAGTCCAGGGCGCGGCGCAGCTGCAGCGCCTCCGCGAGATGCACGGGCCCGATGGAGAAGTCCACCGGGCCCGAATCTTTTTCCATCTCCCGCCCGGCCGATTCCAGGTCCGCAATGGTCCGGGCGACGCGCAGCACGCGGTGCACGCCGCGAGCCGACAGTTGCCAGGTCTTGCGCGACTGCGCGAGCAGACGGCGGCCCAGTCGATCGAGCGGGCACAACGCCTGGATCTCCTTGCCCGAGAGATCGGCGTTCGGCTTCCCGGAGCGCGCGAGCTGGCGCAGCCGGGCGGCGCGCACGCGGCCCGCCGCCTGCGCGGTCGACAAGCCGCCCGCGGCTCCCGGTTCACCTAACAACTCCTCGCTGCTGAGCGCCGGGACTGCGACGCGCAGGTCGATGCGATCGAGCAGCGGACCGGAGATGCGCGCGCGGTAACGTGCGATCTCCGGTGGCGCGCAACGGCAATTGCCGCCGGGTTCACCGAGAAACCCGCAGGGACAGGGGTTCATCGCGGCAACGAGCTGGAAGCGCGCCGGATACTCCACCTGCAACGCGGCGCGCGAGATGGCGACCACGCCGCTCTCGAGCGGCTCGCGCAGGCTCTCCAGCACCGCGCGGTTGAACTCGGGCAGTTCGTCGAGGAAGAGTACGCCGCGATGCGCGAGGCTCACCTCTCCTGGACGCGCGCGCGGACCGCCGCCGATGACCGCCCCCGCCGACGCGGTGTGATGCGGCGCGCGGAACGGCCGACGGCCATAGTCGCGGGCCTCGAACCCCCGCGTGCTCACCGAGGCGATCGAGGCGACCTCGAGCGCCTCCGCAGCCTCGAGGGCAGGCAGGATGCCGGCGAGCCGCTGCGCGAGCATGCTCTTGCCGGTGCCGGGCGGACCGACCAGCAACAGGCTGTGACCGCCGGCGGCTGCGATCACGAGCGCGCGTTTCGCCACGGCCTGTCCACGCACGTCGAGCAGATCGAGCCCGTCCGGCACGCCCGGCGCGGCGCAGATGGCCGGAGGCGCGTCCGAAGCACCCTTCGCGGATTTCGCGAGCGCGCAGACGTCGAGCAACGAGCCGGCGCCGTGGGCCGCGAACGCCTCGACCAGCCGTGCCTCTGCGGCATTGGCGTCGGGCACGATGACCGTATGGCCGTCGCGGGCGGCATGCGCGGCGGCCAGCAACGCCCCGCGAACCGGCTTGAGCTCACCGGCAAGCCCGAGCTCACCGTAGAACTCGAGCGAATCGAGGCGAGCTTCCGGGATGTCGACTTTCTCCGCGGCGAGCAGGATGCCGAGCGCGATCGGCAGGTCGTAGCGGCACCCCTCCTTCGGCAGGTCGGCTGGCGAGAGATTCACCGTGATCCGTCCGTCGGGAAATTCGAAACCGGAGTTCTCGATCGCGGCGCGCACGCGATCCTTGCTCTCCTTCACGGCCGTGGCGGGCAACCCGACGATGTTGAAGGTGGGCAGCCCGCTGCCCAGGTTGACTTCGACGACCACGCGCGGCGCGGCGAGCCCGAGCTGCGCGCGACTCGCGACGCGTGCGATTCCCATGTTCCGTCCCTGGAGATGCTGCCGGCATCCATGCCGCGCGAAATGACCCTGGAGATCAGCGCGCCGCGCGATCCCCGCCGGCCTCGAGCTGCGCGACGCGCTTTTCGAGCTCCTCGAGCCGCGCGCGCGTGCGCTCGAGCACCTTGCGCTGGGCGTCGAATTCGTCGCGACCGGCCAGGTCGAGTTTCGTCAAATTCGAACGCAGGACTGCGCGGAAGTTGTTTTCGATGTCCTCGCGCAGGCCGCTGGCACCGGATACGAGCCCTGGCGGCAGCCCCTGCATCAGGCTGCGGAGCAACTCTTCGACCTTGGGAATCTCCACGGGCGGTCTCCTAACAAGTTGACGGTGTGCTGCCCCGTTATGCGGCGACGGCCCCCGCAGCGCCCCAAAAGCGGGCGCAGGCCCGGTGACGCTGCCGGCATTCGTGCCGCGACGGCCCCCGAGAGGTTCGCGCGGCGCTGGCATGGAACCTGCACTTCGACGAAAGGGAGCATACGCGCGCCCGAAGCGCGCGATCCATCGGATATCGACTCGAACGCGATGAAAATGATCACGGCCATCATCCGCCCCTGGAAGCTCGACGACCTGCAAATGGCCGTCGCGCGTCTCGGCGTGCAGGGAATCACCGTCACGGAAGTCACGGGATACGGGCGGCAGCGCGGACATACCGAGCACTTCCGCGGCTCCGAATACAGCATCGAATTCGTGCCGAAGTTGCGCGTCGAGATCGTCATCGACGCGTCGCTCGCGGAAGCCGTCGTCGAGGCCATCAGCAATGTGTGCCGGACGGGGAAGACCGGCGACGGAAAGATTTTCCTGGCGCCCGTCGGAGAAGCCGTGCGAATCCGCACGCGTGAATCCGGCGCGGCGGCAGCCTGAGATGTCGTTGAGGAGCTTTACATGCAAATAGATAAGAAGAGAACGAAGGGTGGCAGTCTCTTGCGCGGTCTCGGCGCGGCGCTGCTGATGATGCTGCCGGCGATGGTCTTCGCGCAGGACGCCCCGCCGCCGCCCAACAAGGGCGACGTGTCGTGGCTGATGACCAGCACCGTGCTCGTCATCCTCATGACCATCCCGGGCCTCGCGCTGTTCTACGGCGGCATGGTCCGCAGCAAGAACGTGCTGTCGCTGCTCATGCAGGTGATGATCGTCTTCTGCGTGGGCGTGCTGCTGTTCGCGGCCTACGGATACAGCGTCGCGTTCACCGGCGGTGAAACCGCGTTCTTCGGCGGATTCGACAAGGCCTTCCTCAAGGGCATGACCGGCGACTCGCTCACCGGCACGTTCAGCAAGGCGACGAACATCCCCGAGCTCGGGTTCTTCTCGTTCCAATCCACCTTCGCGGCGATCACGCCCGCGCTGATCGTCGGCGCGTTCGCCGAACGCATCAAGTTCAGCTCGCTGCTGATCTTCATCATCATCTGGCTGACTTTCGCGTACTACCCGATCGCGCACATGGTGTGGTTCTGGTCGGGTCCGGATGCCTTCACCACGGCGGAAGCCGGCGCGGCGGCGAACGAGAATGCGGGCTTCCTCTTCAACAAGGGCGCCCTCGACTTCGCGGGCGGCACGGTCGTGCACATCAACGCCGGCATCGCCGGTCTCGTCGGTTGCTGGCTGATCGGCAAGCGCATCGGTTACGGCCAGACGGCCCTGCCGCCGCACAACGTGCCCTTCGTCATGATCGGCTCCGCGCTGCTGTGGGTCGGCTGGTTCGGCTTCAACGTCGGTTCCAACCTGGAAGCGAACGGCTTCGCGACGCTCGTGTTCACCAACACGCTGCTCGCCACCGCCGCGGCGACGCTCGCCTGGATGTTCGGCGAGTGGATCGTGAAGGGTTCACCCACGATGCTCGGCGCCGCGTCCGGCGCGGTCGCGGGCCTCGTCGCGATCACGCCGGCCTGCGGCTGGGTGGGGCCGATGGGCTCGATCGCCATCGGCGTCATCGCCGCGCTCATCTGCCTCTGGGCGGTATCGGGTCTCAAGAGGATGCTGGGCTACGACGATTCGCTCGACGTGTTCGGCGTGCACTGCATCGGCGGCATCGTCGGCGCGATCCTCACGGGCGTGTTCAACTCACCCGCGCTGGGCGGCACCGACGTGTACGACTACGTGGCGAACGCGTTCCCGGATCCGGCCGCGTACAGCATTGCGGCACACCTGAAATCCCAGCTCTGGGGCGTGGGGGTGACCATCCTCTGGTCGGGCCTGGTCTCGCTCATCGCGTTCAAGCTCATCGATCTCACGCTCGGACTGCGCGTGAGCGAGGAGCAGGAACGCGAAGGCCTCGACACCGTGTCGCACGGCGAGCGTGCCTACAACGGTTGATGGGTGATCTTCCGCCGCGGGCCCGTGTTCGACGGGCCCGCTGGCGGAAAACGGAAAACAGGGCCTCCCGGGACGCCGTCTCCCTCGTCGGCGCCACCCGGGGGGCCCTTTATTTCGTGTGCGACCCCCCGGATTCGGCTCTTGTCTGTGATGGGCTTCAAGGGTTCTCATACGCCCTTCGGCGATAATTCCGGGCACCGGAGGAAGCAATGCGTCACACAATACTTGCCGTCATCGCGGGCGTGATCACCTGTGCAGCCGCCCAGGCGGGAGACGTCTACAAGTACACCGATTCCGCGGGCAAGACGATGTACACGGACAAGCCAATCCCCGGCGCCATCCTCGTGAGCAGCACCCAGCGTCCGGTGGACGCCCAGCAGCGCAGCTACGCCACGCAGCAGGCGAATCAGAATGCCGCTCTCAACGCGAGCAACCAGCGCATTGCGGAGGGGCAGGACAACGAGCGCGTCGCCGCCGCGGTCTCACAGGATCTCGCGGCCTCGCGGGCCGAGCGTTGCAAGAAGGCGCGCGACGACTACAACCAGTCGATCCAGTCGCTGCGCATGTATCGCGAAGTGAACGGCAAGCGCGAATACCTGAGCGACGCCGAGCTGACCCAGGCGCGCGTCGATGCCAAGCGCGCCGTCGACACGGTGTGCGGCCCGCAGGGCTAACTGCTCCCTCCGCCAGGCAGCTCACGGACGCCGCCCTCCGGGCGGCGTTTTCCTTCGTAGCGCTTGCGACTGCGCTGGTTTTCCTTTGTGGCGCCTGCGCCTGGAAATATAATCCCGCCCCTATGTTGCGCGTCGGCTTCGCGGGTCTCGGCGCCATGGGCATGCCCATGGCGAAAAACCTCCACAAGGCGGGATTGCTCGCGGCCGCGTGGAATCGCTCCCGGTCGAAGGCGGAAGCACTGGCCCTCGAGACCGGCTGCCTGGCCCCCGCCACGCTGCGCGAACTCGCCGAGCACACCGACGCCGTGGTCGTCTGCGTTTCCGCCGACGCCGATGTCCGCGCGGTGGTCGAAGGCCTCGAACCGGGCCTCACCCGCAACGCGATCGTCATCGACTGCTCCACGGTCAGCGCCGACACGGCCCGCTGGGCGGCACGGAGCCTCGCACCTCGCGGCGTGGGATTCCTGGACGCGCCCGTGAGCGGCGGTGTCGAAGGCGCTCAGAAAGGCACGCTCGCGATCATGGTGGGCGGCGACGCCGAGGTGTTCTCGAAGGCGGGACCCGTCCTCGCGGCAATGGGCAGGACGGTCGAGTACTTCGGACCGTCGGGCGCCGGCCAGGCAACCAAGGCGACGAACCAGATCATGTGCGCGGGCATCATCAGGGCGTGCGCGGAAGCCATGGCGTTCGCGGAAGCGCACCAGCTGCCGCTCGAGCGCGTCGTGTCGACGCTCGGCGCGGGCGCCGGCTCCAGCTGGTACTTCGTGCACCGCGCCCCCAACATGGTGCGTGGCAGCTACCCCGCCGGATTCCGCGTGAAGCTGCACGCGAAGGACCTGCAGATCTGTCGCGACATGGCCGCGCGCTTCGGCGTGTCGCTTCCCGTCGTGGATTCGATGCTGGCCGAGTATGCCGAGCTCGTGTCGCTCGGCTTCGGCGACGAGGACATCTCCGCCGCTCATCGCCTGAAGCAGGCGCTGTTCAGGACCGCCGACAAGCCTGCATGAATCCGCCCGCGCACGACGCCCGCTCCGGCGCCCATGCGCAGACGAAGCAGCTCTATCTACCGGATTTCTGCAGCGGGCGCGCCGTGCTCGCCATCGTGCTCATCTGCGAACTCACCGCGATCGTGCTCTCGCTGGCGCGCAACGTCGCGGCGCTCGGCTTCTGGGCCGACCTGGGGCTCACGTCGATGTTCCTGCTGTGGATCGCACTGTGCGGCGCCGGGCTCCTCTGCCTCATGCGCCGTTTCCTCAACCGCCAGACGGTCGCATTCGGCTCGTTCCTCGTGCTGGCCATCGCGGTCGCGCTCGTCGCATTCGTCTCCGCCATCACCTACTACTTCGGCAGCATCTACGGCCCCGCCTGGCCGGGCGCCGAGAACCTGCCGGACGAATACTGGACTTTCCTGGCGCGAAACGTCGCGATCACGTTCGTCGTCGCTGCGATAGCCCTGCGCTATTTCTACGTCACCCACGAGTGGCGCCACAACGTGGAGTTGCAGGCAAAGGCACGCGTGCATGCGCTGCAGGCGCGCATTCGCCCGCATTTCCTGTTCAACAGCATGAACACCATCGCCGCGCTCACGCGCAGCAACCCCGCGCGCGCGGAGGAAGCCGTTCAAGACCTTGCCGATCTCTTCCGCGCGAACCTCTCCGAGAAGCGCAACGAGATCGCGCTCTCCGAGGAGATCGACGTCGCGCGCACCTACCAGCGAATGGAACAACTGCGCCTCGGCGATCGCCTGCGCGTGGAGTGGAAGGTGGACGCGCTGCCGAGCGATGCGCTCGTGCCCGGGCTCACTTTGCAGCCGCTGCTCGAGAATGCCATCTACCACGGCATCGAGCCCCGGCCCGATGGCGGCACGGTGACCGTCACCGGTGAGTTCAACAGGGGCATGATCACCATCATCGTTCGCAACCCTGTGCCCGCCTCGAATCTCACGATTCGCGAAGGGAATCGCCTCGCGCTCGCGAACATCAAGGAGCGGCTCGACCTGATGTATGGCGATGGCGCGACGGTGAAGGCGGGCAAGTTCGACGAGGAGTACATCGTCACGCTGCGCTTCCCGTTCGCGGCGGCGGGAGCGGCGCGCGCATGAACATGCGCGTGTTGATCGTCGACGACGAGCCGCCGGCACGCGAGCGCCTGCGCTCGATGATCGCGGAGGCGGAGGGTTTCGACGTCGCCGGGGAAGCCGGCAACGGCGAGCAGGCGTTGCAGCTCGTCGACTCGCTCCAGCCCGACGTCGTGCTGCTCGACGTGCGCATGCCTGGCGTCGACGGCCTCGAGGTCGCGCGCCACCTGGCGACGCATGCCGAACCGCCCGCCGTGATCTTCACGACCGCCTTCGAGGAGTACGCGCTCGAGGCGTTCGAGTCCCAGGCCGTCGCCTATCTGCTGAAGCCGATTCGCACGGAAAAGCTGGTCGCGGCGCTCGCGAAGGCCGGGCGCCTGACGCGCCCGCAGCTGCAGCAGGTGGCGAGCGCCGCGCGCGAATCGTCGAAACGCTCGCACATCGGCGTGCGCGGCCGCGACGGCCTCAGGTTGATACCCCTCGACGACGTGCTCTGCTTCTACGCGGATCAGAAGTACACGACCGTGAAGCACGTGAAGGGCGAAGACCTCATCGAGGATTCACTGAAGACGCTCGAAGACGAGTTCGCCGCGACATTCGTGCGCATCCACCGCAATGCGCTCGTGAACACGAAGTTCCTGGAGCGGATCGCGCGCGACGCGAGCGGACAGCATTTCGTGCATCTGCGCGGAATGCCCGAGGCGCTCGAAGTGAGCCGCCGCATGGCCGGCGATCTCAAGGATCGTTTCCGGATCTGATCTGGTCCGTTCAGCGGAGGAAGTCGTATGGGCCCGCCACCCTCACGACGTCGCCCGGCGGGAGCTCCACCAGCTCGACATCCATGGAGCCAGGCGTGACCGCCACGACAGGCGCGCGCTCGCGGCGTCCATCGGCGGTCTCGGCGTCGATGAACTGGCCGGGCCGCACGGAGACGCGCGCCGCGCCCACGCTGCGCAGCGTCACGCGGAAGCCGCCGGTCGGCAGCGCGGAACTGCCCTGCGCTTCCACCGCGACGGGCGGCTGCCGGGCGCCGCCGGGCGACCGCGCCTCGATCCGCAGGTCGCTGCGCGCGCGGGCCTGGCACAGCAGTACCTCGCCTTTCGCCGCTTCGCTGGCGACGATGCCCGGGGGCAGCCGCCCGTCGGGGTACTCGATGTCCCCCGCGATCAGCCGGGCCTTGCAGGTCGCGCAACGTCCGGCCCGGCAGCTGTAAGGAAGCGCGACGCCAGCGGCCAACGCCGCGCTCAGGATGCTCTCGCCCGCCGCCACCCGGAGCGTGCGGCCGGCGGGCGAGATCTGGACCGTGAACTCCAGGGGCGCGGATGCGATCAGGCGGTTTCCTTTTTCTTTCCGAACAGGCGCGCGATGATTCCGCCGACGGCGACGACGCCGATGATGATGAACTTCTTGAACGCCAGGAACAGCGCGCCGAGCTTCGCGAACAATCCGAGCTTCGTCGCGACCGTGCCGGCGACGAGGGCGCCGAGTCCGTACTCCGCGAGCCGGTCCGTCTTCGGGTTGAAGTCGGCGTAGCGATGGCCCTCGTTGAATTCGGCCACCTGCAGGAGCGGCTGCATGTCGCCGCGGATCTGCGACAGCTGGCTCATAGAACCGACGGCGTTCATCGACAGCACGCCTTCGCGGCCGAGCACGCGCACGTCGTAGTTCAGCGTGTGCTCCTGGCTGCCTTCGAAGTCGAGCTCCTTCGCCCAGTAGAGTTTCTTGGTGGACGCGTCGTAGCGCGGCTTCTCCGCCCAGCCCACCGTGTGCACGGCCTCGTAGCCCGCGTCCTTGCGTGCCGCGTTCTCGTCGACCTCCGACTTCTTCATGTCCTTCAACATGTCGTCGTAGTCGATTTCCTGCGCGTCGCTGTCGTCGATGTGCCCTTCGTCCGAATAGGTGAGGATGACCGCCCAGCCGTCGTCGCCGAACGGATCGACCTCGCCCGGCACGATGGCGCCCTGCGTTCCGCTGCCATCGGGATTACCCCACGCGACGAGCAGCTTTTCGGTCTCGCCCGGGCTCAGGTAGCGGTAGTTGCCGCCGAGGTGCAGTGACGCAACCTTGTTAGGCAGCGTGATGTCGCCCGTCTGGTACTCGAGCGCCGGCGCTGCGGGCGCCGCGGTGGCGGGCGGCGCGGGTTCGGGTTCCTGCGCCCTGAGTGGCGCGGCCCCGAGCGCGAACGTGAGCCCCACCGCGATCCATGCCGACGTACTATTGTTCACTTTCATCGTCACCCTCCCAGGTTGATCCGCCGGGACGCTAGCACAACACGAGGCCTATCTATGCTCGAAAACCCCACGAAAGCGGAAATCGCGTCGTTTCTGCGACGCGCCCGCAGGATCGCGATCCTGGGCCTGTCCGAGACGCCGGGTAAGCCGAGTTACCATGTCGCGGAAGAGTTGCAGAAGTTCGGCTACACGATCGTGCCGGTGAACCCGAAGGCAGGCGTGATCCTCGGTGAGAAGGCCTACCCGGACCTCGAGTCCGCGATCCAGGGGGCGGGCCCGGTCGACGTCGTCGACGTGTTCCGCAAGCCGGATGCCGTGCCGGGCATCGTCGACGAGGTGCTGCGCCTGAAGGTACCGGCGCTGTGGCTGCAGGAAGGCGTCATCGACGAGGCCGCCGCGCAACGGGCGCGCGCGGCGGGCGTGTTCACGGTCATGGACCGTTGCATGTTCAAGGACCGTCGCGTCATCGACGAGGCGTGAATTCGCCGATGCGACGAATCATGACGCCATGAGTTCGACGCGATTGCCTTCGGGATCGAGGACGACGCACTCGTAGTAGCCATCGCCGGTGCGGCGAGGCCCGTCGGCGATTGCGACGCCCTGTTCCCGGAATCGCGCGGCGCAAGCATCGACGGCGGCTTCATCGCCGACCGAAATGGCGACGTGCGCGAGGCCGAGCTGCTCGGCGCCAAAGCGCTCGGTGACGTCCGTGCGCGTCATGACCTCGAGCCGCGCGCCGGAGTCGAACGTGAGGAATCGCGAGCGAAACCCTTTCTTCGTGTTCTCGTAGGGCTCTCCGACCCGCGCGCCGAAATGCCGCGCATAGAACCGCGCGACGCCCTCGAGGTCGCGCACCCAGAGGCCGACGTGCTCGATGCGGATGTTCATCCGAGCTGGCACAACATCACATCGTCGGTCTGCGGATCCGAACCGACGACGAACACCTGCTGTCCGACCTTGCGAAAACCGTGCTTGGCGTAGAACGCGTGCGCGCGCGCGTTGCGCTGCCAGACCCCGAGCCACAGGCTGGTAGCGCCGCGCCGCCGTGCGCGCGCCTTCACCGCGTTCATGAGGTCGTGGGCGATGCCGCGTCCGTGCCAGTGACGATCCACGTAGAAGCGCCACAACTCGATGCTGCCCGTGGCCGGCACGCCGTCGGACACCTTGCCCGCGCGGACCTGGGCGAACGCGATGGCCGTTCCCCCGGCCTCGCGCAGCAGCAACGTGTCGATCTGCGGATCGCCGATCTCTTCGAGCTGCCGCTGCGAGCTGAACGACGATTCGAGGTGCTGTCGCATGTCCTCGGGCGAATTGTCCTGCGCGAACGACTCGCGGAACGTGCGCGCGGCCAGCTCGCAGAGCAGCACGGCGTCCGCCGGCGTCGCGTCGCTGATCGAGAAAACCTGCGGGCTAGCTATCGTGCTCGTGTCTGAACTCATGGAGCCGGCTCCAGGACCCTGGCGGAAGAGGCCAGTATTATCTCGCAGGCGCCGGCGCCGGTATCATCG
>CADEED010000089.1 GCA_902826225.1 uncultured Pseudomonadota bacterium | reverse complement strand
AACCACAGCGCGAGCGTGCCGGCGGCGACATCCTCGCTTTCGCGCGGCGTCGCGCCGGCGCCCACGAATTCCTCGACGTCGGCGCGCGCCAGCGAATAGCTCCCCTTCTCCGCCCGGCGCCGCCCGCGCGTGATGAGCCGCGACAGTCGGCCGTAGCCCGCGCGATTGCGCGCGATGAGCAAGAAGCGCAAGCCGCAGTCGAGAGTGATCTCGGTACCGATGAGCAGTTTGATGCCGCCGCCAATCTTCTTGATCGCGGAATGAGCCCGCACCACGCCCGCGAGCGAGCATTCATCGGTGACGGCAAGCGCGGTGTATCCGAGCTCCTTCGCCTGCACGATGAGTTCCTCCGCATGCGAAGCGCCGCGCAGGAACGAGAAGTTGCTGAGACAGTGCAGCTCCGCGTAGTCAGGTAATGCGGGCATGCTGATTTCCTGGTTCATGGCGGACAGGGTCATGAGGTGGTCAGGCACGAACAGCCTCGCTCTGAATGGTTTTTCAGCCCTCAGGAGATCGCGCTTCAGAGAAGAAATGGCGTTCGTTCGTCGTTCGCTGCGTGCCTGCACATCTGCAGAAACGGCAATCATCGATGCAATGCGGCGGCACGCGGCCGCTCTCTCCTCACCGATCTCCATTCGGGCTGAAAAACCATTCAGAGCGAGGCTGTTCGTGGTCAACGTTTTCGCCACCCTGTCCGCCATGAACCCGGAAATCGGGAGGCGCGCATTACCCGAAGATTCCGTGGAGGAACCACCGCCGCGGTCCGGTGCGGTCGTGGTAGATCCAGAGGCGTGCGCCGTGTGGGTCGGCGGCGACGTAGTAGTCGCGCTCGACGTCGCCGCCGTCCCACCAGCCGCTTTCGATGCGCTCGGGGCCAGCGAGCAGGACGAGTGCGCCGCGGAGCCACGGGCGGCCCTGGCGCAGCGCGAGCTCTTCGGGATCGCGCAGCAGCCAAATGGGGCGATGCACGCGTTTCGCGCCCGGAGCATCGGGCACGGTCGCAGCCATCACGGGTTCGGCCACGCGCCAGGCGTGCTCGGGCCGGTGCGCAGCGACGGACTCGACGCCGTACACCGCACGCGCGCCGAGCCTCGCCCGCAGGTGTTCGACCAGCGCCGGCATCTCACCCGTGCTCGCGAATCCGCGCTCGCCGGGCGACCACAGCGCGCGGCTCACGCACTCGCGCGAGGTCAGCGCGCCACTGCGCAACTCGCAGCGGCGCACGGGCTCGGGCAACGCGAGCGTGGCGAGCCGCTCGCGCAGCAGCGAGCGCAGGCGCGCGGCGTCCGCCTCGGGCGCGGCGAGCTGCAGCACGCACGACGTGGGCGCGGCGCGGTAGTGGTGGAAGCGGCATTGCAGCGCGGTGATGCCGCGCTGGCGAACGCGCAGGAACTGCTCGAGTTCCGCGAGCAGCGGGTCGAGCGCTTGCAGGATGCGTTCGTGCTCCTCCACTTCATGATCGAGATCGAGCCGGCCGATGTAGCGTTCGCGGCGTGCGAGACGGCCGCGCGGATCGGCACGCCGCCCGAGCAGGCGGTCGAGATCGCTCAACGCCGTCTTGCCGAATCGCTGCGCGAAGCCTGCGCGCGGCAGGCGCAGCACCTCGCCCAGCGTGCGCACGCCCATCGCTTCGAGGCGCCGGTTTTCTTCCTCGGGCCAGCGCAACGCGCGCAGCGGCAACGGCTTGAGCCGCGCGGGCAGGACATTCGGATCGGTGATGAAACAGCGCGCGCCGGCGCGCGCGGCGACCAGCGCGGACAGCGCCGTGGGCGCCAGAGTGAAATGCGGTACGAGCCCGCAGCGCGCGAGCACGGGCGCCGCGTGGGCGGCCGCGCGCAACCGGCGGCACAACTCGCGCAGACCGCCGAACAACGCGAGGCTGGGCTTGATCTCGACCAGCAACCCGTCGGGCGGTTCGATGGACACGCTGGGCGTGAATTCGGCGGCGACGGCCGCGAGCTGTTGCATCAGCGCGAGTTCGCGCGCCACATCGCGCGCCGCGGGCTCGATGCCCGGCGCCACGGCGAGCGCCGCGCCGAGCGTCATGCCGGCACGCACCCCTGCCTCGAGCGCCCGCGCATCGGCCACGAGGATGCGTTGGTTGTGATCCTCCGGATCGACCACGACGAGCGGCGCGGTGCGCGTGGACGAGTGCAATGCGCACAGCGCGAGATCCGGCACGTACGCCGCGACCCACAGCTCGCGCGACTCGAACGCGAGTGCCGCCTGGTCTCCGGGACCCGGCCCCGTGGGCGGGGGCGCCGCCGGCCGCACCCGTAATACGGATGGTGGCGCCCCCTCCCTCGGTTCCGGAAACTTGAGTCGATAGGCGCGCGGATGCATCGGCGCTACTCACGCCGCCGCGGCGGACCACTCGAGATCGATGGGCTCACGGCTGCCGCCGCGGCTCTTGATGAGTCGCACGCGCGCACCGCACTTGCCGGGCGACGTGTTCGGCTCGAGCAGCACACGCAGCATCGCGGGCGACGCCTCATCCGCGTGACGCTGGCTGCGATACAGCACGCCGAGCGCGCGGCCCTGCTCCGCCGCGAGCTGCAGGCGGCGGATGGCTTTCGGGCTCGCGCGCGTCAGCCAGACGAGCGCCGCCGCGCAGGCGCCGGACTTCAGCGCCTGCTCCTGCGCCCAGAGCGGCAGATGCGTGCGCACGACGAGCATGCGGTCCGCCACCACGCCATGCGCCGCGAGCGCCGGCGCGAACGGCTCGTGCGGCGGCGACACCCAGGTGCACCAGCGCGCCGGCTGCGCACGCGACAGCGCGGCCAGGGCGGGGAGGAGTAGATAGAGCTCGCCCACGCCCGGGCCCGGCGTGAGGATTTCTACGAGGCCGTGACGCGGCCAGCCGCCGCCGGGCAGCCCGGCATCGAGCGCGGCAAAACCCGTGGGCAGGGTCTCCATCGCGGCGCGGCTGCGCCCGCGCCACACCGACGGGTGAGCGAGCAACTCGGATAGTTGTTGAGAGGTTCCCGACATCGACGCGCCTCCGCCATCAGGGCAGTCGATAGTCGAATTCGTAGAAGTGTTTTCCTTCCACGATGTGGATGCGCAACGTACCGCTGAGGCCGGCGAGCTCCTCCGTGCCGGAATCCGGGACGACGTGGATGGATAACGCCGGCTCGCCGCGATTCATGGTGCCGCAGTGCTGGAGCATGAAACTGCCCTTGCGCCCCTCGAGCGTGCCCGTGACGTGATCGATGGCGACGTAGCACGCGGAGCCGCGCGTCTGGGTGCCCGCCGAAAGCATCTGGCCGCGCGCATCGCCCGAGAGATCGCCGCTGAAGGTTTTCGTGAGCAGCATGCGGCCCAGCAAGGGATGGCCGGACGCATCCGCGTTGGACAAGGGCTGCAGCGTGACCTCGAAACTGCCGGTGGCTGTTTTCATTCCATCAACCCGGTAGCTTGAAATGCGGATTTTCGATGACGCCGAACACGTTGCCGAAGGGGTCGAGCACGTCGCCCGCGCGGATACCGTCACCGACATCCTGCACTTCGGTGCGCGGCTCGGCGCCGAGCTCGAGCAGGCGCGCATAGGCGGCGTTCGCGTCCTTGACGCCCCAGTACACGCCCACCGTCGACTTCGTGGCGTCCGGCAGGAGCCCGAGCTCGTAGCCGCCGACGTCGAAGCCCACGTAGAAGGGCTGATCGAAGTACGGCCCGAAGCCCAGCACTTTCGTGTACCAAAGCTTGCCCTGGGCCAGATCCGGAGTACGGTAAATGGCCGTGCGCAGACCTAACAACATAGAAGTATTCCCAGGGGCTCACGCCCCACGACGGAAAACACCGTCCCTTCGGGACGGCGTACGTTGATTTCAGGAGAGAGCGCGGCCTCTTCGCAGCACGCCCACGACCACGCCTTCGATGATGAGCGGGTCTTCGCGGACGTTGACCTTGATGGGCTCGAAGTCCGCGTTCTCGGGCATGAGCCACACGACCGGGCCTTCCTGCTTGTAGCGCTTCACGGTGACTTCGTTTTCGAGGCGCGCGACGATGATCTGGCGATTGCGCACTTCGGGCGTGCGGTGCACGGCCACGAGATCGCCATCGAGGATGCCGGCATCCTTCATCGACATGCCGACGACCTTGAGCAGGTAATGCGGCTTGGGCTGGAAGATGCCGGGATCGATGTCGAGCCGGGACTCGATGTTTTCTTCGGCGAGGATGGGACGACCCGCGGCGACGCGGCCGATGAGGGGAAGCCCAAGCTGCTCGCGCATGGTGTCCATGAGCTTGATGCCGCGCGACGCGCCGGGGATCAGCGAGATGACACCCTTGCGCGCGAGCGCGCGCAGATGTTCTTCCGCGGCATTGGGGGATTTGAAGCCGAGCTCATTGGCGATTTCCGCCCGCGTGGGCGGCATGCCGGTTTCGGCGCTGGTGCGCTGGATGAGGCGCAGGATTTCGGTCTGGCGCGGGGTGAGATCGGACATGGCGGATTCCTTTAAAGAAGAATCAGGGCTGGGGATTTGTACACTGTGGATTTATCCAGGTCAAGCCCGGCGCCCGCTTGCCCGAAATCGACCGGAGTGAACGCGCCTTCGACAGGACTCGGTCACCTGTCGGAATCAACGAGAGCGATACCCGGAAGGCGTAGCGGCCTCGATCTCCCGGGGCTCACGGGCGCCTCGATCCCCTGTCGGCTTTACTCCTACAACTCGTCGGGCGGTGGCGTCGGGCGTCAGTGAAAGCAGAGTGCAATCGACCGCCTCTTAGCGACGGCGGAATCGTACGTGGCGACGTTTCTCGCTCACCTCGCGCATCGCGCACGATCGATCTCGAGGAGAAAACGGGTCTAATAAGCGAGGATTCTCGAACGCCACGAGCGCACTCGATCGATCATGAACAACGCGACGATGTTAGGCGGTGGCGATCATCGAGCACCGCTCAAAGCCCTGTATTCGTGAGGTTCCTGCGCACATCGCGGCGGCTGAATCCCCCGAGTGCCGCGCCACGACGCGGCGCTCGATTTCGCGCGCCGATCGTCGGAATCGCACGCGACAAACTTTCGGAAAATTTGTGTTAGCTGACCTATTAGGATGGTCTGGCCAAATGTCGCCACAGGCCGACAAAGATGAAATTTCAGTTGCAAACAACACGCGAATTTGTTGCAGTTGCGCCCGCCTAATAGACTTCCGGCCTCACTCGCGCGAAGTCGGTTTGCTCAACCACCAATAAGGGGATTGATCGTTATGAAGAGTGCGCTAATCAAGGTTGCTGCCGTTGCAGCGTTCACCGTGTTGGCCGGCTGCCAGGACTTGAAGCCTCTGCAAGCCGACGTCGACAATCTCAAGCAGCAGGTCAGCCGTCTGCAGGCCGATCTCGCCGCTGCCAAGAGCTCCGCTGACGCCGCGAATGCCGCTGCGCAGTCGGCTTCGTCCACCGCGTCGGGTGCGCAGAGCGCCGCCAACCAGGCTCTCGCCGCCGCCCAGGCGTCGCAGTCCTGCTGCGATGCGACCAACGAGAAGATCGACCGGATGTTCCGTCGCTCGATCTCGAAGTAAGGGTATCGGACTCGCAAGAGTCCTGACTCCAAGAAGAACGCCGCGCTCTGCGCGGCGTTTTTTTTGCATCTCCGGATTCGCGCGCCCCGCGCCGAGGCTCAGCGGACGCCCTTGAGATAGCGCGATTTCTTGGGCGCCTCCGTGGCGGCGGCCGGCGGCGCCGCCGGCGCCATCACGCGCGAGGCCACGACCCGGGGCACGGCCTGCCCGGTGTCGCGCATCCAGTCCTGGGCCAGGGTCACGACTTTCGGGTCGCCGCTCGCGAGCGCGCCTTCGAGCACCTGCTTCTCGACGACGGGATCCTTGAGGAATGCCGCGAGATCGAATCGCTGCCCGCTGCCCGCCAACAGCGCGTGCCACAACTGGGTGGCGCGACGCAGGCGATCTCCGGTGCTGGTCAGGCTCATGCGAGGCTCGGCGTGCTACTCGACGCTCTCGCCGTGCGTGCTCACGTCGAGACCGGCCGCCTCGGCTTCCTCGCTCACGCGCAAGCCGAACGTCACGGAGATCAGCATCAGCAGGATGAGGCTCACGACCAGCGAGTAGGCGGCGCAGGCGCCGATGCCGATGAGCTGCGCAGTGATGCTGCCCTCGACGCCACCGATCGTCACGGTCGCGAACACGCCGGTGAGCAGCGAGCCCACGATGCCGCCGACCGCGTGAATGCCGAACGCATCGAGCGAATCGTCGTAGCCCAGCCAGGCCTTGAGACCGACGACTGCACCGAAGCACGCGAGGCTCGCGGCGACACCGATGACGAGCGCGGCGCCGATGCCCACGAATCCCGCGGCCGGCGTGACGGCGACGAGACCCGCCACCGCGCCCGAGGCGATGCCGAGCACGCTGACCTTGCCGCGCGCGGCCCACTCGATCGCCATCCAGGTGAGCGCCGCGGTCGCCGCGGCACAATGCGTGTTCGCGAAGGCGAGACCCGCGCGGCCATCCGCGGCGAGCGCGGAGCCCGCGTTGAACCCGAACCAGCCCACCCACAGCAGCGCGGCGCCGGTGATCGTGAGCGCCAGGTTGTGCGGGAAGATGGGTTCCGTGCCGTATCCCTTGCGTTCGCCGAGCATGATCACGCAGGCGAGGCCCGTGACGCCGGCGTTGATGTGAACGACCGTGCCACCCGCGAAGTCGAGGACGCCGAGCGACGCGAGCCAGCCGTCGGGTGACCACACCCAGTGCGCCATCGGCACATAGACGGCCAGCGTCCACAACGTCATGAACAACAGCATCGACGAGAATTTGATGCGCTCCGCGAACGCGCCGGTGATGAGCGCCGGCGTGATGATCGCGAACATGAGCTGGAACATCATGTAGACGGATTCGGGGATGGATGGCGCCAGGTGCGAGACGGAAATCTGTCCGTTGTTCGCGTAGAACATGCCGTCCAGCGCGAAACGCGACAGGCCGCCGAGCCACGGCGAGTCCTCGGTGAACGCGAGGCTGTAACCGACGACGACCCACAACACCGTCACGAGACAGGCGATCGCGAAACTCTGCGCCATCGTCGACAGCAGGTTCTTCTTGCGCACCATGCCGCCGTAGAACAACGCGAGACCGGGCAACGTCATCAACAGGACGAACGCCGTGGCGGTCATCATCCACGCAGTGTTGCCGCTCGAGATCTGGCTGGCGTCGACGAGATAGGGCGCCGTCTGTGTGCCCGCCGACTGGCCGTACGCGAGCGGCGCGCACGCCCCGAGCAGCGCCAGTGTCTTGAGGCTTCTGGCAAGGTTTTTGGCTCTCATGCGGCGCATTCTGGCAAATGGCAAGTCCGCGGACTTTGCGAGCGCCACCACGATTTCGCGGCCCGAATGTGCGCTATGTCTAGCAAATCGAATTTCGCGTGCCCTTGCACGCGCACGGTGCAGCGACGGTCCTTCACTCCGGCCGGGGAGCCAGCGTGAACCGCAGGGTCGTGCCGCGCCCAGGCGCCGATTCGACCTCGATCTCGCCGCCGTGGCGTTTGACGATACGGTGCACGGTCGCGAGCCCGAGGCCGTGTCCCGCGAACTCGTCCTGCCGATGCAGCCGCGTGAACGGCTTGAAGAGCCGGCCGGCATGCGCCATGTCGAAGCCCGCGCCGTCGTCCGTCACGCAATACCAGGTGCGGCCACCGCGCTGCGTGGCGTGGAAGCGGATGCTGGCGGCCGACGAGCGTCCGGTGAACTTCCACGCATTGCCGATGAGATTGCGCAACACGGTCATCATCATGCGGACGTCGCCCCACGCCGTGATCTCCGGGTCGACGACGCATTCGACGCGGCGCGCCGGGTCGCCATGCCGCAACTCGTAGTACACGAGCTCGACCAGGGTCGTGAAGTCGAGGCTCTCGCAGGCCATCTCGCAGCGAGCCGATCGCGCGAGCGCGAGCAGTCCGTCGATGATGCCTTCCATGCGCTGGCCGGACGTCAGGATCTCCTCGAGGAGACCGCGCCCATCGTCGTCGAGCCTCTGGCCGTAATCCTCGTCGAGCGCGGTGGTGAAGTCGGTGAGGATGCGCAGCGGCGCACGCAGATCGTGCGCCGCCACGTCGATGAAGTTCTCGAATTCCCTGTTCGCGGCGACGACCTCGGCGGCGCGATCCGCGAGCGCGACCTCGAAGTCGGTCAGGTCCTCGAGGGTCGTCAGGAAGCGCAGTCCGGAATCGGTGTCGAGCTGCTGCAGCCGCAACCGGGCGGGGAACGTCGCGCCATCCTGACAGTGCGCGACGACGCGACGCGGCGGATCCTCATCGTCATCCACCTCGATGGAGACGCGCTCGGTGCCGCGCCACAGCTCGGGGAAAAACATCGCGGCGGACTGGCCCGGGAGCCGGCCCGGCGCGCAGCGCAGCAGGCGGTGTGCCGCGGCATTCGCGAGCACCACGGCGCCATCGGGCGCGAACACGAGCGTGGCCACCGGGCTGCGCGCGAACAGCATGCCGCCGCCCGCTTCCGCGGCCCCGGCATCCAGAATCTTGTCGACGAGGTTGGTCATGTCGGCCAGTCAGGGAATCGGCCGCCCGCGCCGATTCTCGATGCCCGGCGCGCAAAAAAGCCGCGCCGTGACGGCCCCGTGGCGCGGGTCCGAAACGGGTTCTGTGATGGGGTTCATTGGCGGCGGCAAATGTCCGCATCTTCTTAAGGATTCGGCCCGTGACGCCGATATCGGGGCGAGTGGCGCTGCGCCGGAACGCCTGTCGCCAGCAACTTCCGCCCCACACGAGCCGGGATTCCGATGAGCACCGACGAACTCGATATCAAGACCATCCGGCTGTTGTTGGTCGAGGACAACCCATCCGACGCGAAAGTCGTCGAGCGCCACCTCAAGGACGCCGCCCTCATCAACGTCGCGAGCGACTGGGTGCAGACCGCGGCCGATGCCGCCGACCGGTTGCAGAAGACCGAATATGACCTCGTGCTGCTCGACCTCGGGCTGCCGGATGCGGAGGGCCTGCAGGCGTTGCGCGCGCTGCGCTCCGTGGCCGATCTCACCCCGATCATCGTGCTCACGGGCTCCGACGACTACAAGCAGGGTCTCGTCGCGGTGCGCGAAGGCGCACAGGACTATCTCGAGAAGCGCCGCGTGAACGCCGCGATGCTGTCGCGCGTCGTCTCCTACTCCGTGGAGCGCAACACGTTCCACCGCGACCTCGTGCGCGCGACACGCCGCTACCAGGATCTCTTCAACAACGTGCCCGTGGCGCTGTTCACCGCGAACCGCGAGGGCATCCTGATGACGGCCAATGCCGCGTGCGTGAAGCTGCTCGGCGCCGACGGGCTCGACATCGAGAAAGTCAATTTCCTCAACCTGCTGTTCGGACCGGGCAAGCGCGCGCACTTTCTCGACCTCATGGCGCGCCAGCGCATGGTGGAGGGCTGGGAGACCGAGGTCCAGGACTGCACCGGCAATCGGCTCCACGTGCTCATCAACACCGCGCCGCTGTACGACAGCAAGCAGATGTTCGCGGGATTCGAGGGTTGCATCACCGACATCTCGATGCTCAAGAAGACGCTCGAGGAACGCGACCGGCTCGAGGACAACCTGCGCCAGGCGCAGAAGCTCGAAGCCATCGGCCAGCTCGCCGCGGGCATCGCGCACGAGATCAATACGCCGACGCAGTACGTCGGCGACAACTTGCGCTTCCTCAAGGAGTCTTTCGACGAGCTCGATGGCCTGCTCGCGAATCTCGTCGAGGCCGGCGGCGGACCGGTGAGCGAGGCGCTCGCCGCCACGGACTTCGACTATCTCAAGGAGGAAATTCCGCGCGCGCTCAACCAGTCGCTCGAGGGCGTGGACCGCGTGGCGAAGATCGTGCGCGCGATGAAGGAGTTCTCGCACCCGGCACGCGAGAAGACCGCGACGGACCTGAACCGCGCGATCCAGAGCACGATCACGGTCGCGAGCAACGAGTGGAAATATGTCGCGGAGCTCGAGATGGATCTCGACTCGGGCCTCCCGCCCGTCCACTGCTCACCCGCCGAGTTCAACCAGGTCGTACTCAACATGGTCGTGAACGCCGCGCACGCGATCACCGACGTCGTTGGTGACGGCGGCAAGGGCAAGGGCAAGATCCGTGTGAAGACGCGGCCGGAGGGCGATTGGGTGATCGTCGAGATCGCCGACACCGGCGCGGGCATGCCCGCGCACGTCCAGCAGCGCATTTTCGAGCCCTTCTTCACGACGAAGGAAGTGGGCAAGGGCACGGGCCAGGGCCTGGCCATCGCCCACAATGTCATCGTCGACAAGCATGGCGGCACGATCAAGGTATCGAGCACGCCCGGCAAGGGCACGACGTTCACCATCCGCCTGCCCGTGGGCGGCTCGAAGCCGGAGGCGGACGCCGAGGCAGGTGCCGCCGCGTGAATGCGACTCATCTCATCTTCGTCGACGACGAACGGGACTGAAGGAAAACTTTATGGCCAAGAGCAAACTACTACTGGTCGATGACGAGCCGAATCTCACCTCGGCCCTGGTACGCAGCCTCGATAGATCGCAATTCGAGATCTTCACCGCCGACTCGGCGCAGAAGGGTCTCATGATCCTCGCGGGCAACGACGTCGACGTCGTCGTCTCTGACGAACGGATGCCCGGGATGACCGGCAGCCAGTTCCTCGCGGAGGTGCGCAAGAATTGGCCCAACACGATCCGCATGATCCTGTCGGGCCAGGCGGATCTGGAGGCCGCCGTGCGTGCCATCAACGAAGGCGAGGTCTACCGCTTCCTTCTCAAGCCCTGCCACCCCAAGGAACTGCAGATGACGATCCTGCAGGGGCTGCAGCACAAGCAGCTCGTGGCGCAGAGCCGCCGGCTGCTCCAGGAGCATCAGAAGACGCAGAACCTGCTCGAAGAACTCGAGAAGGCGAACCCGGGCATCACGAAGATCGACACCGACGAAGACGGCGCGATCCTGGTCGAGGAAACGGGCAGGCACGACGTGGCGTCCCTGCTCGACGACCTCGAAAGGGAGATGAAGAAAATCGGGACCCGGTGAGAAAAGGGGGCGGAGGGAAAAGGGGTCAGATCTATTTTCGCGTCCCGCGAAAATAGATCTGACCCCTTTTCTTGACCCCTTTTCTCCCCCTCGGCTAGAACCTGACGAGCGCCGAGCCCCAGGTGAAGCCGCCGCCGAATGCTTCCAGCAGCAACAAATCACCGCGCTTCACGCGGCCGTCGCGTACACCGACGTCCAGCGCCAGTGGCACGGACGCCGTCGACGTGTTGCCGTGGTCCTGCACGGTGACGATGACTCGCTCCATCGGCAGCTCGAGGCGTTTCGCCATCGCGCCGATGATGCGGATGTTCGCCTGGTGCGGCACGAGCCAGTTGACCGCCGAGCGTTCGAGGCCATTCGCGGCGAGCGCCTCGTCGACGGCGGATCCGAGCTTGGTCACCGCCACTTTGAATACTTCGCTGCCGGCCATCTTGATGCCGACGTCGACCTTGCCGGTGGCAGCGTCCACCTTGAAGCCCTTCGACACCCCGCTGTCGACATACAGCAGGTCCTTGTACGCGCCGTCCGAGTGCAGGTGCGTGCTCATCAGGCCGGGCTCGGCGGAGGGCTTGAGGATCACGGCACCGGCGCCGTCGCCGAAGAGCACCGCGGTGTTGCGATCTTTCCAGTTCGTGATGCGCGAGAGCGTCTCGGCGCCCACGACGAGCGCGCACTTCGCCTCGCCCGATTTCACGAATTTGTCGGCGATCGACAGCGCGTAGATGAAGCCGCTGCACGCGGTCTCGACCGAGAACGCGGGGCAGCCGCGCGCCCCGAGCCGCGCCTGCAGCAGCGTGCCGCAGTTGGGGAAGACGAGATCCGGCGTGGTGGTGCCGAACACGATGAAGTCGACCTCGGCCGGCGTGACGCCCGCCGCCTCGATGGCGCGACGCGCGGCCGCCTCGGCGAGGTCGACGGTTGTTTGTCCTTCGGCCGCGATGTGCCGGCGTTCGATGCCCGTACGCGTGCGGATCCACTCGTCGGTGGTATCCATTCTCTTCTCGAGGTCGAAGTTCGTGACGATCTTCTCCGGCAGGTAGGAGCCCGTGCCGGCGATGCGCGAGTACATGTTGAGCCTGACCCCCGTTCCCTTACGACAACGCCTTCGCAATGGCGGCGGGGAGTCCCCGGCGCATCGCGGTGGCGGCCGTTGCGATGGCCTGGGCGAATGCGACGCGGTCCGCGCTGCCGTGGCTTTTTACCACGACTCCGGTCAGTCCCACCATGCACGCGCCGTTGTAACGGCGCGGATCGAGCCCGGCGCCGACGCGCCGCAGGACCGGCCGCGCTAGCAACCCGGAGAACTTGCTCAAGGCGTCGCGGCTGAATTCCTCGCGGATCTTCTCGACGATGAGCTTCGCCAGCCCCTCCATCGTCTTCAACGCGACGTTGCCCGTGAATCCGTCGGTGACCACGACGTCGACCTTCTCGTCGAAGATGTCATGGCCTTCCACGAAACCCAGGTAGTTGATGTCGAGCGCGCGAATCAGCTCATGCGCTTCCTGCACGAGTTCGTGGCCCTTCGATTCTTCCTCGCCGATGTTGAGCAGGCCGATGCGCGGCCGCGAGATGCCGAACACGTCGCGCGCGACGATCGATCCCATCGTCGCGAACTGCGCGAGCTGCAGCGCGGAGGCCTTCGAGTTCGCGCCGAGATCGAGGATGTGCGTGTGGCCGCCATTGCGCGCGGGCACCGACGACATGATCGGCGCGCGTTCCACGGGGCCGACGGTCTTCAGGACGAAGTGCGCCATCGCCGTGAGTGCGCCGGTGTTGCCGGCGCTGATCATCGCCTCCGCCCGGCCTTCCTTCACGAGGTCGATCGCGAGCCGCATCGACGAGTCCTTGCGGCGCCGGATGGCGTCGCGCGGATGGTCGGACATTCCGACCACGCTCGCTGCCGGATGGATGGACGCGCGCGCGCGTACACCGGCATCAGCGCCGGCGAGCGCGGGCTCGATGATCTCGGGTTTGCCCACGAGGATGAGCTCGAGGGCGGGGTCGGCGGCGAGTGCGCGCAGCGCGCCCGGAATGTTCTCCGGCGCGCCCGCGTCGCCACTCATCACATCGACTGCGACCGACCGCATGCGGGACGCGGCTACGGCGGCGACTTATTCTTCGGTCTCGACTTCGGCCGGCTTTTCGATGACGCGCTTTCCGCGGTAGAAGCCGTCCGGAGTGATGCGATGACGCAGGTGGGTCTCGCCGGACTGCGGATCGACCGACAGCGCGGGCGTCGACAGGGCGTCGTGTGAACGATGCATGCCGCGCTTAGACGGCGTTTTACGACTCTTCTGAACAGGCATGGAACCAATCCTCTTATACGACTCAGCGGGGCGATCTACTTTCGTTTCAACAGTTCGCCCAACTGTGCAAACGGTTTCTGAACCTGGGCGTCGGCGGCCTCGTCGGGCGCCTCCGCTTCCTGCCCGGGCAGCTTCAATTCGCGGCCCGCGCACTCGCTTCCTTCTGCATGTCGCGGCACGTTCGGCAGCGCGAGCATGACCTCCTCGTCAACGAGCTCCCGGACGCTCACGCTGTCCGCCTCGACGAGATACACATCGAATCCTTCCGGCACCCGGTCCGCCGCTTCGTAGTCGACGACCAGCGCGATGCGGGAGTTCACGTCGACCGGCCAGCGCATCGGCTGCATGCAGCGCTGACAAACTACCGCGGGCCCGGCCTTCACCTCGAGATCCGCGACCGCGTGCCCCAGCTGGCGCGAGAAGCGGACGCGTCCATTCGCTTCTCCGTCGCTCGTCGTCAGCTCATGCGACACCCGGGGCAACTCGGCGAGCGGGATCGAGAAATCGATCACCGTGTCGGTGCCCACCAGGGTGTCCACGGGAGCGCGTCGAGACCAGCCCAGTGACATGGGGCGCGTATGATAGGTGCGGCTTCCCCCCAAGTCAAAACAAAATAAACTCTAAGCCATTGTTTTTAAGGGACTGATTCCCCAATGTCCGCCCTGCCCGATGCCGCCCCGCGGCCGCTGATTCTCGCCTCGACGTCGCGCTACCGCGCGGCGCTGCTCGAGCGCTTAGGAATCCCCTTCACCGCCAGCAATCCGCAGGTCGATGAGGTGGAAGTCCCCGGTGAAACGCCGCGCGGCCGCGCGTTCCGGCTCGCCGTGGCCAAGGCCGAGGCGGTCGCGCGGCAGCATCCGCACGCCGTGGTCATCGGCGGCGACCAGGTGCCGGCGGCCAGCACCACCATCCTCCACAAGCCCGGCAACGCCGCGAACTGTCGCGAACAGCTCAAACTGCTGTCCGGGTCGACCGCGGAGTTCTACACGGCCTGCACACTCCGCTGCATAGAAACCGGCGTGAAGATGTCGCACGTCGACACGACCGCGGTGAAATTCCGGCCACTCACCGACGTCGAGATCGACCGCTACATCCAGCGCGAACAGCCGTTCGACTGCGCGGGTGGATTCAAGTCGGAAGCCCTCGGCATCGTGCTGTTCGAGCGCATCGACTGCGAAGATCCCACGGCGATCGTGGGGCTGCCCCTCATCTGGCTCGCGAACGCATTGCGCGGCGTCGGATACGACGCGCCCTGACCATGCCTCACTTGCGGCCGAGACCGTCGACGACGGCCGCCAGTTCCGCCGGCAGCGGCGCGCTCACGGTGAACTCCACGCCCGAGTCGGGCCACGTGAAGCTGAGCAGAGAGGCATGCAGGAACATGCGGGTCAGACCGGCTTCCTGCATCTTCGCGTTGAAATCCGCATCGCCGTATTTCTCGTCGCCGGCGAGTGGATAGCCGGCGTGCGCCGCGTGCACGCGGATCTGGTGCGTGCGGCCCGTCTCGAGGGAGACCTCCATCATCGTGGCGCGCTTGCCGAAGAACTGCACGGGCTTGAAGACACTCACCGCTTCCTTGCCTGAGGCATGCGCCTTCACCGTGCGTTCACCGCCGACGCGGATGTCCGTGCGCAACGGCACGTCGATACGCTTCTGGCCGAGCTCCCACTTGCCTTTCACCAGCGCCAGGTAGCGTTTCTCGACCTTGCCGTCGCGCATGAGCGCATGCAGCGCGCGCAGCGCGGCGGGCTTGCGCGCGACCAGCAGGATGCCGCTGGTGTCGCGGTCGATCCGGTGGACGAGTTCGAGCGTCTCCTCGGGAAAAGCCGCGCGCAGCGCCTCGATGACGCCGAAGCTCACCCCGCTGCCGCCATGCACGGCGACGCCGGCCGGCTTGTCGACGACGTAGAGTCGCGGATCCGCGTGGACGATCGCGCGACGCACGTTGTCGACCATCGGCGTAGGCGCCTTGCGGGGTGCGTCCGGGTCGACGAGGCGAACCGGTGGAATGCGCACGATGTCGCTTGCCAGCAACCGGGTGTCCGGCTTGGCGCGCTTGCCGTTCACGCGCACTTCGCCTTTGCGGATGACGCGGAAGATGTGGGTCTTCGGCACGCCGCCCAGCGTTCTGACCAGAAAGTTGTCCAGCCGCTGACCCTCGCCCCGCTCGCCGACTTCGATCTGCCGAACTTTCGCGATCGCTTGTGGCGCGGGAGCGTCAGTGGATTCGTAACGTCTTGTTTTCACTAAGGGTCCCGGGCTATGATGCGCGCCGACGTCGTCCCCAGATGGTGAGTGACGACGCAATGCCGCGGCAGGCGTCTTACGCGCGCCGCATGTTAGTTGGTCCTCGGTAACGAGGCCATCGCTCGAAGGCCGACTCTGAATCTCGCGCAGCCGATGGAATGTCCAAAAGACACCCCGTGCGCGGCGTCGGTAAGTAGCCCAAAGGGTTTTGGCGCTCCGCCCCACGTCGGGACGGACAATTAAAACGTGATAACTCACGCGCCCCACGACAATCTTTGGCCTCACGGCATGCGCTTCCGCGTCGCGCGGTTGTTCGTCATGTCGTCCCCGTGGATATCCGCCGTTCGATTCGAGTGGGCCCAACAGTCACTAGGGTCCAATTCAAATGAAGAGAATGCTCGTCAATGCAACTCAGCAAGAGGAGTTGCGCGTCGCGCTGGTTGATGGTCAGAAGCTGTTCGACCTTTCCATCGAGATACCTTCCAAAGAACAGAAGAAAGCCAACATCTACAAAGGACGGATTTCGCGCATCGAGCCCTCGCTCGAAGCGTGCTTCGTCGACTACGGCGCGGAGCGACACGGCTTCCTGCCGCTGAAAGAGATTTCGAAGGACTACTTTCGTAAAGGCTCCGATCACGGCCGCGGCACGATGCGCGAGCTGCTGTCCGAGGGCCAGGAAGTCATCGTCCAGGTCGAAAAGGAAGAGCGTGGCAACAAGGGCGCCGCCCTCACCACGTTCATCTCCCTCGCCGGCCGGTTCCTCGTCCTGATGCCGAACAACCCGCGCGCCGGGGGCGTTTCGCGTCGCATCGAGGGTGAAGACCGCGACCAGATGCGCCAGGTCATGGACGAACTCGTCATCCCCGACGGCATGGGCGCCATCGTGCGCACCGCCGGCGTGGGACGGGCCGTGCAGGAACTGCAGTGGGACCTCGACAACCTCAAGGCCCAGTGGGACCAGATCGACGCGGCCACGAAGGATCGCCCCGCCCCCTATCTCGTCTATCGCGAGAGCGACGCGGTCACGCGCGCCCTCCGCGACTACCTGGCCGACGACATCGGCGAGGTACTGGTGGACGACGACGCCACGTTCGCCACGGCGCAGGAATACATGACGCGGTTCATGCCGCCGGAGGCGCAGAAGCGTCTCAAGCGCTACACCGACGACATCCCGCTGTTCACGCGCTTCCAGATCGAGAGCCAGATCGAGTCCGCGTACGCGCAAAAAGTGGAGCTGCCGTCGGGCGGATCGATCGTCATCAACCATACCGAGGCGCTGGTGTCGATCGACATCAACTCCGCGCGCGCGACGCGCGGGTCGGACATCGAAACGACCGCCACCAACACCAACCTCG
>CADEED010000088.1:3497-17163 GCA_902826225.1 uncultured Pseudomonadota bacterium | reverse complement strand
TTGAACTCGCCGTCTTCGCCTTTCAACTGGCCGTCGAGGATGCGCGCGGCGGTCACCGTCGAGACGCCCATGCCGTCGCCGACGAACAGGATGACGTTCTTGGCACGCAGCAGATTGGGGAGCTCGTTCACGAGTTTGCGGTCGATCACCGCGACGCGGCCGGCGCGAAACCATTCGGCGGCGTTCTGGGGCGCACGGCGGTTCGCGGGCTCGTCGTCGCCTTGCGAATGGTTGCCGGCGAGTGCCGACGCGCTGATCGCGAGACCCAACACTACGCCCAAGGTGTGCGATGTACTCTTGTTCATTGATGCTCCTGACAGACCTGTGTTCATCGAGGAGCAGAAGAATTGCAGGCGCACATGACGGGAGTGTTTTGGTTCGTGGACATCTCCGCCACGAAGCTGAAAGCGATCTTTAACAATTCGCGGGTACGCTCGCATCATGCGCAGCACTCATATCGCCTGGATCGGTGGTGTCCTCACGTTCGCGGCCGTTGTCGTCGTCGGTCTATGGCGGCAGGATTCGGCTCCCGCGCCGCTTCAGGCCAGCGCGACGCCGACGGCGCGCCAGCCGGCTCTCGCTCAGGCAGGACGCCTTCCCGACCCGCGGACCGCTGCCGCCATGGTGCCGGATCCTGTTCCCGAGTCCGCTGATCCTCCGGAAGATGGCCGCGCGATGATGGATGCGGCAGCGGCCGACCCGGACCCGGCCGTTCGCGACGAGGCGGCGGCACTCTCGCAGGCGCTCGCGGCGGAAGCCGCCAGCGCCACGGAGTGACGCGCGGACTCTGACTACCGCGTCTTCGCGCATTCGATCAGGGCACCCGCTGGCAATCCCGGCGATGGCACGTCTCCGACGGCGCCGCAGAGGCACGCGCCGCGCAGCATTCGCGCTTTCGTGGCGGAAGCATGGACGAATCGCGTACATTCCCGTGGCTCATGGAGTTCTACACCAAGGCCTTTTTCGTCGTCCTCGCCGCGCTGGTGGGCTATGGCCTGCTGCAGATCATCCAGCCGTTCGCGGGGTCGATGGCATGGGCCATCTTCCTGGCATTCCTGCTGTTCCCCTTGCATCGCTGGCTCACGCGCAAGCTCAAGGGAAGGGAGGGCGGGTCCGCCGGGATTCTCACGGGACTCACTCCCTTTGTGCTGCTGACGCCGCTCGCGTTCCTCGGCATCGTTTTCGCGAACCAGGCTCGTGCGCTCGTCGGCTACATCCAGCAGAGCAATGTCCGTTTCGACGCCAGCCTGTTGGCCCAGATCGAGACATACCCGGTGATCGGCCCCGTCGCCCGCCTCGCGCGCGAGGAGTTGTCGATGACGGGCGCAGACTTCCAGCAGTGGCTCACGAGCAGCGCCCAGACGGTGCTCAAGAATCTCGCGACGATCGGCGGCGGCGTCTTCCTCTCGGCGCTCGGCACGTTGGTCGCGTTCTTCTTCATGCTGTTCCTGCTGTTCTTCTTCCTGCGCGATGGCGCGCGCATGTTCGACCAGCTGCAGCGGCTGATTCCCGTACCCGAGGAACATCGCGAGCAACTGTTCAACCACCTCGCGAGCGTCACGCGCGGCGTGTTCTACGGCATCGGGCTCACCGCGATCTGCCAGGGCATCCTCGTCGGTATCGGTTTCGCCATCGCGGGACTGCCCTCACCCGTCGTGTTCGGCGTGCTCGCGGCGGTGCTCGCGCTGCTGCCCGCGGGCGGCGCGGCCATCGTGTGGATTCCGGGAATGCTGTACCTGGGCGCGACCGGGCGCTGGGGCATGGCCATCTTCATGCTGGTGTGGGGAATGATCGTGTCGACGTCGGACAACGTCCTGCGTCCGATCCTGGTGGCGCGCTATGCGCCCGTGTCGGCATTCACCGTGTTCGTGGGTGTCGTCGGCGGCATCGCGGCCTTCGGCACGATCGGCATCGTGGTCGGACCCGTTTTCCTGGCACTCGTCGCCGCGATCATCGATTACTTCGACGAGAAGGTGATCGCGCCGAACAAGCAGAAGCTCGACGCGCAGGCCGAGGAAGCGCCGCGGCCGGGCCTGTAGGGGAGTGATCGCTTCTCGCTGGCTAGACGCCCGGTTGCAAGGCGACTGATCGGCGAAAAATAGATCTGTCCCCTTTCGTTCGCCGCCCTTTATCATTCGCGCCCCCATGACCGATTCTCCCCTCCTCGCCGGGCTCAATGACGCCCAGCGCGCCGCCGTTTCCGCGCCCGTCGGTCCCGTGCTCGTGCTCGCCGGCGCGGGTTCCGGCAAGACGCGCGTGCTCGTGCACCGCGTTGCGTGGGTCATCCAGAACGAAGGCGCCTCGCCGCACTCGATCCTCGCGGTCACCTTCACCAACAAGGCCGCGGCCGAGATGCGCGCGCGCATCGAAAAGTTGTTAGGCGTGCCCGGCGGGGCGATGTGGGTGGGCACGTTCCACGGCATCGCGCACCGGCTGCTGCGCCTGCACTGGCGCGACGCGAACCTGCCGCAGAGCTTCCAGATCCTCGACGGCGAGGACCAGCTGCGCCTCATCAAGAAGATCGTGAAGGCGATGGAGCTCGACGATACCCGCTGGGTGCCGCGCGAGATCCAGTGGTTCATCAATGGCAACAAGGACGAAGGCCACCGCCCGGCCACGCTCAAGGACGGCGGCGATCCGACGCGCCGCCAGCTCATCAAGCTCTACGCGGAATACGAAGCGCAGTGCCAGAAGACCGGCGTCGTCGACTTCGCGGAGCTGCTGCTGCGGGCTTACGAGTTGTGGCGCGACCGCCCGGAGGTCCTGGCCCACTACCGCCGCCGCTTCCGGCACGTGCTCATCGACGAGTTCCAGGACACCAACAACATCCAGTACGCGTGGGCCCTGCTGGTCGCCGGCGCCGACGGCGCGCCCTTCGTGGTGGGCGACGACGACCAGTCCATCTACCGCTGGCGTGGTGCGCGAGTCGAGAACCTCACCCGCTACACGCGCGATTACCCGGCCGCGAAGCTGTTCCGGCTCGAGCAGAACTACCGCTCGACAGGCAACATCCTGAAGGCCGCGAACGCGCTCATCTCGAACAACACCGGCCGCCTGGGCAAGAACCTGTGGACCGCGGGCGCCGAGGGCGAGCGCATCCGGCTCTACGCCGCGTTCAACGAGCGCGATGAAGCCGAGTTCGTCATGCATCGCATCCGCGACTGGGTGAACCAGGGCGGCGTGCGGCGTGACGTCGCCATCCTCTATCGCAGCAACGCGCAATCCCGCGTCTTCGAAGAGGTGTTCCTGTCCGCGCGCATGCCCTACAAGGTGTACGGCGGCCTGCGCTTCTTCGAACGCGCCGAGATCAAGGACGCGCTCGCCTACCTGCGCATCATCACGAACCACGCCGACGACGCATCGTTCGAGCGCGTCGTGAATCTGCCGGTGCGCGGGATCGGCGCGAAATCGCTCGACGTGGTGCGTGAGCAGGCGAAGGTTTCGGGCTCGCACCTGTGGGATGCCGCCGCGCACTGCATCTCGCACGGCACGCTCGGCCCCAAGGCGGAAGCGGCCGTGAACGGCTTCCTCAAGCTCGTGGAGCAGCTGGGGCGGGACATCCAGGGCCTGGAACTGCACGAGCAGGTCGATCACGTCATCAACAACTCCGGCCTCATCGAGCACCACAAGAAGGAAAAGGCCTCCGACCGTGGCGAAGCCCGTGTGGAGAACCTGAACGAGCTCGTGTCCGCGGCACGCGGCTTCGCGCCGGACGTGGCGAACACCGAGGAAGAGAAGCTGCCGCCGCTCGAGGCCTTCCTGTCGCATGCGGTGCTCGAATCGGGCGAAGGCCAGGCCGAGGCCTGGGAAGACTGCATCCAGATGATGACGCTGCACACCGCGAAAGGTCTCGAATTCCCGGTCGTCTTCCTCTCGGGCATGGAAGACGGCCTCTTCCCGCACCAGCGCTCCCTCAATGATCCCGAGGGGCTCGAGGAAGAGCGGCGGCTCTGCTATGTCGGCGCGACGCGCGCGATGAAACAGCTGTTCCTCACGTACGCCGAACAGCGCCGTCTCCACGGCATGGACAGCTTCGGCACGCCGTCGCGATTCATCTCGGAGATTCCCGAGGAACTCCTCGACGAGGTCCGGCCGCGCATCCAGATCGCGCGCCCGGTCATGGCGACGCGCTTCAAGCCGATGACGGAAGAGCTGGCGCCGGGCGTCAAGCTCGGCGCGCGCGTGCGGCACAAGAGATTCGGCGAGGGCGTGATCCTGAAAGTCGAAGGCCACGGCCCGCAGGCGAACATCCAGGTGAATTTCGCGTCGCTCGGCGTGAAGATCATGATGCTGGAGTATCTCGAGGTGGTTCGATGAGTTTTGCAGACAAGCTGGCCGCGGCCTGGAAGTCGACGAATTCGCTCGTGTGCGTCGGGCTCGATCCGGAGCCGAAGAAGTTTCCCGACCGGTTCCGTGACGCGCCCGGCGGCATCTTCGAATTCAACAAGGCGATCATCGACGCGACGCGCGAGTTTGCCTGCGCGTACAAGCCGCAATTCGCGCACTACGCGGCGCACGCTGCCGAGACCCAGCTCGAGCACACCATCGACTACATCAAGGCGACCGCGCCGAACGCGGTGGTGATCCTCGACAGCAAGCGTGGTGACATCGGCAGCACCGCCGAGCAGTACGCTCTCGAAGCATTCGACCGCTACGATGCGGACGCGGTGACGGTGAACCCGTATCTCGGCCGCGATTCGGTCGAGCCGTTCCTGAAGCACGCCGACAGAGGCGTGATCATCCTGTGCCGCACGTCGAACCCGGGCGCGCGCGACCTGCAGGATCTGCACGTCGGCCCCGGCAAGAAGCTGTTCCAGCACGTCGCCGAGACGGTGGCGAAGGAGTGGAACAGCGCGGGCAACTGCATGCTCGTCGTCGGCGCGACCTATCCGGATGAGCTCGCGGACATCCGTGGCCGAGTGGGCGACCTGCCGTTTCTCGTGCCGGGCGTCGGCGCGCAGGGCGGCGACGTCGCGAAGGCGATGGCGGCGGGCAAGACGCAGGCCGGCACCGGCCTCGTGATCAGCTCGTCGCGCGCGATCCTCTACGCGAGTTCGGGCGCGGATTTCGCGGAGGCGGCGCACAGGACCGCGAAGGACCTGCGCGACTCGATCAACGCGCACCGGTAGCTAGGGCGACTACGGGCCCCAGCGAAAAACAGGCGGCGGCACCACGTCCGGCGGACCGGCCGCCGGCGCGTTGAGATCCGGCAACAGCACCCGCCACGATTGCGACGGATTGCGCAGTGCCCACCAGAGCGTCGCCGGTGGGAAACCCGCCGGGATCGGTTGTTCGAATTTCATCGGCACCAGCAAACGCTGCCCCTCGACGACGACCGTGTCCCGCTCGGGATCCGGCGGCCGCATCGCCGCCAGATACTCGTTGGGCATCATGTAGTTGCGGATGTGGCCAATGCGCAGATCGAGGGGTTTGCGCGGCACCGATGCCGCGGGCGTCGACAGAGCGGTATCGGCAGCGGCGGCAGGCTTCGGGGCCGGCGGCGGCGCAACGGTGGCGACGGGTGCGTCCGGCTCCGCCGCGAGCACCGTCCCCGCGAGCGACAACGCCAGAACTGCCAAACCGTGCTTCATGACATCTCCTGCCTTGAATACGACCGACGACCTCCGGAAAGGTGCCGCGAGCGTTGGTCAGCCCTGGCCCAAAGTCCCACGAAATCAGCAATGTCCGCGATTCCGCGCCTACAATACGCCCCCCATGAAGATCGTGATACTCGGCGCCGGACAAGTCGGGCGCACTGCGGCGTACCACCTGTCGCGCGAGGAATCGAACGAGGTCACGGTCGTCGACACGAATGAGGAAGTCCTGCGCGACCTCCAGGATCGTCTCGACATCCGCACGGTCGCCGGCAATGCCGCGTACCCGTCCGTGCTCGAAGCCGCCGGTTGCGCGTCCGCCGACATCATCGTCGCGCTCACTTCCTCCGACGAAGTGAACATGATGGCCTGCGAGGTGGCGTACACGCTGTACCGCACCCGCACGAAGATCGCGCGCATCCGCTCGTCCGAGTACACCAAGCACCCGAAGCTGTTCGCCGACGAGGCGCTGTCGGTGGATGTCTGGATCAGCCCCGAGCAGCTCGTCACGGAATACATCGGCGAGCTCATCAAGTATCCGGGCGCGCTGCAGGTGCTCGACTTCGCCGACGGCCGCGTGCGGCTCGTCGGCATCCGCGCGCGCAAGGGCGGTCTGCTGGTGAGCCAGAAGCTCGCCAAGCTCAAGGAGCATCACCCGAACACCGAGGCACGCGTGGTGGCGATCTATCGCAATGGCCGCAGCATCACGCCCGGTGGCGAAACGGTCATCGAGGAGGGCGACGAGGTCTTCTTCATCGCGGCGCGCGACGACATCCGCAAATTCATGAGCGAGATCCGCAAGGAAGAGGCGCCGGCGAAGCGCGTCGTGATCGCTGGCGGAGGCAACATCGGGCTGTCGCTCGCGCGCAAGCTCGAGGAACAGCATCACGTGAAGCTCATCGAGCGCGATCCGAAGCGCGCGCGCCGCATCTCCGAGCTGCTGCTCAACACCATCGTGCTCAACGGCGACGCTGCCGACGAGGAGCTGCTGATCGAGGAGAACATCGACAGCTGCGACGTGTTCGCCGCGCTCACGAATTCCGAGGAGGCGAACATCCTCTCGGCCATGCTCGCGAAGCGGCTCGGCGCGAGGAAGGTCATGGCATTGATCAACAAGCCGTCCTATGCCGATCTCATGGAGAGCGGCAACATCGACATCGCGATTTCGCCGCAGACCATCACCATCGGATCGCTGCTCGCGCACGTGCGCCGCGGCGACGTCGTGCGCGTGCACAGCCTGCGGCGCGGCGCGGCGGAGGCGCTCGAGGCCGTCGTGCACGGCACCGACAAGACCTCGCGGGTGGTCGGCCGGAAAGTCGGCGATATTCCGCTGCCGGACGGCGCGGCCATCGGCGCCGTGGTGCGCGGCGACCAGGTGACGATCGCACACCACGACACGTTGATTCAAAACGACGATCACGTCATCGTCTTTCTCTCCGACCGGCGTCACGTCGAGCAGGTGGAACGACTCTTCTCTGGCCCCGGCGGTCGCTGAACCCGCATCGTGCTCGCCGTCGCCCACGTCCTCGGATTGATGGTCGCCTTTTTCGGGCTGATCTACCTGTTGCCGATCCTCTGGTCGCTCGGCGTCAACGACGGCGCCGTGCTCGACTTCCTGGCGGCGGCGGCGATAAACGTCGTCGTCGGTCTCGCGGTTTCGTTCTCGACGCGCCGCTTCCGCCGCGAGCTGAAGCCACGCGATGGCTTCCTCCTGGTCACGCTCGCCTGGGTGCTCATGTCGGGTTCCGCCGCGATCCCCCTCATGATCGCGCTGCCGGATCTGACTTTCACCGATGCGTATTTCGAGGCGATGTCCGGCCTGACCACCACGGGCTCCACCGTCCTCAGCCAACTCGACGACTTGCCGCAGTCGATCAATCTCTGGCGCCACGTGCTCCACTGGATCGGCGGCATCGGCATCATCGTGCTCGTCGTCGCGGTACTGCCCCTGCTCGGCGTCGGCGGCATGCAGCTCTACAAGGCAGAGGCGCCAGGCGCGGTCAAGGACGAGAGACTCACACCGCGCATCACGCAAACCGCGAAGGCGCTGTGGTTCACGTACCTCGCGATCACCGTCGTGGGAATCATCGCGCTGCGCATTGCGGGTATGAGCTGGTTCGACGCGATCTGCCATTGCATGTCGGCGATCGCGCTCGGCGGGTTCTCGACGCACGACGTGAGCGTGGGATTCTACGAATCCTTCGGCGTCGAACTGGTACTCGTCGCGATCATGGTGGTCGCGTCGCTCAACTTCGCACGGCATTTCATGGCATTCCGCACGCTGTCGCTCAAACCGTACCGGACCGACTCCGAGGGCAAGGCCGTGGTCATCCTGCTCGGATTCTCGGTGGCGCTGGTGGCGACGCTGCTGTGGGTCGATGGCACCTACCCCACGGTCCTGGAGGGATTTCGCCATTCGGTGTTCAACGTCGTCTCGATCGCGACGACGACCGGTTTCGTGACCGAGGATTACGAGAAGTGGCCCGCCTTCCTGCCGATCTGGATGCTGTTCCTGAGTTGCATCACCTGCAGCACCGGCTCGACGGGCGGCGGCATCAAGATGTTCCGCACGCTGCTTCTGGTGCGGCAGGCGCGCCGCGAGCTCAAACTACTCATCCACCCGAGCGCGGTGATCCCGATCCGGATCGGCGGGCAGGCCATCCCCGACCGCGTCGCCTACTCCGTGCTCGCGTTCATCTTCCTGTATTTCGGCACCATCCTCGTGCTCACGTTCGCGCTGCTCGCCACGGGGCTCGATCTCGTGTCCTCGTTTTCCGCGGTCGTGGGCTCGGTGAACAACCTGGGCCCGGGCCTGGGCGCGGTGGGACCGTCGACGACGTTCCAGTCCCTGACGGATGCGCAGACGTGGATCTGCACGTTCGCGATGCTGACCGGCCGCCTGGAGATCTTCAGCGTGCTGGTGCTGTTCACCGCGACTTTTTGGCGGAAGTAGGCGGGAAAAGGGGGACGGTCCCCATTTCTTCGCGCTCCCCGGCACCGACCGCCTCTGCGGTGGAGATGGGGGCCGTCCCCGCGACCACCGGGGCCGGATAGAGTTGCCGCTGCGTCGACGATGCGAACGGGATGCCGAGCTTCAGGAACCGGCGATGGATCTCGAAGTTGATCGACTGCTGGATATCCATGTGCCGGTTGAAGTCCGGCGTGAGCACGAAATACACCGTTTCGAACTCGAGCGACGCCACGCCGTGGCGCTGGAAGTGCGCGCGATCGAAGCGCGTGTCCTTTTCGGCCTCCACGATCTCGCGCAGCATCGCCGGAATCCGCTCGATGTGCTCGAGCGGCGTTTCATAGGCCACGTTCGTCGCGAAGACAACGCGGCGATTCGTCATGCGCCCGAAGTTGCGCACGCGGCTGGTCAGCAGGTTGCTGTTGGAGAACACGATCTGCTCGCCGTCGAGGCTGCGCAGGCGCGTGGTCTTGATGCCGATGTTCTCGACCGATCCCAGGAAGTCGTCGACCTGCAGGAAGTCGCCCATCACGAACGGGCGATCGAGCGCAATGGCCAGCGATGCGAACAGGTCACCGAGAACGTTCTGCAGCGCCAGCGCCACCGCGACGCCGCCGATGCCGAGGCCGGCCACGAGCGCGGTGATGTTCACGCCGAGGTTGTCGAGCGCCGCGAGCAGCACGACGGCCCAGATCACCACGCCCGCGATGAAGCTGATGATGCCGAGCGAGCCCACCGCGGCCCGATCGGCGGCGTTGGTCCGGCGGCGCTCGACCCAGGCGCGAACCGCCGCCGCGGTCCAGACCCCGAACTGCACGAACACGGTGATCGTGATGATTGAATTGAAGACGGTCTGAAGCTTGTCACCGAGCTCGAGGGAGCGCAGTCCGAAGTACATCGCGACGGCGACGAGAAACGCGAGCGTGGTGCGCGACAGGACCTCGGCGGGTATCTCCAGCAGTTCGCGCTGTTCGGTGGCGCGCAGCTTTTTCGCGTAGCGGCGGATCACGGGCCTCGACACCCCGAGCACGGCGAAGATCGCCGCGGTGATCCCGGCGGCGACCAGCCAGTCAGTCAGCGAGTTGTTCGAGATCGGCCACGATTGCCACTTGTCGAGGTCGAGCACGGGAATCCTCCTTCGGATTCCCACCTTAGCCGCCGGACACGGAGCTCACTGTGGCCGCGCGGCGCGGGTGCTCGTCAGAACCGTCCGGTGTCGACGGGCGGCGACAGGATCCGGGTGGCTAGCTGCGGATGTAACTCTCGAGATCCGCGATCGTGCGTTCCTGCTCTTCGATGACGGCGCGAACGAGGTCGCCGATCGACAGCACCCCGATGACGCGCTCGCCCGAGACCACCGGCAGATGGCGAATGCGCATGTCGGTCATGAGGCGCATGCAATCGTGCGCGTCCTGCTGCGGACTCACCGTGACGACCTTGGCGGTCATGATCGATTCGACGCGAGTGTCCTCGGAGGAGCGCCCGAGCAGCACGACCTTCCGGGCGTAGTCGCGCTCGGACACGCTGCCCGCGAGCCGGTCTCCGTTCATCACGAGCAGCGCGCCGACGTGATGCTCGGCCATTTTCTTGATCGCGGTGAGAACCGGATCGCCCGGCGCGACGGCGTGGATGCCCTTGGGCTTCTGATCCAGCAACTGTTGCACGGAAAGCATGGGTACCTCCGGGGGCGCTCGGCCGTCTAGCTACAGGAAGCGATGTTACGCCGGAACGACCGTGAGAATGGTTCCATCGACGCCGATCACGCGTACCCGCGCGCCCGCGGGCAATTCGGGCCCCGAGACCTTCCAGACGCTGTCGCCGACGCGGGCCTTGCCGGAGCCCTGCTCGATGGGCTCGATGAGCACGAGCTCGTGGCCGACGTACTGGACACCGCGCTGGTTGAGGTTCGGCTGTTCGAACTTCTCCGGATTCTTGCGCCGGTAGTTGCGGTACGCGACGAGCGCGCAACCACCGAGCACGGCGAAGCCGATGAGCTGCCACTGCCACGGGATCGGAATGACGATCAGCAGCAGACCGATGACGGCGGCCGCCGCGGCGAACCAGATCATCACGGCGCCCGGAACGACGGCCTCGGCGGCCGCGAGCAGCACCGCGAAGACGATCCAGTGCCACCACTGCAGGTGGGTGAGGTAGTCGCTCATGACGTTGCGCTCACGACTGTGTCATCCGCGGCGTCGTGCGCGGCGCGGGCGGCGGTGCGTTCGGGCCGCCGGGCTGCTTGCTCATCGCGTCCTTCGCGAGTTCGGCGATGCCACCGAGCGCGCCCAGCAGGCCGGCGGACTCCATCGGCATCATGAAGACCTTCTGGTTGGGCGAGGTCGCGAATTCCTTCAGCGCCTCGACGTACTTCTGCGCGATGAAGTAGTTGATGGCCTGCACGTCGCCCTGGGAGATCGCCTGCGACACCATCTGAGTGGCGCGTGCTTCGGCCTGAGCGAGCCGCTCGCGCGCTTCGGCTTCGCGGAAGGCGGCCTCCTTGTTGCCTTCGGCCGCGAGCACGACGGCCTGTTTCTCTCCCTCGGCCTTGAGGATCGCCGCCTGGCGGAAACCCTCGGCGTCGAGGATGTTGGCGCGCTTCTCGCGCTCGGCCTTCATCTGCCGGCCCATGGCCTCGATGAGGTTCGCGGGCGGCGTGATGTCCTTGATCTCGATACGCGTGCATTTCACGCCCCAGGGCGTGGTGGCGTCGTCGACGACCCGGAGCAGCCGGTGGTTGATCTCGTCGCGCTTCGACAGCGTTTCATCGAGATCCATCGAGCCTACGACCGTGCGGATGTTGGTCATCGTGAGATTGACCATCGCCAGGCGCAGGTTCGCGACTTCGTACGCCGCCTTCGGCGAATCGAGCACCTGGTAGAACACCACGGCGTCGATGGCGACCATCGCGTTGTCCTTGGTGATGACCTCCTGCCGCGGGACGTCCAGCACCTGCTCCATCATGTTGATCTTGTGACCGACCTGGTCGAGCACCGGGATCATGATGTGCAGGCCCGGGGGCATGGTTTGCATGAACTTGCCCAGCCGCTCGCGGGTATATTCGAAGCCCTGGGGCACGATCACCATCGTCTTGACGACGAGGACGATGATGCCGAGGACGATGAGGATGACCGCCGTCGTACCCAGTTCCATGTTTGCTCCCCCGCCCGTCTGGTTTATCGACCCGGATGATAGCAATGACGCCGAATCCGCACGTAGCCGGCCGGCGACATGGGCAGTTCGGGCCGAGTCTGCGATCATGCGTCCGCCAGGGAAGCCAGCGAGACGCCAGCCATCCTCACGAGGAACGAAGCGGGCGCACGTTGGGCGCAACGATTACGATTAGGTCGCCGTGCCAGAAGCCCCCGTTCAGGAAATCCGGGTCGAACCGGACCATTTCGACGTCGTGACCACGGATGTCGTGCTGGTCGCGCAGCTCGAATCCACCTTCGCGTTATGTTTGTACGACGCCGTACTCGAATCCGGCGCGCTGATTCACCTGCGGGTCGGGCCGCCCGGGCGCGTTCAGGAACCCGACCTCACCGACACCACGCTGTCGACGGATCTGCTGCTGCTCGATCGCTGTTTCATCGAACTGCGGAAAGTCGAGCCCCGGGCGCAGCATTGGCAGGCCAAGGTGGTCGGCCAGGTGCAGGACTCACCGGGAGCGCGCGAGCGCTTCGACGGCGTGCAGAGTTTTCTGGGCGCCTTCCTGAGCGACACCAACGTGAAGCTCGTGTCGTGTGACACCCACGTGGACCACGTCCAGTTGCTGCGGTTCCGTCCCGCCATGGGGCATGTGCGCAGCGAACCCCTTGCCGCTCAACGCTTGCGTGGCTGACAATCCGGCGACTATGCGCCGCACCACACTCGCCCTACTGGTCCCTTTGCTGGGTATCCTCGCCACCGACGCCGCGTTCGCCGCCAAGAAGGCCACCAACGCCCCGCTGTTGAAGCTCTTCGAGCAAACCTGGCAGGAAGACCTCGCGGACGACCCGCTGGCGGCCACTCAGCTGGGCGATGCGAGATTCAACGCGCAGCTCCCCGTCATGACGGTGGAAGCATTCGACCTGCGCCAGAAGCGCAACTACACCCGCCTCGCCGCGCTGCGCAAGATCGACAAGTCCAAGCTCGAGAAAGCCGACCAGCTCAACTACGACCTCTTCGAGCGCGAGATCAACACCCGGATCGGCGAGTACCAGTTCAAGCCGTGGGCGTTCGCCGTTCGTCCGGGCGATGGCCCGCAGCTGCTCGCCGAGGTGGCCGAGTACGCGCCGTTCGCCACGGCCAAGGACTACGACGACTGGATCGCGCGCATCAACGCGAGCGGCCCGTACATCGACCAGTGGATCGTGCTGCTCACGCAGGCTTCCGCCGAGGGCCTCACGCAGCCGCGCATCATCGTCAACAAGGTGCTCGATCAGCTCAAGGGTCCGACGATGGCGGACGTGGAAGCGAATCCGTTCTACGCGCCGTTCAAGAAATTCCCCGCGGGGATCTCCGACGCGGACAAGACCCGCCTGCAGGGCGCCGCCAAGACGGCGATCCAGACGGTCGCAATCCCGGCCTTCGAGCGTTTCGACCGGTTCTTCCGGGAGGTCTATCTACCGAAGTCGCGCGACTCGGTCGGCATCTCCGAGGTCCCGGGCGGCAGCCAGTACTACCTGAACCGGGTCAAGTACTTCACCACCATCGACAATCCGGACGCGGCCAAGATCCACAACATCGGCCTCGAGGAAGTGAAGCGCATCCGCGCGGAGATGCAGACGACGCTCGAGGGCATCAACTTCCTGGGCGACCTGAACCAGTTCCTCGATTTCATCCGCACCGATCCGCGCTACTTCTACCAGACGCCCGAAGAGCTGCTCGCCGCGTACGAAAAGACCGCGCGCTCGATCGAGCCGCAGCTCCCGAAGCTGTTCGGCAAACTGCCGAAGACCGGCTTCGGCGTGCGCCCCATCCCGGCGGCCACGGCGCCCACGACGACGACGGCGTACTACCAGCCGCCGTCGCTCGATGGAAAGCGCCAGGGCATCTACTACGTGAATCTCTACCGTCCCGAGACGCGGCCGATGTGGGAGGTCGATGCGCTCACGGCGCATGAATC
>CADEED010000088.1:0-3487 GCA_902826225.1 uncultured Pseudomonadota bacterium | reverse complement strand
CACCACCTGCAGATCGCGCTGGCGTACGAACTCGCCGGGTTGACCCAGTTCCGCCGCAACGCGGGCTACACGGCGTTCGTCGAAGGTTGGGCGCTGTACAGCGAGAAGCTCGGCTACCAGCTCGGCCTGTACCAGGACGACATGCAGAAGATGGGCCAGCTGAACTACGACATGTGGCGCGCCGTGCGCCTCGTCGTGGACACGGGCATGCACTCGTTCAAGTGGTCGCGCGACCAGGCGGTCTACTACTTCAAGCAGAACACCGGCAAGAGCGATCTCGACATCACGAACGAGATCGACCGCTACATCTCCTGGCCGGGCCAGGCGCTCGCGTACAAGTTAGGTCAGCTCAGGATCCAGGCGCTGCGGGCCGAGGCCGAGAAGGCGCTGGGCGACCGCTTCGACATCCGCGCCTTCCACGACCAGATCCTGGGCCAGGGCGCGCTGCCCTTGTCCGTGCTGGAGTCGGAGACGCGGGCCTGGATCGCGGCGCAGAGCGCGCGGCGGTAGTCGTCGAGGGATCCGCGGCGCATCACGCGTTCTCCCGCCGGTCTTCGAGGGCATCGATGGCGCCGAGCAGGCGCGCGCTGCGGGTTTCCGCGGCGGCGCGCTGGCTAAGGGCCTGCGCCACCAGGTGACCCGGGATGTCGTCGCGCTTTTCGAGCAGATCGAGCTCGAGGCGCGCTTTAGCGGCCGCTCGACTCGCGGCAGCGTACTGACGCTGCAGCTGTTCGAGCTGTTCATCCAGCGCGCACTCCGCGACGTCGATGACGTCGTCGAATTCGGTCGGCACGAACGCTCCGCGGGAATCGGCGAAGGCGGTTGATTCGGTCACGGGCCACTCCTCTCCGGCACGACAGGCGCCGGGTATGGGCATGATCGAGGCCGCCCATGTGCCGCGGATGTCGGTGCGGTGAAGGATCCGTGTCGGAACGGCGATTGTGGCCGCTGTCGGACGAACACCGACAAATCGGGGAACCGCCGGTGTTTCGCCGCGTTCAGGGCGCCAGGGAGAGGTCCTGCGAGTACACGACGTTCATGACGTTGTCGTACCAGCCGCGCACCGCGGGTTTGACGAGGTGCTTGTTCACATAGAAGTAGAGCGGGATCAGCGGATGGTCGGCGAGCATCGCGCGCTCCGCCTGCTCGAGCAGCGCGCGGCGTTGCGCGGGCTCCGTCTGGCGCGCCGCCTGGTCCAGCAGACCGTCGTATGTCGCGCTCCGGTAATGCGGCAGGTTGATGCCGAAATCACCCTTGAGGTACTGCAGGAAGGTATACGCGTCGTTGTAGTCGCCGATCCACGAGAGGCGGAACATGTCGACCGCGCGGCTATCGACGTCCTGCATCAGCGATTTGAATTCCACGGCGGCGAGCGCGGCCTCGACGCCGAGCGCTTCTTTCCACATCGAGGCGACGGCCACGGCGAGCTTCGAGTGCACTTCGCCGGAGTTGTAACGCAGTTCGAACTTCAGCGGCTTCTCGCCGTATCCCGCGGCGGCCAGCAGCTTCTTCGCTTCGGCGATGCGTTCCTGCATCGATCGCTGCGCGTAGTCGAACGTCTGTGGTGAGTAGTCGAATACCCCGGGCGGGACCCAGCCGTACGCGGGCAACTCCCCGACACGCAACACGGACTCCGCGAGGCGTTCGCGATCGATGACCATCGACAGGGCCCGGCGGACGTTCACGTCCTTGAACAGCGGCTTGTCGAGGTTGAAGCCGAAGTAGTAAGTGCTGAGCTGCGGCGCCACGTGCAGCTCCGCCGAGAGCGATTCCCTGATGAAGTCGAACTGCCCGCGCGGCACGACGGCCGTGCAGTGGATTTCGCCGGCGCGGTACGCGCGCAGCTCCGCGTTCTCGTCGGCGATCTGCACGTACTTCACGGCGTCGAGCCGGTTCGCCGCGGCGTTCCAGTAGTGCTCGTTCTTGCGCGCGCGGATGAAGCTGCCCTGCAGCCACTCCGTGAGCACGAAGGCGCCGTTCGACACCTGTTGGCCGGGCCGCGCGAATCGCTCGCCGAGCTTCTCGAGCGACGGCCGGTGCAGCGGCGCGGTCGACGGATGCGCCATGAGACCCGGTAGATAGGGCGCGGGCGTGGCGAGCGTGATCGTGAGCGTGGTGACGCCGGCCGCCGCCACGCCGAGCTCGGCCACCGGCTTCCGGCCCGCGACCACGTCGGAGGCATTGAGGATGACGTCGATGACCTGCGCGTACTGCGAGGCCGTCGCCGGATCGACGAGGCGGCGCAGTCCCGCCGCGAAGTCCTCGGCAACCAGCGGATCCCCGTTCGACCATTTGAGATTGGCGCGCAGCTTGAAGACATAGACGAGGCCGTCCGCGCTCACGGTCCAGCTCTCGGCGGCCGCCGGCACGGTCGCGGCCTTCGCATCGAGGCGCGTCAGGCATTCGAAGAGATCGCGCAATACGACCATCGACTCCCAGGAGCGCGCCTTGTGGGGATCGAGCGAATCGGGATCCGGTCCGTTGCCCCGCAGGAGGACGACGGGCGCCTTGCCGTCCGCGGACTCGCGGCGGCCGCAGCCGAGCAGCGCCAGCGCGGGCGCGGCGGCGAGGACCTGGCGGCGGGAGATCGGGTGGGACGCGTGCGCCATCAGGCCGCGCGCGTCTTCTTGAGATGCACCAGCAGGATCGAGACGGCGGCGGGCGTGACCCCCGCGACCCGCGCGGCCTGACCGACCGTCGCCGGCCGGATGTCATTGAGCTTCTGGCGCACTTCGTTGGAGAGCCCCGCGACGCGCGCGTAGTCGAGATCCGCCGGCAGGCGCGTTTCCTCGTGGCGGCGCTGGCGCGCGATCTCCTCTTCCTGCCGCTCGATGTACCCCGCGTATTTCGCGGCGACTTCGAGCTGCAGGCGGACCTGCGGTGCGACGCGATCGTCGCGGGCCGTGGGCATCGCGCCGATGAGTTCGACCACGTTTTCGTAGGCCACTTCCGGACGGCGCAGCAGATCGAACGCCGACAGCGCGTCGCGCGTCACGGCGTCGCCGAGTACGCGCGCCTGCCACTCCGCGGGGATGTCCGCCGCCTTGATGCGCGTGCTCTCGAAACGGGCGAGTTCGCGTGCGGCGCCGTCACGCTTCGCCTCGAAGAATTCCCAGCGCTCGTCGTCGACGAGTCCGAGCGCGCGGCCCGCGGGCGTGAGGCGCAGATCCGCGTTGTCCTCGCGCAGCAGCAGACGGTGCTCCGCCCGGCTGGTGAACATGCGATACGGCTCGCGCGTGCCCCGCGTGACGAGATCGTCGATGAGCACGCCGACGTAGCTCTCGCTGCGCCGGGGCACGAAAGACTCCCTGCCCAGCGCGGCGCAGGCCGCGTTGATCCCGGCGACGAGCCCTTGCGCGGCGGCTTCTTCATAGCCCGTCGTGCCGTTGATCTGGCCCGCGAAGAACAGGTTCGCGAGCGGCTTCGTCTCGAGCGTGGATTTCAGATCGCGCGGATCGAAGAAATCGTACTCGATCGCATATCCCGG
>CADEED010000087.1 GCA_902826225.1 uncultured Pseudomonadota bacterium | reverse complement strand
GGATTGGCTGGTGTCGCTGCTGCGGTTTCCATGTCCGGTCTCGTCGCCGACGCGGGCCCAGGTCTGGTTCGAGCTCAAGACCAGCGGGCTGCCCGTCATCACGATCGGACTGGTGGTGGCGATGCTCATCGGAGTGCTCTTCTCCGGCGCGGCGACCTTCGCGCTCCTGCGGCACTTCGCCATCGCAATCGCGTTCCTGTCGATCCCGGTCGTGCTGTTCACGCTGGGGGGGAACGCCTTCGGCATCCGGCGCAGACAGGGACGGATCTACGGCAGCGCCTTCGAGTTGACGCAGCCGTACGGCACCACGGGGCTCGTGGGTATCAAGGTGCTGGTGCGCACCACATGCGTCCTCCTCGCGCTGGCCGCCATCGTCACCTCGCTCTGGAAATCCAGCGCGCTCTTGCAGAGTTGGGGTGAATGGCTCGCGGACGGGCGGCAGGACGCGCTTCCCAACCTGCTGAAAACGCGGGGCAAGCTCGGCGATTTCTTCGGCGCGATGACGGGATTCACCTGCTTCGCGCTGGCCGTCCTCGTTTCCATCCTCGTCGCCTCGATCGTCACGTGGAGCGCGGCGCGCGAAGCGTTGCGCGTACGGTTCCCGCGATTCCAGCGCCTCCTCGCGGTGCTGATGCCGGGCTGGGGAATCTCTGTCATCCTGCTCGCGTTGGGGAAACGCATGGAAATCCTGTCCGAGACGGTCGTGCGGACAGCCATCGTGTCGACCATCTGGATTTCCGGCATCGCCCTGGTGGCCGTGTCTATCTACCTTCTCTGGCGCAGCATCGCCGAGCGTGCGTTCACCGTCGGCTACGCCTGCTGCGCCATTGCGCTCGCCGCGGCTTTCGCGCTGGCCTGGCGCGTCGCGATCCCGGTGGGCGACATCGTCGCCATCCTGTGGTTCGCATCGATGATCCTGGCCGTCATCGTCGTGGCGCCCTGGGCGCTCGGCCGGGTGCGGCACGCATGACCAGCAACGAACTAACTTCTATGGTAAGAGGTCTCCCATGAACAACGTCGCACTTGCCGTCGCGTTAGCGACCGCACCCACCAGCGCCTTCGCCGAGCTGCGCGAGCGTCCGCGCTTCTGGTTCCCCCTGCTGCTGCTGGTCCTCACGACCGCGGGCATCACGTTCTGGTACTACAGCGTGGTCGACATCGAGTGGCTGAAGGACATGATGTTCGCCAACAACCCGGACGTGCAGAAACTCGGCGAGGCCGAACGCGCGCAGATGCTGTCCATGTACGGGCGCAAGACGATGTTGTGGGGCGGGCTCATCGGCACGTTTGTCGCCATTCCCGCGGCGCTCGCCGTGCAGGCGCTTTACTGGGTGGTTGCCAGCAAGCTCACGAAGCTCTCGCCGGGGTTCAAACACTGGTTCGCGTTCGCCGCCTGGACGACGCTGCCGTTGTTGATCGGCAGCCTCATCGCCGCGATCTTCCTCGTGATGGCGGATACACCGCAGATTTCTCCGGGCACGCTCGCGCCCCTGTCTCTCAACGAACTCCTCTTCCATCGACCGTTCGGCAGTCCCGGCCATACCCTGCTCGAGACGCTGGGCATCCCGGCCTTTCTGAGCTGGGTGCTCATGATCATCGGCGTCCACTCCTGGAGTCAGCGATCGTGGCTCTTCAGCACCATTTTCGTGCTGTTGCCGAGCGCCATCTTCTACGGTATCTGGGCGTTCATCGCGTTCCGCTGACCATGACGCGAAAGCAGCTCATCGCGATCGGTGTGATCGCCGCGCTGATCGCGGTACCCGTCGTGCTCAAGCTCGCGCGCGGCGACGCCGGCAAGACCGTCAGCGTCGAAACCGCCACGACGCACGCGTTGGCGCCGACGGTCCTCGCGTCGGGGTCCCTGACATACGAGAGCCAGGTGACGCTCGCCCCCGAGGTCACCGGGCGCGTGAAGGAAATCCTCGTGGAGGAGGGCGACCAGGTCACGCGCGACCAGCTCCTGATGCGGCTCGATCCGCGCGCGCCGCAGGCGGCCATCGAGCAGAGCCAGGCGCTGGTTCGCCAGGCGCGGCTCAGCATCGAGCGGCGCCAGGTGGATTTCGACGCGCAGGTCGTCAAGCTCAGGCGCTACGAGGCGCTGCGCGCGAATGGCATGGTGGACGCGAACAGCCTCGAGGAGCTCGCCTCGGCGCGCAACATGGCCGAAGTGGATCTGCGCACCAGCCGCGAGCAGCTGTCGCAGGCGCAGGCGCAGTTGAGCGAGGCCCAGGAACAGCTCGCGAAGACCGAGATCCGCTCCCCGCTCGACGGCAAGGTCACGGCTATCTACGTGAAGGTCGGCCAGACGGCGGTGCCGAGCTTCTCCGGCATCTCCGGTTCTACGCTCATCGACGTCGCCGATACGACCAGCATCGACGCGGAGATCAACGTCGACGAAACCGACATCGCCCGCGTGAAGGTGGGCGCGGAGGCGCGCGTCGTCCCCGCCGCGTTTCCCGACAAGACGCTGACCGGCACCGTCGAACAGGTTGCCATCGCGCCCCGGCAGGTGATCGGCCAGAACAAGAGCTACCCCGTGCGCATCCGGCTGTCGAACACCGGCGACGTCGTGTTCCACCCGGGCATGAGCTGCCGCGCCGAAGTCCTCACCGCGTCGCAGAGCGCCGAGAAGCTGCTCGCGGTTCCCGTGCAGGCGCTGCGCTACGAGGACAACCCGGACAAGTCCTCCGCCGCGGAGAAATCGGTGGCCAGCGTCTTCGTGCGCGAGGACGGCCGCGCGAAGAAGCGCGCGGTGACGACGGGCGTGGCGGACGACAGCTACATCGCCGTCACGTCCGGGTTGAAGGCGGGCGAGCAGGTCATCGTCGGCCCGGCGAAGACACTGCTGTTCCTGATCGACGGCGAAAAAGTGACCGTAGACACCGCGGCGCCGGCTGCGTCTGAACCCGCGAAGAAATGATCGAGCTGCGCGGCATCGGCAAGACCTACCAGATGGGCAGCACCGAGCTCGTCGCGCTCGCCGATGTCGACCTGACGATCGCGCGCAACGAGTACGTCGCGCTCATCGGCCCTTCGGGCTCGGGCAAGTCGACGATGATGAACGTGCTCGGCTGCCTCGATCTGCCGACCCGCGGCACGTATACCTTCGACGGCAGCGAGGTGGCGTCCCTGGATGAGGACGAGCTCGCGCGGGTGCGCAACCGCAAGATCGGGTTCATCTTCCAGAGCTACTACCTGATGCCGCGCATCAGCATCGCCGACAACGTCGCGCAGCCACTGATCTACCGCGGCATCGCGCCGGCCGTGCGGCGCCAACGCGCCGTCGACGCGCTGGCGCGCGTGGGCCTGGAGGCGCGCACGCTGCACAAGCCCAACGAGCTTTCCGGCGGACAACGGCAGCGCGTTGCGATCGCGCGCGCCCTCGTGGGACGCCCCGACGTGCTGCTCGCCGACGAGCCGACCGGCAACCTCGACAGCAAGACCGCGCGCGAGATCATGGGCGTGTTCGGCGACCTGCATCGCGACGGCATGACCATCATCATCGTGACGCACGACACCGCGATCGCGAATTACTGCCGCCGAGTGGTCAGGCTGCACGACGGCCGCATCGTCGAAGACCGGGTGCAGTGATGAGCGAAGCGGCGCCCCTCGACGAAGGGAACCGGCTGCAGGCCGTGTTCTACGCCGTGCAGGAATGTCTGCGCTCGGCGCTCGCCAGCATCCGCTCCCACCGCATGCGCAGTTTCCTGACGATGCTCGGTGTCATCATCGGCGTGGCCTCCGTCATCTGCATCGTGTCGCTGCTGCAGGGTCTCACGCGATCGGTCATGGACGAGTTCCAGGGATTCGGCGGCAACGCGCTGCAGGTCCAGTCTCACACCTCGCGTGAGGACTGGCTCATCGGCAAGTGGAACCGGCTCACGCCCGCCGACCTCGAGCTCGTGAAGTACCGAGTCGCGGGCATCAGCAACGTCACGCCGATGGCCGGCGTCAATCTGCCGGGCGGCGTTCGCCACGGCGGCAACACGAGCGCCGCGCAGGTGTTCGCCACGACGAGCTGGTTCCAGCTCGTCAACCAGTCTTACCCGCGCAGGGGTCGCTTCATCACCGACAGCGACAACGACTCGCGGCGCCGCGTCGTGGTGCTCGGCGAGCAGGCGCGCGTCGACCTCAAACTACCAGAGGACCCGGTCGGCACCTTCATCCAGGTGGGTGGCGAGTGGTTCAAGATCGTGGGCACCATGGAGCCGCGCGGCGAGATGTTCGGCCAGAGCATGGACAACTACGTCGTGATCCCGTTCCAGACCGGAATGGCGCTCGCGGGCGCGGACCGGCAACCGGACATGGCCATCCTGCTGACCGTCGACAATCTCGACGCGGTCAACGACGTCACGAGTCGCATCACCGCGCTCATGCGTCGCGCTCACAAGATCGGTCCCAAGGACCCGGACGACTTCCAGGTGCAGACCTCGCAGTCGATCACGCAGACGATCGAGCGCGTGTCGGGCACGATCACGCTGGTCATCTCCGCGGTGGTCGGCATCTCGCTGCTGGTCGGCGGCGTGGGCATCATGAACATCATGCTGGTGTCGGTCACCGAGCGGACGCGCGAAATCGGCATCGCGAAGGCGCTGGGGGCGCCGCGCAGTTTCATACTCATGCAGTTCCTCATCGAGGCGATGCTGCTCGCGGTGATCGGCGGCATCATCGGCGTGGGGCTGGGCTGGTTGCTGGGCGTGCTGGCGGCCAATGTGATCCCGCACTTCCCGCCGCCGGCCGTGCCGTGGTGGGCGGTGGTCGGCGCCACGGGCTTCTCGGCGCTCGTCGGCATGCTGTTCGGCATCCTGCCGGCGCGGCGGGCCGCCAATCTCGCGCCGATCGACGCGCTGCGACACGAGTAGTCAGTCCCGGACCCCGGCGCGGTCTGGTAGTTCGACGAAGCTGCCCGCGAGATCGAATGGTGGAGCCTCGATCGTGAATAGATCCAGCACCGAATCGAAGACGTCCGGCTGGGCGTAGGCCGGTCGCGACTTCACGGCGATGGGCACCGACGACTTCACGATCAGCGGGATTTCCGCCTGTTCCCTCGGCAGCGATACGCCGGGCGGCATCCCGTGAAAGACCACGCCATCTTCCAGCAGGGACTCGCCGTGGTCGGACAGATAGATGAACACGTACGGCACGCCAGCGCGATCCAGCGCCCGGATCGATTCGGCCACCACGTGGTCGACGTACGCGACGGTGTTGTCGTAGGAATTGCGCAGCTCTTCGAGCGTGCAGGCATCGACCACGTCCGCATCGTTGCAGGTCGGCTCGAATTTCAGGAACTCGGGCGGATGACGGTTCGCGTACAACGGGCCGTGGCTGCCGCCGCCGAGATGCAGGACGACGAACCGGTATCCGGATTCATGGCTCGCGAGATCGCGCTCGAGCAGCGGCACGACGTCCTCGTCGTAGCACTTGCCGCCGTGCCCGCAGGCGCTGACCTTCGTCTCCCCGACGGATGCGCAGTTGTCGTAGAGCGTGTAGTTCACGTAGCAAGCGGTGGGAATCCCCGCGCGCGCGACCAGGGCGGGTAGTTTGACGCCGTCCTTCTCGAGGATCTCGCGCAGCGCGTAGATCGTCGACCCCCGCCGCGCGACGCCGTTCAGCAGGTGCAGGTCCGGGATGCCCCCGAGGCTGGGCGTGGTGTCCCGGCGCGCGTATCCGTAGACCCCGAAACTCGCGCGGCGCGAGGACTCGCCGATCGCGAGCACGACGACCAGGTTGCCCGGCGTCCGCACGCGGGCGGGGATGTCGAGTTCGCCCGGGTTGCCGCGCAGCAGCGGTCGCAAGGACTTCGACGCGGCGCTGACGCTGCCCGAGATCACGTTGACCGGTACGAGCGTGTAGACGATGTACTTGTTGGACACGTTCCCCGCGCGGTGTATTCCGTTGAAGTTGGCGTACAGCGCGGCCACCGCCACCAGCAGGGCGCCCGCGAAGACGGCGGCGGTCGTGAGCAGGTAGCGCGCGCCTGGCGCGAACGCGATCTCGGCCCGCGCGACGACGAATACCGGCACGACGATCAGGAAGACGACGTATGGCCACATGTTCCAGGACAGGAGCTGCCCGACCTCCGTCGAATCGGTGTGAATCGTGTTGATGACCATCGAGCTGTCGATCGCGACGTTGTACTTCGCGATGAAATACGTGGCGGCGGCGCTCGCCACGACGAGCAGGATCGCGACCGGCTTGATGGTCGAGCGGTGCGCCAGCAAGGCGAACACCGCGATGAACAGGCATAGGCCCGCCAGGAGATAGGCGGTGAACGGCAGGAGCTCGAGTCCCTCCTTGCCGTGAAACCACGCCGCCAGCCGCGAGAGATTGGGCGAGTTGCAGATCACGTACAGCACGAGGGGAAATCCCAGCAGGAACTGCGCATGGGATACACGGATTCGCGACGAGAACGGGGCAGGCATCGCGGGAATATTAGACGCGTTCTCGATCACGGCAGGGTCTGCTACTGAAAATTTCGCGGGCGCGACGGGATCGTGGCGGGGCCGACGTCTCACTGCGGACACGCGCCAATCGAGCGCAGTGGAGGGGTGGGACTTGGGCTACTTCAATGAAACGCGCGGTCGCGCGATCGTGCTGTGCTTTCTCGCGTCTTCACTGTTGCTGGCGGCATTCCCGCGCATCGACCTCTTCGTCTCCGGCCTGTTCTACTCCGACGGATTTCCCTTCTCCGGGTCGCCGTTACAGCGGCTCATCCGGGATGTGACCAGCGGCTTCGTGTACCTCGCCATCTTCGGTACCGCGGCGGTCTACCTGTTCAACCGGCTGCTTGGCGGCAAGCTCTGGGGGATCGACGGGCGGCGGCTGAGCTACCTGTGCATCGTCCTGGTCATCGGCGCGGGCTTCATCGTCAATTTCGCCCTCAAGGACAACTTCGGACGCGCGCGACCGCGCGAAATCGTGGAGTTCGGCGGCACCCGGAGTTTCACGGCGGCGTTCTCGGTGAGCCGCGAATGCCGCAGCAATTGCTCGTTCTCGTCCGGCGAAGCCGCGGCGGGATTCTTCTCGATCGCGCTGGCGTATGCGCTCAGCCGCCGCCGCGCCGCGCTGGCGGCCGCGCTGGCCTTCGGCACGCTGGTGTCGCTCGCGAGGATCGCGTCCGGCGCGCATTTCCTCTCGGACACGGTGGTCTCGTTCTTCGTGATGCTCCTGCTGGCGGACTCGCTGCATTACTACCTCAGGCTGGAACCACCGGAGATCGGAATCGTGCCCGCCGCGGACGTCCTCGTTCGCGTCGGTACCGGCGCGGTCACGCCGCCGCAACCATCCGCGGCCTCATCAGCCAAACGTACAACGCCAGCTGGATGAACCAGACCAACGCGGCACTCACGAGGTCGTGCGAGACGAAGTGCGCGCCGCGCGCTTCCTGTCCGATGGAGAACGCCATGCCGATGCAGACCGCGACGGCCAGCGCCCAACGGGCGAGCCTTGCGTGCCGGTCGCGCAGCGCGAAATAGAAGCAGATCAGCGCGAATCCGGACGAAGAGTGCGCGCCGGGGAAACATTTCGCGCGCGGCAGGAAATCGGGTCGATCGCCGAACAGCGGCACGTACGGCTGAGTTCCGCCGAATCCGGCGAGATCCCACGGGCAATCGACATTGGTGACGCCCTTGAGCGCGCCCACGAGGGTCGTGGAGACCACGATGGCGAGGGCAATGAAGCCCGCGATTCGCCGCCAGGGCTGCAGTCGCGATACCGCGAACGACAGGGCCCACGTGGAGATGGCCGCAGCGGCGATGCCGCGGACCAGCCACCGTCCGCCGGTATGAAGCAGGTCGTGGGCCCACCAGGCGCCCGCTCCGGCGCCCGCCCACCGGGCCGATGTGCCGTCGAAATACCAGGCTCGGGCGATGACCGGATCGAGCACCCAGAGCTCGAGCACGGCGAAAACGACGGAGAATGTGAGCAGCGGCGCCCAGAGGTGGGCGCGAAGCCATGAATTGTTCAAGGGCCGCGTTCGTCCGTTGGATAATGTGCCCGTGTGGACAGAGTTTGACGACGAGCGATCCCCGAACCCGTCGGCGACGGGAGTCGCCGGCCGGCGACGTCTAAGGGGATACACGGCAACGAGGTGCGCGATTGCAGGATGAGGTGCAGCTCGTTCAGCGGATGCTCCGGGGTGAGCAACGCGCGTTCGACGAGTTCTTCGAGTCGTTTGCGGCCAGGCTGGCGGCATTCGCCTCGAGGCGTTCGTCGCTCGATGCCGCCGCTTTGGAGGATGTCGTCCAGGTCACCATGATCAACGCGATTCGCAGTCTGGGAACATTTCGGGGCGGTTCTTCGCTCTTCACCTGGCTTTGCCAGATCTGCCGCAATCAGCTCATCGATGTGCGCCGGAAAGCGGAACGCCAGCCGAAATCTCAGAGTCTCGACGAACTCACCAGCCGGCGGCCGAGCGCGGAGATCGTCGCACTCGTTGACTACCGGGATCCACTCGAGGAGTGCACGGAGGACTCGAGCCGGGATGCCGTGCGCAAGACCGTGAACCAGCTGCCGGCGAGCTACGCGCGCATTCTCGAACTGCGTTTCGGCGACGACCTGACGGTGCCCGAAATCGCGAAGCTGTTGCAGCTGTCGGAGAGCGCCGTCGAATCACGCCTCGTGCGCGCCCGAAAGGCGTTCCGCGAGCTCTGGAACGAAGCCCAAGCGGGAGATGAGTCCGGGGACGTCCCGCACCTGAAGGATTCGACATGAGCGATTCGACCAACACGGATTTCGAAAGCGACGGGGATGCGGAGCGCGCGCTGCGCGACGGTCTCAAGGCCAGTGCGCTGTCTGCCGCGGCGATGCAGCGAATCCGACAGGCCACCGAGCAGGAATGGCGGACCGCCGTGCGCGCGCCCGCGACGCGCCGGCCGCATGCCTTCTCGATCGCCGCGTCCGCGGCCGGAATCCTGGCGGTTTCGTTGTGGGCCTTCTTCGCGCTGCAAACCGGTCCCGCGGCCGGGGAAGTTTTCGGTCGGGTCGTCGCCGTCGAACACCCGGGACTCGTCGAGCCGAAGCGCTTCGGCCGCGACGTGCAGCTCGCGGCGGGAACCTCGCTGCGCGTTGGCCAGAAGCTCGAAGCCCGCGGCGATACCGTCGTGAACCTCGAAGCCGGCGGCAATCTGCGCATCGCGCGCACATCCGCGATCGAGGTGCATGCGCCCGACGTCATCGCGCTGACGCAGGGCGAGCTGTACGTCGACATTCCGCCCGGCGCGCATTCCGCGAGCGCATTCCGTGTGCAGACCAGCGCGGGCGAATTCCGACACGTCGGCACGCAGTTCGCGCTCATGATCTCGGAGGGTCAGACCCGATTGCGCGTGCGGGAGGGGCAAGTGGTCTGGCGGGCCGCATCCGGCGACTCTACGGTCGCCGCGGGCACCGAGGTGACGATCGGTCCTGATGGCAAGGCGACGCGCCGGCCGGTGTCCACGGCCGGGCGCGACTGGACGTGGACCGAAGCGATGGCGCCCGACGTCGTCATCGAGAATCGGCCGCTGATCGAATTCCTGCAGTGGTTCGCCCGCGAAACCGGCCGGACGCTGGACATCGACGAAAGGTCGCGTGAACAGGCGGCCACCATCCTCATGCACGGCAGCGTCAAGGGGCTGACCGTTCCGGAAGCGCTCTCCGCCGTGATGTCAACCACGTCCAGCCTGCGATACGAATTGCCAGAAGGAGTCATCCGGGTAAGCTCCGCGGGTGATCCGAAACTTCCGCGGCCCTGAGCTCTCCCGATTCCTCGCTCTGATCCTGCTTGCCGGCGCCGCGCACGGCGCGGATCCGGCCGGTTCGTCCGCCCAAACCGTCGTCGCCTTGCTGCAAGCCCTCAAGCGCTCGGGCGTCGACGTGATCTACAGCTCGGAGCAGGTGCCGGGTAGTTTGTCCGAGGCGCAGCCGCGGACCGGGCTTCCGCCGCTGGAACGCGCGCGATCCGCGCTCGCGGATCATTCGCTCGAGCTGCGGGCGCTGTCGGCCCGGCGGTACGTGGTCGTCGTCGCCGTGCCGCCGCAGCCGGCGGCGGTGCCGGTCGAAGAATCCCTGGAAGAAGTGTCCGTGTACGCGAGCCGGTACGCGATGGCCGGCGGGCTCGGTGAGCCACAACGGCTGTCCGGAACGGATCTCGAGACAATTCCCGGGAGCCACGACGACGCGATCCACGCGGTGCGCTCGCTGCCCGGCGTCGCGTCGAATGCGTCCGGGCGGCCGTACATCCGCGGCTCGCTGAGCGACGACATCCTCGTGCGGTACGACGGCATCACGCTGCTCGACCCGTTCCACCTGAAGAACTTCCAGAGTCTGATCAGCGCGATCGATCCGGCCGTGATCGAGAGCATCGAGGTGTTCAGCGGCGGATTTCCCGTGCAATACGGTCTCCGTTCGGGCGGCGTCATCGACATCACCGCGCCTTCGATCGATTCGGGCTACGAGCATCGCGCGAGTTTCAGCCTGATATCGGCCGGCGTCTCGTCGGTCGGTCAGGCCGATTCGTTGCCGCTGGAGTGGTTAGGCTCACTGCGACGCAGCACGCTCGATCTCCTCGATCCCGTCGAGGACGGCTTCGGCAAACCGCAATTCAGCGACTCCCTCGGCCGGCTGCGCTGGTCCACCGAGAAGGGCGCCTGGACACTCGGGTGGTTGCTGCTCGACGATCAACTGGATCTCGGCGCCAACGACGACGAGGAATCCGCGAATGCGCGCTACCGCGACGAGTACGTGTGGCTCGCGCGGCAGCACGATTTCAGTCCGGCGCTCTCGTCGCGCAGCAGCATCGTTCTCGCGTCGGCGGAGCGGACGCGCGATGGCGAACTGCGCCGGCCCGGCGTCGCGACCGGCAGCCTGGAGGAGAGTCGCGCCTTCAGCGGCCTGGACATCACCTCGGACTGGACCTGGCGCAGCAGCGACACTTCCGCGTACACGTTCGGTGGCGCAGTCTCGACCACGCGCGCCAGGCATCGCTACACGCGATCGTCGCAGTTCTCGCCAGAAGTCGCCGCGGCCTTCGGTCGCGAGGTGAGCGAGTTCGTCGACTACCGCTCGGATCCCGAAGTGCTGAGCGCCTCGCTCTACGCGGCGAACCGCCGCCGCTGGTCGCACTTCGAGGCCGAGTTGGGCCTGCGGGTGGATGCGCAGCACTACGACCGGGACGGCAATCACACGCAGGTGAGTCCGCGCGTCAATCTGCGCTACGACTGGACCGACGGGCTGCGCCTGTACGCTTCCGTGGGACGCTTCACCCAGGCGCAGCACGTCGAGGAATGGCGTGTGGAGGAAGCGCAGCAGCAGCCGGACGCCGCGCAGGTGTCCATCCACTCGATCTTCGGTGCGCAGTACGAACTCGCGGGCGGAGGCCAGGTCGGCGCCGAGGTGTACAGCAAGCGCTGGACGACCTCCGCGTCTTACTACGACAACCTCGTCGATTCGTTTTCGTTGCTACCGGACCTGACGCCGGATCGCGTGCGGCTGGCGCCTAACCATTCGGAGGCGAGCGGAATCGAGCTGCGCGCGAAACTGCCGTTCGGCGATCGATTCACGGGTTGGGGCACGCTGTCGTGGGCGCGCGTGGCGGATGATTTTCGCGGCGGCCGCGACGTGCTGCGCAGCTGGGATCAACCGCTGTCGCTGACCGCCGGCTTGTCGTGGACTCATTCGCGCGCCACCGTCTCGGCGCTCGGCGGCTGGCACCGCGGCTGGCCGCGGACACCGGTCTCGTTCGATCCTCTCACCGTCGGCGCGCGCAACTCGGACCGATGGGGGGATTTCTACTCCCTGGATCTGCGCGGCAGCTGGACCTGGCGGTTCTCGAGCGCGGACTTCTCGATCGTTCTCGATGTGACCAACTCGACAAATCGGGCCAACGAGTGCTGCCTGCGGTTCGAGGCGGGTGCGACGTCGCCCACCCTGGCGCCGGAAGCAGGCCACTGGTTGCCCACAATCGCGAATCTGGGCTTCACCTACCGCTGGCGGGCCGGCCCTTAGGCGACGGGTTCGGGCAGCCTTCGCCGTCTAACGGCGCGTGCCCCGGAACACGCGCCCCCATTCCACGCCGCTCGACGCGCTCGTCCTGATTCTCGCGCTCGCGTTCGGGGTGCCCCCGACTGCGCAGGCGCGTCTGGTGGCGAGCGTCAAGGCGCGCGCGCAGCCCGCCGAAGTGTCGCGCGCGCCTGGCGTGCCGACGGACGACGAACTCGAAGCGCAGGGCGCGCGCATCGGCGCGATCTTCTTCAAGGCGCGCGAACTCTTCGACCCCAATGCAGGGGACGAACGAACCACGCTCGGCCGGGTCGGCAATCGCCTGCACGTGAAGACGCGCACCTCGACCATCGAGGATCAGCTTCTGTTCCACGGCGGTGAACCGTACCGCGCCAGCCTGCTCGAAGAATCCGCGCGCATCCTGCGCGACACGCGCTATTTGCGCGATGCGCTGATCCGGCCGGTTGCCTTCCACGACGGCGTCGTCGACATCGAAGTCACGACGCAGGACGTGTGGACTTTCGCGCCGGGAGTTTCCTACGGCCGCAAGGGCGGACAGAATTCCTCCGGGTTCGAGCTCGAGGATCTGAACTTCCTCGGCACCGGCACCGCGCTCGGCATCGGGTTCAAGTCCGGTGTCGACCGGGACTCGAAATACCTGAAGTACGCCAACCGCCAGCTCGGGTCGAGCTGGTGGTCGCTGTCCACGACCTACTCGGACAACAGCGACGGCCGGCTGGGTGAGGCCATCCTCGAGAAGCCGTTCTACTCGCTCGGCACGCGCCATGCCGGCGGCTTGTCTCTGCTCGACGATCAGCGTATCGATTCGCGCTACGACCTGGGCGAGGTCACGGATCGTTTCGCGACGCGCGAGAAGAGGGCGACCGCGTACTGGGGCACGTCCACCGGCGTCGTCGATGGCTGGGCGCGCCGCCTGACAACCGGCATCACCGTCGACGAACACTCGTTCACCGCCGTGGACGCACTCGCGTCCACCACGCTGCTGCCGTCCGATCGGAAGCTCATCTATCCCTGGATCGGCATCGAGTGGGTCGAGGACGCATTCGAGACCGCGCGCAACCGCGACCAGATCGAACAGACCGAGGACTATTCGCTCGGTTGGCGGGCGCGCGCGCAACTCGGTTACGCGAGCGAGAATATCGGCTCGGACCGCAACGCGCTCATGTTCTCCGGCGGCGCGAGCAAGGGCGTGTCGCTGACCGGGCGGCAATCGCTCTTCTTCGCGTTCGACGCGGGAGGCCGCTTCGAGGGTGGTTCGATCGCGGGCGGACTGCTCCAGGCCGACGCGCGTTACTACTTCCGGCAGTCGCCCCGCCGGTTGTTCTTCATGAATCTCTCCGCCGCCGCGGGCTCGCGGCTATCCACTGCGTTACCAGGCCGGAGACGGCCGCTGGCTGTTCACCGCGGAACAACGCTTCTTCACGAACTGGTACCCCTTCCAGATGTTCAACGTCGGCGGCGCCGTGTTCTACGACATGGGCTCGAGCTGGGGCAGCGATCCGCTCGGTTCCCCTTCGCGGGGGCTGCTGCGCGATGTCGGCGTCGGCCTGCGGCTCGGCAACAGCCGCTCCGCGCGCGGCAACGTCCTGCACTTCGACGTCGCGTTCCCGCTGGACCGCGCGACCCACGTGCGCGGCGTCCAGTTCCTCATCGAAACCAAGAAGAGCTTCTGATGTTCTTGCGTTCCTTCCGCCCGATGCTGCGGATCGAGTACATCGTCCTGATCGTGCTGGCGTGGCTCGTGGCCGCGCTGAATGGTCCCTGGTGGGGCGCGGTCGGCACGGGCCGTGACTGGGCGTCGCCATCGACGTGGATGTTCGTCTCCGCGATGTTCGTCGCGCTCGTCGCATTGCATTTCGCGCTGCTCGCCCCGGTGATGAGCCGGTGGACGGTGCGTCCCCTGCTCAGCCTCGTCGTCATCGCGAGCGCGGTGGCGGCTTACTACATGCACACCTACTCCGTGATGCTGGATCCGACCATGATCCAGAACGTCCTCAACACCGACATCCACGAAGCGACGGATCTGCTCAGCGTTTCGATGCTGTTGTTCGTGGCGGCGTTGTCGGCGGTGCCGCTCGCGTTCATCTGGCTCGCCAGGATCGAACGCCACGGCTGGCTCGAGGCGACGCTGGTGAGAGCCGGCGCGGTGGCCGGCGCGGTCGTCGTATCGGTGCTGGCCATCCTGCCGATCAACCGCGATCTCACCTCGATGATGCGTAACCACCGTGAGTACCGTTATCTGATCACGCCCGGCAACTTCGTCTACAGTCTCGCGGCCCAGTCCGCGAGCGAAGCCCGCGGTGCCGGCTTGGCGCGCGAGCCGGTCGGGTCGGACGCGCGCATCCTGCGGATCGCCTTCGCCGACAAGAAGCCGCGCGTGTTCGTCCTGGTGATCGGAGAGACCGCTCGCGCGGCGAACTTTTCGCTCCTCGGTTATCCCCGCGTGACCAATCCGGAGCTGGCCCGCCTCGACATCGCCGCGTTTCACGACGTGCGCTCCTGCGGCACGTCGACCGAAGTGTCGTTGCCCTGCATGTTCTCGCCGTATGGGCGGGTGGACTACGACGAGAGTCGTATCCGCCATTCAGAAGGATTGCTCGACGTCCTCGCGCGCGCGGGATACGCCGTCAAGTGGATCGACAATCAGTCCGGCTGCAAGGGCGTGTGCCGCGGCGAGCACGTGGAGTACCGGAAAACAGATCCTGAAGCGCACCCCGACCTGTGTGCCAGGGACGAGTGCTTCGACGGCGTGCTCGTCCGCGAACTCGCAGGCGAGCTGTCGCGAACGACGCAGGACACCGTGATCGTGCTGCACATGATGGGCAATCACGGTCCCGCGTACTACCGGCGATATCCCGCGGCGTTCCGCCGATTCGTCCCCGATTGCGCCACAGCCGAGCTGCGCGAGTGCACGCGCGACGAGGTCGTCAATGCCTACGACAACGCGATTCTCTACACCGATCACGTCCTGGCTTCGGTCGTCGGTGTGCTGAAGGAGAGGGCGCGCACGCTCGATGGCGCGATGCTCTATCTGTCGGATCATGGCGAGTCGCTCGGCGAGACAGGCCTCTACCTTCACGGCCTGCCGTATTCGATCGCGCCAGACACCCAGAAGATGGTGCCGATGATCTCCTGGCTCTCGCCGGAGTTCGCCGCGGCGAACATCGTCGACCCGCATTGCGTCAGGGCGAAAGTGAACGAGCCGCTGTCCCACGACAACCTGTTCCACTCGGTGCTGGGAATCCTCGACGTGCATACCCGCGCGTATCGCCCGGAGCGCGATCTTTTCGAGGCTTGCCGCCTGCCGAAGGGGACGGCGTTCGCGCGGGTCGGCGGCCGTTGAGCCTGTAGAAGCGGTTCGCCGCTTCTCGCGTAGATTGTCAGATTTCTCAATGGCTTACGGAGTCACGGCCGCAAAAGACCGGAGCCGGACCGCTTCGTGACGACTCCTTGACGGCGGGTCGGCGAAGCTGGCTCCATGGAATCCTCCCGCCCGCGCCTGACCTATCATCCCGGCATGAAGCCCCGGTCGCTGACCAGCGAGACCCTGCTGCGCGTGGCGATCGGCGTCGCCCTCATCGTCGCGCTGTCGAGCGGCATCACCTACTGGCTCATCTACAAACAACTCGAGGCGCGCGCGCTCGAGCGCCTGCAGGAGTATTCCGCGCAACGCACGCAGCTGCACGAAGCGCGCTTCGCGCTGGGCAAGGCATTCCACGAGGTGATCCGCGCGGAGATGATCCGCCGGTACGAACAAGGTGTGCCGGATGCCAACCGCCGCTTCGACGCCCTGATGATGAAGTACCCGGACGGCGCCTGGCGCAACCGCCCGGAGTTCTCGGAGATCACGAAGTTCTCCACCGGCTGGATCCACAAGGACACGGAACTCGACGACGAGACGCGCCTGCGCTGGATGCTCGCCTACGATCTCTCCGAGCACTACTCGCGGCTCGTCACCTCGCGGTTCGTCAACTTCTACGTGATGCATCCGACGAAGATGCTGAACATGGGATACGACGATCCCGAGCGTTCCGGGCATCTCGAGTGGGTGAAGCTGACGCCCGCCGACTACGCGATGAACGAGCGCGAGCACTTCACGGCGGCCAACGCGGAAAAGAACCCCGGCCGCGGGACTGTCTGGGCCGGTCCGTACTACGAGCCGGTGTACAAGCAGATACTCGTGTCGGCCCTGACACCGGTCTACGTCGGCGACGAACAGATCGCGACGATCGGCAGCGACGACTTGTTGGGCGATCTCGAGGGGCGGATCCTGCACTCGGACATCCCGGGCGCGAGCCACACCGTTTTTCGGCACGACGGGCGGCTCGTCGTCGACCCGGTCTACATGGACCGCGTCATCGCGAGCCACAACGGCTTCGGCATTGCGGAGTCGAAGGACGTGCGGCTGCAGACGCTCTTTCAGCTGGCGCTGCCGGCCGGCGACGGCGCCATCTCCGGTTACGCGAAGAACATCGACCAGTTCTATTCGATCGACCGGCTCACCAGCACCGGCTGGTACTTCGCGTCGACGCTGCCGGGCAAGGTCATCCGCACGCAGGCCTTCAAGGCGGCGCAATGGGTGCTGCTCGTGGGTATCGCCTCGGTCGCGTTGTTGATCGCGAGCCTCGCGTTGATCCTGCGGCGCCAGATCGCGCAGCCGCTGCGCCGGCTGCAGGAGGGCATTCGCAGCGCCGCGGCCGGCGAGGGCCGCGAGGTGCCGGCAAGTCGCGACGACGAACTCGGCCACATGGCCGCGTCGTTCAACACGATGCTCGGCAAGGTGACCGAGCGCGATGCCGCGCTGCGCAACGAGAAAGAACGATTCCGCGCGCTCATCGAACACGCGCCCGACGTCATCGTGGTCGTGACTGCCGGTGGCATCGTGCGCTACGCGAGTCCGGCCGCGCAGACGGTGCTCGGCGTACCGCCGGAGATACTCCAGGGCCGTTCGCTGCTCGCGGATGCGCACCCGGAGGACCAGGCAAAGCTCGCGAAGGCCTTGCGCAAGGTCGTCGGCCATCCGGGCGACGTGGTCGAACGCACGGAGTTCCGGCTGCGATACGCCGACGGGCCGTGGCGCTGGCTCGAGGCCACGGGCACCAACCAGATCGGCAACTTCGCCGTCAACGGCATCGTCTTCAATGCGCGCGACATCTCCGATGCCAAGGAAGCCGAGGCGGAGATCGCGCGGCAGCGCGACAACCTGCACCAGCGCGAGAAGCTCGCGGCGATGGGCTCCCTGCTCGCGGGCGTCGCGCACGAACTCAACAACCCGCTCTCGATCGTCGTCGGGCGCGCCACGATGCTGCAGGAAGAGGCCGGCGACGAGAACACGCGCTCCGTCGCGGACAAGATCCGCGCGGCGGCCGAGCGCTGCGCGCGCATCGTCAAGACGTTCCTGTCGATGGCGCGGCAGCGCAAACTCGAGCAGACCGCGGTGGCACTGGATGCGGTGCTCGACGATTGCGTCGAGATGCTGGCGTACGGACTGCGCACGGCCGGCGTCACGGTCGAGAAGCAGTTCGCGCCGAGTCTCCCCGCAATCGCGGGCAATGCGGACCAGTTGCACCAGGTGTTCCTGAACCTGATCGTGAATGCGCAGCAGGCGATGGAGAGTCAGCCCGCGCCGCGCCGCCTGCGCCTGTCGGCGGAACGCGTCGGCGAACAGCTCCGCGTCATCGTCGCCGACAACGGGCCGGGCATCGCGCCGGCGATCCGCTCGCGCATCTTCG
>CADEED010000086.1 GCA_902826225.1 uncultured Pseudomonadota bacterium | reverse complement strand
GAGAGTGGCTATGCGGCCGTCTCACAGGTCAGCGCGCCGGACGAGTTCGCCCTGCGCGGCTCGCTGTTCGACGTGTACCCGATGGACACCGCGACGCCGCTGCGCATCGACCTCTTCGACGACGAGATCGAGGCGATCCGTGAATTCGATCCCGAGTCGCAGCGTTCGCTCGCCGCGCTCGACAGGGTCCGGCTGCTGCCGGGCCGCGAGCTGCCGCTCGACGCCGATTCGGTCAAGGCGTTCCGCCGCCGTTATCGCACGCGCTTCGAAGGCGACCCGACGCGCAGCGCGATCTATCGCGGCGTCAGCGACGGGCTCGCACCGCCCGGCATCGAGTACTACCTGCCGCTCTTCTTCGACACCACCGACACGCTGCTCGACTATCTACCGCGGGACGCAGTCGTCTGCGCGGGCCCGGACGTCGCCGCCATGATCGAGCGCAACGCGCACGATGTCGCCGAACGCTACGAGGAACGTCGCCACGACGTCGAGCGCCCGGTGCTGCGCCCCGAAGAACTCTTCCTGCCGCCCGACGAACTGCAGACGCGCCTCGACGCCTTCACGCGCATCGACTGGGACAGCTTCAAGGCCGAGAGCGGCGGGCACAATTTCCCGACCGGCGCGCCCCAGGAATGGCGAGTCGACCTGCGCGCGGAGAAGCCGCTCGCCCCGCTCGAGACGTTCCTCGCCGGCCATCCGGGCCGGATCCTGCTCGCGGCGGACTCCGCGGGTCGCCGCGAAGTGCTGCTCGAGATGTTGCGCGCGCATTCGTTGAAGCCGGTGCAGATGTCCGGTTGGCGCGAGTTCGTCGAATCGACGCAGCGCTTCGCGATCTGCGTCGCGCCCGAGATGGCGGGCCTCAACATCCTCTCTCCGCCGATCGCCCTGCTCGGCGAAGCGCAGCTCTTCGGCCAGCGCGCCCGGCAGGAGCGCCGCCGCCGGCGCGCACAGTCCGATCCCCAGGCGATCCTGCGCGATCTCACGACCCTCGGGCCGGGGTCGCCGGTGGTGCACGAGGAGTACGGCGTCGGCCGTTACGTCGGCCTCCAGGTGATGCAGGTGGCCGGGCAGGACGGCGAGTTCGTCGTGCTCGAATACGCGGGCGGCGACAAGCTCTACGTGCCGGTGCAGCAGCTGCACCTCGTCTCCCGCTACTCCGGCGCGGCTCCCGAGAGCGCGCCGCTCCACAAGCTCGGCACGGACCAGTGGGCCAAGGCGCGCAGGCGCGCCGCCGACAAGATCCGCGACGTCGCCGCCGAACTGCTCGACCTCTACGCGCAGCGGCAGGCGCGCAAAGGTCCGGCGCTGCCGTCGCGCGAGACCGAGTACCAGGCGTTCGCGTCGACGTTTCCATTCGAGGAAACGGCGGACCAGGCCGAGGCCATCCGCCAGGTGCTGCAGGATCTGTCCTCCGAGAAACCGATGGACCGCGTCGTGTGCGGCGACGTCGGCTTCGGCAAGACCGAGGTCGCGATGCGCGCCGCGTTCGTCGCCGCACAGGCCGGCAAGCAGGTCGCCGTGCTCGTGCCGACCACCCTGCTGGCCGAACAGCACACCGCGAACTTCCGCGATCGCTTCGCGGACTGGCCGGTGCGCATCGAGTCGCTGTCGCGCTTCCGCAGCTCGAAGGAATCCAACGCGGTGCTCGAGGGCGTCGAGAAAGGCACGGTCGACATCATCATCGCGACTCACCGCCTGCTGCACGCCAACGTCCGGTTCAAGGACCTCGGCCTCGTCATCGTCGACGAGGAACACCGCTTCGGCGTGCGCGACAAGGAGCGGTTGAAGACTCTGCGCGCCGAGGTGCACGTCCTCACACTCACGGCGACGCCGATTCCGCGCACGCTCAACATGGCGCTCGGCGGACTGCGCGATCTGTCGCTGATCACGACACCGCCCGCCGAACGGCTGGCGATCAAGACCTTCGTGACGGAGTGGCACGCACCGACGCTGCGCGAAGCCGCCCTGCGCGAGTTCCGCCGCGGCGGCCAGGTGTACTTCGTGCACAACGTGGTCGAAACGATCGACAAGACCGCGCAGGAGATCGCCAGGCTCATCCCCGAGGCGGACGTAAGGGTCGGTCATGGGCAAATGCGCGAGCGCGACCTCGAGCAGCTGATGGTCGATTTCTACCATCGGCGTTTCAACCTGCTCGTCTGCACGACGATCATCGAGAGCGGCATCGACGTGCCCACCGCGAACACCATCATGATCGACCGCGCGGACCGGCTGGGCCTGGCACAGCTGCACCAGCTGCGCGGTCGCGTCGGCCGTTCGCACCATCGCGCATACGCCTATCTGCTGACGCCGGACCGGAGGGCCTTGTCGCTGGAAGCCGTCAAGCGCCTCGAGGCCATCGAATCGCTCGAGGATCTCGGGGCTGGCTTCGTGCTCGCCACGCACGACCTGGAGATCCGCGGCGCCGGCGAACTGCTCGGGGAATCGCAGAGCGGCGAACTCACCGAGGTCGGACTCACGTTGTATCTCGACATGCTCGAGCAGGCCGTTAAAGCGCTGCGCGAGGGGAAGGAGCCCGCGCTCGACCGCCCGCTGGCCGCCACCGCCGAGGTCGAGCTGCGGCTGCCGTCGCTGCTGCCGGAGAGTTACGTCGCCGACGTCCCGGTGCGTCTCGCGATGTACAAGCGGCTCGCGGCGGCGCCGGACAACGCGACCATCGACGGCCTGACAGAGGAAATCGTCGACCGGTTCGGACCGCTGCCGCCGCCCGCCACGAACCTGTTGCGCATCGCAAGACTCAAATTGACCGCTCGAGCTCTCGGAATCCGCCGACTAGACCTGGGCCGCGAGGGCGGCTACGCCCTGTTCGAGGAGTCGAACCAGGTGGAGCCGCGCGCGGTCATCCGGCTCGTCCAGCATCCCGATCGCGATTACCGGCTGGAAGGGCCGCTCAAGTTGCGGATCGCCGTGGAGACGGAGAACGACGCCGAGCGCTTTACGTTCGCGGAAAAGCTCATGGCCGAGCTGCGCGACGCGGGACCGGCGCCGAAGCCGCCGGCCGGCGCCGGGCGCGCCCGGTAGCAGGACCCCCGGGAACCGGCGATGTCTCACCCGTTATACTGCGCGCCATGACGTTCCCCGGCCGTTCGCGGTTCAGTGCCCTCGTGCTGTGCCTCTGCCTCCTGGCGGGGCTCTCGCTGCCCGCGGCGCGCGCGCAGGCGCCCTCGCCCACGGTTTACACCGTCGAAGTCATCGTGTTCCGGAACATGTCCGGCGCCGGCGGCGCCGAGGACTGGGACGTGAAGGCGGTCGCGCGCCGCCCGGACAAGCCGGACGCGCCGGTCACCGGCCGGTTCGTGCAGAGCATCCCGTCATCGCAGTTCCAGATGAGCGACATCGCGGCACGGCTGCGCAACACGTCTAACTATCCGCCGATCGCGCACTTCGCGTGGCAGCAGACCGCGAGCTCGTGGGGTTCGGGCGCGGGCTTCACCCTCGCGAAACTCGGCGGCAGCGCGCCGGGTCTTTCCGGACTCATCTACCTGGAGGCCGGCGATTACCTGCACCTCGGCTTGTCGCTGAGCTATCAGGCCGCGAACGTTCCCGCCGGTCTCGGCGCCTCGCCGGGCACCGTGTTCACTCTCGCGGAATCGCGGCGCGTGAAGCGATTCGAACGCAACTACTACGACCACCCGGCATTCGGCGTGATCGCACTGGTGACGCCGGCCAAACCCGCCGCCGGCGGGCGTTGATGTCCCCAAGACTTCAGGCGAAGTCGGACTCTTCGGCCACGATCACGCGGTTTCGGCCCTGTTCCTTGGCCCGGGCCACGGCGGTCTCGACGGCTCGCAGGAACCGCTCCGCCGAGTCCTCCGCGCGCGCCGCGTGGATCGCGACTCCACCGCTCACGGTGACGTACTTCTGGGTCGATCGCGGGTGGTGGATCTGCTGTTCGCGCACGCGGTGCGCGACTGTCGACGCGTGCTGTATCACGTGGTCGGCCGGCGTCCCGTGCATCAGCGCGATGACGCTCGCGCCCTCCCAGCGGCCGACGATGTCGGTGCCGCGGCGGAACGAACCGGCGATCGCGCGCGCAACCCGCTTCACGACGGCGTCGCCGCCGACCCGGTCGTAAACTTCGTTGTAGGGACCGAGCTGATCGATGTCGAACAGCAGCAGCGCGATCTCGGACTTGTCCCGCTGGGCGAGCGCGAAATCGCGCTTCAGCACGTCCTCGAAGTAATAGCGCGAGGCGAGCCCGGTGAGTCGGTCTTCGCGCACCCAGTTGGGCAGGCCGCGAATGCCGGATTCGCCGTTCTTGGGACGGGCACCACCCTCGCGGTGATAGCCGATGTAGTGAGTGACCTTTCCGTCCGGATCCTTGAGCGGGTAGATCTGCATGTCGTTGACGAAGACCGTGCCATCCTTGCGGTGGTTGCGCAGCAGCGCGCGCGAGGACTCGCCGTGACGCAACGCTTCGCGCACGGCGTCGAGTTCGGGCTGGTCGCGATCCTCCCGCTGCAGCAGGCGCAGGTTCTGGCCGATGATCTCGCGGAGCTCGTAGCCCACGAGCCGGCAGAACGCGGCATTTGCATACACGACGACGCGATCGCCGGCCGCCTCGCAGATCACGACACCGTCGGGCGCCACGTCCAGCGCACCGCGCAGGAATTCGCCGTTGAAGCCGTTCATGCGTTGCCCGCCGTGAGCTTGAGCGCAGGAGGCTGGGCCGAGCGCGCGAGCATTTCCTGCGCACCGCGCCAGTCGGCGCCGGCCAGCAGTTCCTCGCGTTCGGGCGCGGCCCTGCCGCGCATGCGCACGAGCCGCAGGTGCGCACTCGGATCGATTTCGTGTTCGAGCTCGTCGAGCAATGTCTCGACCGACGCGCGGTCGTTGCACACGGGCAGTACGTCGCAGCCCGCCTCGAGCGCCGCGCTCGCGCGCGCGACGACGTCGCCGTATTCCTTCGCACCGCCCATCGAGAGGTCGTCCGTGAAGATCGCGCCCTCGAACCGCAGTTCCTCGCGCAGCGCATTCTGCACCCAGCGGCGCGACAGGCTGGCGGGTTTGGAGTCGACGTTGGGGAACAGGACGTGCGCGACCATCACGCCGGGGATGCCGTTCGCGATGAGCCGGCGGTAAGGCAGGACGTCGTCGGCGATCCCGTCCCAGTCGCGTCTATCTACCGGCAGCGACTGGTGCGAGTCCGCGACCACCGCGCCGTGCCCGGGAAAATGCTTGGCGGTCGCCGCCATGCCGGCATCCTTCATGCCCTGCATGTACGCGAGCGCCAGCTGCGCGACGGCTTCGGGCCTGGCATGGAACGCGCGATCGCCGATGACCTCGCTCACGCCATAGTCGAGATCGACACAGGGCGCGAAGGACAGGTCGATGCCGTGCGCGCGCAGCTCCGCGGCCATGAGCCAGCCCATGGAGCGCGCGAGCGTGACCCCGTGCCTGGGATCGATGTCGAATTCGTGACCGATGCGGCGCGGCGGCGGCAGCTTCGAGAACTCCGGGCGGAAGCGCTGCACGCGCCCTCCCTCCTGGTCGACCGCGACGAGGAGCGCGGGCGATCGCACGGCGTGGATGTCGGCGACCAGCCGGCGCAGCTGCTCGCTGTTTTCATAGTTGCGCGTGAAGAGGATGACGCTGCCCACGAGCGGATGGCGCAGCACGTCACGGTCCTCGGGCGTCAGCTCGAGTCCGGCTACGTCGACCATCAGGGGGCCCAGAGTCAATCAAGCATCCTGTCTGTCGAGTACCGCCATGGACTCGACGTGTGTGGTGTGCGGAAACATATCAAGGACCCCCGCGGCCGTTAAGCGGAAGCCCAGTTCGTGGATCAGGACTCCCAGATCGCGGGCCAGGGACCCGGTATGGCAGGAGATATACACCACCCGCCGCGGCCGAATATGTGCCACGGCGCTCAAAACCTCGCGGGCGCCCACCCGGGGCGGGTCTAACAGGACCTTGTCGTAGCCGCCCCGCATCCAGGGGATGGTCTTGTCTGGCGCCTGGGACAGGTCGCCCACGTGAAACTCCGCATTGGCGATGCCGTTCGACCGGGCGTTGGCGCGGGCCCTCTCGATGAGCCCGGCCTCCCCCTCCACGCCGACGACGGCCGCGGCACGCCGCGCCAGCGGCAGCGTGAAATTGCCCAGCCCGCAGTAGAGGTCGAGGACCCGGTCGGCCGGTCCGACCTCCAGTAGTTCGATGGCGCGGGCCACCATGACGGCGTTGATGGCACCGTTGACCTGGACGAAGTCCGTCGGCCCGAAGTCGAGCTTCAGACCGAACTCGTCGAGACGGTAATGCAGATCCACCGGGCCGGGCGTGAGCGGGGCTACGGTGGATAGACCGCCCGTCTGCAGCAGGATGCGCAGGCCATGTGCACGCTCGAACGCGCGCAGCCTGTCGAGGTCGGCGGGCCCGAGCGGGTCGAGTACACGCATGACCAGCACCCGCTCGCCGTCCGAAAGAGAGACTTCGATCTGCGGAATGCTCTCGCGCCGCTCCATCGACGTGAGTAGTTCGGCCAGCGTGGAGATCAGCGACCCCACGGGCTCGGCGAGCACCTCGCAGCGCGCGACGTCGGCGACGTACTTGCCCTGCTTCTCGCGGAATCCGACCAGGCTGCGGCCCTTCTTCGTGACGTAACGGGAAGACAGGCGCGCGCGCCGGCGGTAGTTCCAGTGAGGCCCCAACAACGGCGGCAGCCATGTCTCCGGCGTCACGTTGCCGATGCGCAGGAGGTTCTGTTCCAGCTCCTTCTGCTTCGCCGCGATCTGCGCCGCCGGGTCGAGATGCTGCAGCGCGCAGCCGCCGCACACGCCGAAATGCGCGCAGCGCGGCGTCACGCGTTGCGGCGAGGCTTCGAGCACCTCGACGAGCTCGGCTTCGTCGTGGCTCTTGTGGAAACTGCGGCGGCGGAACGTGATGCGTTCGCCCGGCAGCGCGCCAGCGACGAATACAGTCTTGCCCGACGCATCGCTCTCGCCTGCGCGCACGACGCCTTCGGCTTCGTGGGTGAGATCGGCGACGGTCCCGGTTTCCAGCGCTGCCGACGCAGCCCGCCCGGTCCTGCTCACGCGGGTCCCCACGCGTCGAGGAACTCGTCGAAGTGCGGCTGTCCGGTCTCGCCGAGCCACGCCCGGGTCTTCGCGAGTTCTTCCTCGAGGCCCGCGTCGTCGAGACGGCCGCGCATGTGCTGGAAGCGCAGGAAGATGAGCCAGGTGTTCACGACGTCCGTCTCGCAATAGCGGCGGATGCGCGTCAGCTCGCCGCGCTGGTATGCGGCCCACACCTGTGAGCCGTCGAAACCGAGTTTCCCGGGAAATCCGAGCAGCACCGCGGTGTCGGACAGCGAGGCACGCGCACGGTTCTGATAGCCGGAGAGCACGTCCATGACGTCGATGTGCCGCCAGTGGAACCGGCCGAGGTAGTTGTTGAAACGGAAGGCCGTGTCCTCGTCGCCCGTTTCCCAGTAGCGCGGCGCGGCCACGCGATGGCGCAGCGCGCGATAATGCAGGACCGGGAGATCGAAGCCGCCCCCGTTCCAGCTGACGAGCTCAGGTGTGAACTTCTCGATCCCGTCGAAGAAGCGCACGACGAGTTCGCGCTCGTCCGCCTTCTCGTCGCCGAGACTCCAGACGCGGAAGCCCTCACGCGAACGGAACGCGCAGGAGATCGCGACGATGCGGTGTTGTTCGTGGGGCAGGAAATCGCTGCCGGACTCCTGGCGCGCCTTCGCCTGCATCGCCTTGCCGACTTCGTCGTCCGCCAGGCCGTGGAGACCATAGAGCCGCCGGCCGAAATCCACGTCGGGAATGGTTTCGATGTCGAAGACGAGCGTGTTCATTTCCTGCGGGTACCCGGCTTGCGCTCGCTCTTCCGGCGGACGGTCTTGCGACGCGCGTCGACGACCGGGCGCGCGGGCTTCTCCGCGGCCTCGAGCACCGCCACCGCCACGATGAGACCGGCTTCGTCCGTGAGCGTGACGAACCCGCTGCCGATGCCGAGCTTGCGCCGGACCTTTTCGCCGCGCGGGGAATATACGACTTCGGGCCTGCCCCAGGAGTTCTGGACGACCCCGACGTCACGGATCCAGACGCCATGCGCGAAGCCCGTGCCCATTGCTTTCACGATGGCCTCTTTCGCGGCGAAACGCATCGCGAGAAACCTCTCCTTTCGCTTCGTCTTGTCGAGCTGCGCCCGTTCACCCGGCAACAGCAGGCGCTCGACGAAATGCTCGCCGTAGCGGTCATGGACCTTCTTCACGCGCGCGGCCTCGAGTACGTCGACGCCGATGCCGAAGATCATCGGCGCGCCTCGTGCATGAGCGCTTTCATGTCGCGGACCGCGGCTTCGAGGCCGGTGAAGATGGCGCGCGCCACGATGCAATGCCCGATGTTGAGTTCGACGATCTCGCGGATCGCGGCGACGGGCTGCACGTTGTGATAGGTGAGTCCGTGGCCAGCGTGGACCTCGAGACCGAGATTCGCCGCGCGCTTCGCCGCGGCGTAGAGCCGCTCGAGCTCGCGTGCCTGCGCGCCGCCCGTCGCGTCCGCGTAGGCTCCGGTATGCAGTTCGATGACCGGCGCCCCCGACCGCTTTGCGGCGTCGATCTGCGCGGGATCCGGCGCGATGAACAGCGCCACGCGGATTCCCACGGCCGCGAGTGTCCTCACGCCGGCCGCGACGCGTTCCACGTCGGCCGCGACGTCCAGGCCTCCTTCGGTCGTGACCTCGTGGCGCTTCTCGGGAACGAGACAGCAATCCTGCGGCCGCACGCCGCACGCGATGCCGAGCATCTCGTCCGTCAACCCCATCTCGAGATTCATGCGCGTGAGCAGCAGCGGGCGCAACGCATGTACGTCGCGATCCTGGATGTGCCGCCGATCTTCGCGCAGGTGCAGCGTGATGTTGTCCGCGCCGGCCTGCTCCGCCAGCAGGGCGGCGTGCACGGGATCCGGGTACGGCGCGCGGCGCGCCTGGCGCACAGTCGCCACGTGGTCGATGTTGATTCCCAGGGCGATCGATGAAATCGCGGCGGCAGGAGCGTTCATGCGTTTCCTCGCCGCACCATCGAACGCGCCACCGTGCGCGTCCGCAATTCGCGGCCTTCGAGACAATGATCGATCGCCTGGCGCAGCACCCGGCGGGCCGCATCCAGTGCGAGGGCATCGTCGAGCGACTCCTCCCGCAGCTGCAGGAGGTTGCGGCCCGAATACGCGCCCGGCGCATCTTCGCGCACCTGCATCAAACCCTGCGAGGGACGGTACTGGTAGTAATCCCCCGGCTGTACGTCGAGTTCGAGCCCGTAGCCGATCGATTCGAGCAGGCGTTTCTCGAAGACCCGCAATGCCGGCTCGGGCCGGGATTCGAGCGCGAGCCGGCGCAAGGCACGCGCGTAATCTTCGAAGAGCTGCGGCTGCGGGTCGTGCCGCGTGGTGAGGTTGATCACGAGCTCGTTGAGGTAGAACGCGCTCATCACGCGCGCCGGCGGCAGCGGCAATGCTTCGCCCTGGGGCTCGGCGCCCGCCAACTGCGCGGCCTCCCCGCGCCCCGACCACGACAGCAGCAGCGGGCGGAACGGCATCAGCAGCGAGGCGAGCTTCGACTTCGGTCCGCGCGCGCCGCGCGCGAACAATGTGATCCGGCCGTGGCGCGCGCTGAACACGTCGAGGATCCGGCTCGTGTCGCGGTACTCGCGATGGTGCAGCACGTAGCACGGCTCGAGCGTGATGCGTTCGCGCGGCGCCGCCAACTCACTCCATCCCGAGCTGGGCGAGCGCGCGCGCGTCGTCGGCCCAGTCTTCGCGCACCTTGACCCACAGGTTGAGGTGCAGACGTTTATCGAGCCTCGAGTTCAGCTCTTCGCGCGCCTTCTGGCCGATGCGCTTCAGGCGCGAGCCCTTCGCGCCGATCACGATCGGCTTCTGGCCCTCGCGATCGACCCAGATGACCGCGTCGATGACGAGCCGCCCTTCGATCTCTTCCTTCTTCTCGATCTCGACGGCGATGCCGTAGGGCACCTCTTCGACGAGTTCCATGGTGAGCTTCTCGCGAATGGTTTCCGAGATCTGGAAATCGAGACCGCGATCGGTCCGCTGCTCGGGCGGAAACAACTCCGGCGATTCCGGCAGGCGCGCGGCGATCACGTCGATGAGGCGGTCGAGATTCACGCCCTTCTCCGCCGACACCGGAACGATGTCGAGGAACGGATGCATGCCCGAGAGCTCGGCCGTGAACGGCAGCAGTTTGTCCTTCTGCGGAACCTTGTCGACCTTGTTGATGACCACGATCGCATTTCGCCCGGAATCCTTGATGCGCCCGAGGACCGCCACGTCTTCCTCGCCGAAGCGCAGCGCCTCGACGACGAACACCACGAGGTCCGCGTCGGCCAGCGCGGCCGCGGCCGTGCGATTCATCGCGCGGTTGAGCGCGCGCCGCTCGCCCAGGTGCAGGCCCGGCGTGTCGACGAAGGCGAGCTGGACACCCGGCCGGTTCAGCACACCGAGCACGCGGTGCCGCGTCGTCTGGGGCCGCGAGGTCACGATCGAGAGCTTCTCGCCGACGAGCGCGTTGAGCAGCGTGGACTTGCCGACATTGGGGCGGCCGACGAGCGCGGCGAACCCCGCGCGAAAGCCTGGAGTGACTGCGGTGCTCATGAGATCCCCAACGCGCCGAGCGCGGCTTGCGCGGCGACCTGTTCGGCGCGGCGCCGGGATGGACCTTCGCCTTCCGTTTCGACCGCGGCGTGCGGCACGGCGCACGACACCAGGAAGACCTGCGCATGCGGCTCGCCGCTCGTGCGCTTCACCGCGTACACCGGCAGCGCCCAGCCATTCGCCTGCAGGTGCTCCTGCAGCCGCGTCTTCGGATCCTTGAGAGTCGACGGCTCGGGCAACGCGGCGATGCGCGGTTCGAACATCGGGCCGATCTGCGACCGGACCGACTCGAGCCCGCCGTCCAGGTACAGCGCGCCGCACACCGCCTCGAACGCATCCGCGAGGATCGACTGCCGGCGGAATCCGCCGGTCTTGAGCTCGCCCGAGCCGAGCAGCAGCATCTCGCCGAGGGACATCGCCGAGGCGAGATCCGCCAGCGGCTCCTCGCTCACGAGACGCGCGCGCAGGCGCGAGAGATCGCCCTCGCTCGCGGACGGAAATTCACGGTAGAGACGTTCTGACAACATGAGATTGAGCACCGAATCGCCGAGGAACTCGAGGCGTTCGTTGTTGGGACCTTCGGCGCTGCGGTGAGTCAGCGCGACGACGAACAGGGCCGGGTCGCGCGGTTCATAGCGGAGTCGCGCGGCGAGGACCCGCGCCTGCTCGTTCGGCGTCATTGCGGAATCATGGCGGCCTATTGGATAGGCACCTGCTTCTGGAATTGCATGAGCAGGTGGAGGTTGCCGAACAGCGGGACAGTCTGCTCGTAGTCCGCGCCCATCTCCCACTTGCCGGCATAGTTCTTCGTGACCTTGATATCCTTGGCCTTCGGCGTCTCGACGTAGCCGGTGTCGAAGCGCTTGTCGAGCGCACCCTGGACCTGGGTGGGAGTCAGCGTCTCGTCGTTCTTGAACTGCGTCGCCGTCTGCTGCATCGCCTGAACCACCTTGTAGTAGTTGAGGTACGGCGGCGTGAGCCGGATGCCGGCGTACACGACGATGGCCATGGGCGTCAGCAGGAAGATCCAGCCGAGCATCGTCACACCACGTTGTTTGCGCATAGTCCCTCCCGGGGGAGATCAATCGATACCGTTGCCGATACGGCTCCAGTTGATCGGCTTGGAGCGTTGCGGGTCCAGATTGAACCAGATTCGGGTGGCCTTGCCGACCAGATTCTCGTCGGGGACGTACATCCAGACGCGACTATCGAGACTGTTGTCACGGTTATCGCCGATCATCAGGTAGTGCCCGGCGGGCACCACGTCGAAGACATGGTCGCCCGAATCGGGGTCCAGTGCGGTGCTGCTCTCCTGACAGAACCAGCCGCCTTCCTTCCGGGCGATCGCGCGGCGGTCGCAGGCCGGAAACGGGCCGTTGCCGTTGATCGAGGCCATGCGGGCGCTCTGCAGCCCGATGGGTGTCTGGCAGGACATGACCTGGTGCTTGTGTGCGCCCAACACCTCGGTGGATAGCTGGAGTCCGATGTAACAGCCATCGGTGTAGCGGCCCTGCGATTCGAGTGCGATCGTCTCACCGTTCACCACGAGGTGATCGTTGCGCACCTCGATGCGATCGCCGGGCAATCCGACGAGACGCTTGATGAAGTTCACGTTCGGATCCGGCGGGTAACGGAACACGACCACGTCGCCGCGCTGGGGCGAGCCGGTGGAGAGCAGCGTCTTGTTCACGACCGGCAGGCGCAGGCCGTACGAGAACTTGCTCACGACGATGAAATCGCCGTCGAGCAGCGTCGGCATCATCGAATCGGACGGGATGCGGAACGGCTCGAAGATGAACGCGCGCACGATGAGCACGATGAAGGCGACGGGGAAGAAGCTGCGCGCGTAATCGACGGTGCCGGGCTCGGGCACCGTCATCTGGCCGCCGACCCCCTTGAGCATCGCCTTCTCGCGCGACTTGCGCACGAACAGGTGATCGATGGCCCAGATGGCGCCGGTGACGAGCGAAAGCGAGAGCAGCACGACGCTGAAGTCGAGCGTCTCGGCGCTGATCATGCGAATGATCACGGCGACCACGAGGAACGGCAGCACGAAGTACGCGGCCCTCATCAACACCGGTTCCGGAACCTCGATCGTGCCCGCGCGAATCATGCGGCGCGGCGCGAGGAACCAGCTGTCGATGAGGCAGATCAGGCCGACCGGTGCGGCGAACCAGCTGAGCGGCGTGGCCACCTCTTTGGCCCACGTGAAGACTTCGTGGATGCCGATGTGGACGACCGCGGCGATCGCGACGACCGGCGCAAGGTAGTTGGCGATGGCGACGTAGCCCGCTGGCGGTTCGCGTTCGCCGTCCGCGCGCTTCGGACGCTTCGGCGCCTCGAACCAGTGATCCCACGCGGCGATCGCCAGCACGGGGATGGCGAGCCACGCGAGCAGGGTGATGACGAGGCTCATGGCGGCCTACTTCTTCCCGACCTTGAGCACCGCGAGGAACGCTTCCTGCGGGATCTCCACCTGGCCGACGTTCTTCATGCGCTTCTTGCCTTCCTTCTGCTTCTCGAGGAGCTTCTTCTTGCGAGAGATGTCGCCACCGTAGCATTTCGCGAGCACGTTCTTGCGCAGCGCCTTGACCGTGGCGCGCGCGATCACGTGGCTGCCGATCGCCGCCTGCACCGCGACCTCGAACATCTGCCGCGGGATCAGTTCCTGCATCTTGTCGACGAGCTGGCGGCCGCGATCGTACGCACTGTCCTTGTGGACGATCAACGCGAGCGCGTCGACCTTGTCTCCATTGATCAGCACGTCGAGCTTGACCAGCGGCGCCGCCTGGAAATGGCTGAAATCGTAGTCGAAGGACGCGTAGCCGCGGCTGGTCGACTTCAGGCGGTCGAAGAAATCGAGAACGACTTCGGCGAGCGGCAGTTCGTACTGCAGCGACACCTGCGTGCCGAGATAGAGCATCTTCTTCTGCACGCCGCGCTTGTCGGCGCAAAGCTGGAGGACGCCGCCGACGTGGTCCGGCGGCACGAGGATGTTGGCGAGGATGATGGGTTCGCGCAGTTCCTCGATCTTGTCCACCGGTGGCAGCTTGGCCGGGTTGTCGACGCTGACCACCGTGCCGTCGGTGGTCGTGACCTCGTACACCACGGTGGGCGCCGAGGTGATGAGGTCCATGTCGTATTCGCGCTCGAGCCGCTCCTGGACGATTTCCATGTGCAGCAGGCCGAGGAACCCCACGCGGAAACCGAAGCCGAGCGCGCCGGACACTTCCGGCTCGTAGTGCAGCGCCGAGTCGTTGAGGCGCAGCTTGGCCAGCGCATCGCGGAATTTTTCGTAGTCGTCCGTGGAGATGGGGAACATGCCGGCGAACACGCGCGGCTGAACCTGCTTGAAGCCGGGCAGCGGCTCGGTGGCGGGCGCGCGCTCCAGCGTGATGGTGTCGCCCACGGGCGCGCCGTCGATCTCCTTGATGCTGCCGATGACGAAGCCCACGTCGCCGGGGCCGAGCGAGGCCGCGGATACCGACTTGGGCGTGAAGCGCCCGACCTTGTCGACCAGGTGCGCGCGACCCGTCGACATGACCCGCAGCTTCTCGCCGGGCTTGATCGTGCCGTTGACGACGCGCACGAGCGTGACGACGCCCACGTAGTTGTCGAACCAGGAGTCGATGATCAGCGCCTGCAGCGGCGCGGCCGGATCCCCCTTGGGTGCCGGGATGCGCTCGATGAGCTGCTCGATCAGATCCTCGACGTTCTCGCCCGTCTTGCCGGACACTTTCAGCGCGTCGTCGGCCGGGATACCGATGACCGCTTCGATTTCCTTGATGACCCGCTCGGGGTCCGCGGATGGCAGGTCGATCTTGTTGATGACCGGCACGACTTCGAGTCCGAGCTCCGTGGCCGTGTAGCAGTTGGCGACGCTCTGGGCCTCCACGCCCTGCGTGGCGTCGACGACCAGCAAAGCGCCGTCGCAGGCCGCGAGCGAGCGCGACACTTCGTACGAAAAGTCCACGTGCCCGGGCGTGTCGATGAGGTTGAGCTGGTAGCGCTCGCCGTCGCGCTTCGAGGTGTAATAAAGAGTGACCGCCTGCGCCTTGATCGTGATGCCACGCTCGCGCTCGAGTTCCAGGGAATCGAGCACCTGGTCCTGCATCTCGCGGGCCTCGAGGCCACCGCAGATCTGGATGAACCGGTCCGCGAGCGTGGATTTGCCGTGATCGACGTGGGCGATGATCGAGAAATTGCGGATGCGCTGCTGCAAGGGGTGTCGCTGAGGTCGGCCTGCCGGGGTACCCGGCAAAAATTTAGCGCGGAAGTATAGCGGAGGGTCGCCGGACCAGCCGCAAAAGTTCGTTGCAATTCAGCGTGTAATGGCAAATCGCATGGCCGTCCAGCAGCAGCACGGGCACTTTGAGGCCGAATCGGCGTTCGAGGTCGGGGTCGGAGTCCACGTCGACGATGGTGACGCGGGGGATGGCCTCGCTCGCCTCGAGCTCCGCGAGTTCGCGGATCATCGTGTCGCAGAGGTCGCAGCCGGCCCGGCTGACGACGACGAGGCCCGTGTGCGGAGCGCTCGCCGGCAGGGTCACTTGCGCTGCGGCGGCGGCGCGAGTCCCAGGCCCTGGGTGGCCGTCTTCGAGGCTTTCACCTGCTTGGCGATGAGCTCGACGGTGTTCGGCGGCACTTCGCCGACCGCGGTGACCTGGTGGCCGTCGATGACGGTCGAGAACGCGGACGACGAACCGACGCGCGCGGGCCCGACCTGAGGCGGCGCACTGTCCGGCTTGCGCGGCTCGACGAACACGGACACCGATGCGATGCCGTCGGTGAAGACGAGGTGCGCGACCGGCTCGCTCGAACCCGGCAGCGCCTGCGCGGAACGGTTGGCCATGCGGAAACCCGGCGGCAGGCGCATCGCCTCCCAGAGCGCGGGAGTCGCATTGCTCGCGACCTGGCGTTCGGCCCGCAGCCAGCGGTAGGTGGACGCGTCCATCTGCGGCTTGAACATCGAATCGGGGATGCGCTCCGGCAGGTCGATGGTCGAGAACACGATCTGCTCGATGACCTCGCCCGTCTTGTCGCACAACTGGGTCTTGAGCGGCATCGCGGTTTCTTCGTCGATCCACAGCTTGTAGCCGTAACGGAACTGATCGCGCGGATGCAGCGTGACGACGCGGGTCGTGCGATTGAGCAGGCGCTCGCGTTGGCCGCCGCGGATCTCGTAGACGAGAGCGCTGTCATCGCCGATGGTCGGCAATGCGCCGAGCAGCGGGCCATCGGGCGCGCGACGCTCGACGAGCACGGTTTTCTTGTCCGGGAAATAGCAGACGAGTTCGTCGCCTTCGCGAATGAACTCGCGCCCCGCACCGTCGAGCGAGAGCAGGCGCTCCGACACGTCGCGGCCGCGCACGCGGTGGATGATGCGCAGAGTTTCGACGCGCCCGCCCTGGTTGTGGGTGAACACACCGATGTAATTGCGCGTGGTCAGCGCATGGTTCATGCGCTCCAGCCATTCCTTCGGCTCCGCGCCGAGCGCGACGCCGACCGTCAGCAACATCGCGACGGCCGCTAAACGCGCGGAGTGCCCGCGCGACTGTCGCCGGGTCACGATCGATGACGCGTCACGGACCATCCGGGGCTCCCGCGGCCACCGCCGAAGAATCCTCGGCGTCGGCCGGAGTCGAGGCATCCTCGTTCGCGGCCTCGGCGCCGACCAGTCCGAGCAGCGCCATTCGGCGCGACAGCGGACCGGAGTATTCACTGTGCGCGACCACGTAGTTCGCCAGGCGCGCCGGCGACGCGATGCCGGCCTGCCCGCTCGGCGGCGTGATGTAACGCTCCGGTTCGCCGCTCGAGGGGCGACGCGCGGCGGCGGACGCCAGCGTGCCGGCGGCCGGCGCCGGCGCGGCCTCGGACGCGAGCACGACGTTTTCGCTGGCGGGGGCGGCGGCCAGCAACGCCGGCTGTTCGGTGTCGCCCTGCCCACGCAGCATCAGGATGGAGGCGGCAGCGACACTGGCGGCAATGCCGGCGCCGAACATCGGCTTCGCGAGCGCCGACCAGCGGCGGGTGCCCGCGCGGCGCAGCACTTCGCCCGGAACGACGGCGGCGGTGCGGGTGGACGTGGCGGCGACGTCTTCGCCGTAAGTGACTTCCTGGGCGATGGCCGCCTGGACGCGGAAGGCCACGCGCTCGTGCAGCGCGACTCCGCGTTCGGCCCGCAGCGCGGCGCCGACCATGGCGTAGCGCGACCACTGGGACCGCAGTGCCTCGTCGCGCGCCAATCGGCGGGCGATCAATTCGCATTCCGCGGCCGACAGCTCACCGTCGAACATCGCGGAGAGCTGACTGTCCCTCTCGACGTGACGTTCTTCGGAAGTCTCTTCCTTCATACCATTTCCTCGGTGCGGCCCAGACCGCCTTCAAAAACTTCGCGCAGGCGCTTGTCGATGGCCTCACGCGCTCTGAAAATTCTCGAACGAACCGTGCCCACCGGACACTCCATGGCGGCGGCGATCTCTTCGTAGCTCAGCCCATCGAGCTCGCGGAGAACAATGGCCGTCTTCAGCTCCTCAGGCAGCGCATCGATCGCAGAGTTCACGATGCCGCGAATTTCTTCGGTGAGGGCCATGCCCTCCGGGGTGTCGGGATCCTGCAGCCGGGTTTGCACGCCGTGCGATTCCTCGGGGTCAGTCAGATCCAGGTCGTAGCGAATCGGGCTGCGATCGCGCGACGCGAGACTGTTCTTGGCGGTGTTGATGGCGATGCGATACATCCACGTATAAAAGGCGCTGTCGCCTCGAAACTGCGGTAATGCCCGGTACGCTTTGATGAAGGCTTCCTGCGCAATGTCTTCCGCTTCGGCCGGGTTGCGCACGTAGCGCAATACCAGCTTCACCACCTTGTGCTGGTACTTGCGCACCAGCAGATCGAACGCGCTCTTGTCGCCCCGCTGGACGCGCTTCACGAGCACCAGATCGCTTTCTTCGGTCGTCACCGGAGCTCCCCGGCTTCCGACTGGCTGAATAGACCCTGAACGGCCGCGAAAGTTTCCGCTTCGACCGGATCTAATCGAATGATTTTCAAAGGTACGTGACGCACTTCAAACCTTGGGGCCCCGAGCCGTGAGGATGGTATCAGCTACCCCGCCGGAGCGGCCTGCGAAGGGCGCGGCACAGACCCCGGAACGACGACTGGTCGTGAAGGGATCCGTCG
>CADEED010000085.1 GCA_902826225.1 uncultured Pseudomonadota bacterium | reverse complement strand
GTGTCACTCGCGACGCAGGCCGCGGTGTCGGGATGGACGTCATCGCGGAAATCGCCGCGCGACTCGGCGGCCGGATCTCGCTGAATTCGGAAGCCGGCAAGAACATGCGTCTGTCGTTGTCGTTCCCGGCGGCCCAGGGCCAGGCCGGCGTCGTCGCGGCCTAGGAGGGTCGTTCAAGTCATGAGTGCTGTGCCAAAACCGCAGGAACAACTGCGCATGATGATCGTCGACGATTCCAACGTGATGCGCCGTCGCATCGAGCGTTCGCAGCAGAACGATCGCCTGGAAGTCGTCGGAACCGCGGTGAACGGCCTCGACGCCGTCACCAAGTTCAAGCAGCTGATGCCCGACGTCATGACGCTCGATCTCACGATGCCCGAGATGGACGGCATCGAGTGCGTGGAACACGTCATCAAAATAAAACCGGACGTGCTTATACTCGTCGTGTCCGCTCTTGCCGATAAGGCCACCACCGTCGAAGCCATCGAGAAGGGCGCCAACGGTTTCCTGTGCAAGCCGTTCACCGACGATCAGTTGAATGAAGCTCTCGCCGAGCTGATTGGGGAGTAAGGGAAATGCTCGACGCTGAAGAAGTCCGGACTTTCGTGCAGGGCACGGTGCACTTCTTCGAAACCGCCACGGGTCACCCTGCGACGGTCGGTTCGCCGTATCTGTGCATCGACAAGGCCGCCGTGGTCCAGGACTACGCCGGCGTCATCGGCATTTCCGGCAACCGCGAGGGCAAGGTCTACTTCACGGCGCCGCGCGGCATGTTGTCCGTCATGCTCATGTGCATGAACGAGACGGATACAGGCGAGCAAAACGTCCGCGATCTCGTCGGTGAAGTCGCGAACACGATCTCGGGCAACGCGCGCCGGGATTTCGGCCGCAATTTCGTCATCTCCACCCCGACGATCTGCGACAAGGCCAATGCGGCCACGGCCGCCGCGACCACGGGTCGATCCTTCGTGATCCCGATCAACTGGCGCAGTTACGCGGCGAACGTCGTGGTGTGCTTGCAATAAAAGGGTGGGGACAGGCTTGAGCCTGTCCTCACACCATCATGGCACTGGTCGAAAAGACGCCGGCTCACGCCGGCGTTTTTTTTCGGCGCGATCCGGGCCCGGCTAGCCTGCCGTTCGCGGGCGCTCGCTGACCTGCACGTCGGCCGTGAACCGCTCCGTCCCGCGCAACGCTCCGACCTTGATCTTCGCGCCCGGTTTCGCGTTCGCGATCTTCGTGAGCGTGTCCTGCGCGCTCGCGACGTTCGCGCCGTTCACCGTGAGGATGATGTCGAGCGGACGCAGGCCGGCGGTGGCCGCGGGGCTCTGAACGTACATCTTCTCGACGACCACGCCGCCCTGGGCGAGGCCCGCGCGCCGCGCCTCGAGATTGTCGACGTCGCGCGGCAGGATCCCGATCCAGCCGCGGACGACGCGGCCCTTCTGCAGGATTTCGCTCATGACGCCGCGCACGAGGTTCACCGGGATGGCGAACCCGATGCCCTCGACGCCCAGGTTCTTCGCAAGGACGGCGGTGTTGATGCCGACGAGCTCGCCGTCGACGTTGATGAGGGCGCCGCCCGAGTTGCCGACATTGATGGGCGCGTCCGTCTGGATGAAGTTCTCGAACGTGGCGACTCCCAGCTGTCCACGGCCGCGCGCGCTCACGATGCCCTGCGTGACTGTCTGCGAAAGCCCGACGGGATTGCCGATGGCGAGCACGATGTCGCCGACGCGGAGGCGGTCCGAATGGCCGAACGGCATCACGGGGATGTTCCCCTTGAGGTCGATCTGTAGCACGGCCAGGTCCGTATCGGGATCGCGCCCGACGATTCGCGCATCGGCCTCGCGGCCGTCGGCGAGTTGCACACGGATGATCTCGGCCCGGTCGATGACGTGGTGGTTCGTGATCACGTGGCCGGCGGAGTCGACGATGACGCCCGAACCCAGGCTTTGCTCGACGCGCTGCCGGTAGCGAGGCGCCACGTCGCCGAACAACTGCTCGATGGGATTCGGCTGGATGCGGTCGATCACCCGGCGCGCGGTGAAGATGTTCACCACGGCCGGAGCGGCGCGTTCGACGGCTTCGGCATAGGAGTTCTGCATGCGCGGCGCCGGTTCCGCGGCGGGTTCGGGCGTCGGGATGGTCGTCGCGGGCGCAGGGCTCGATGTGGACGCGGGCGCGGGTGTCGTCGCGAGTGGCGCGCGCCGGGCGATGAGCTCGGGACGCACCATCACGGCGATGAACGCCGCGGCCAGTCCGACCACCGCCGAGAGGGCGATGAATCCGGTGATTCGCAGCAGGGGTCGTGTCGACATGGAGCTGACTTTCCTCAATGGCTTAAGGCCTTAAGCCGCGTTTGGCGTGTGTATAATGCGCCGCCTCCCGGCGGTCCCGCAGCGTGCATTTTGCGCCCGCGGTGCCCGGGACATTGCAAGTGTGAATGAACGTTCCCGAGGTTTCCGAATGAGCGATCACGCGGCCACCGATGCCGTCCCCGAAGTCGATGAAAGTCGGCGCAAGTTCCTCATCGCCGCCACCGCCGGCACCGGCGCCGTCGGGGCGATCCTGACCGCAGTGCCGTTCGTGGCGTCGTGGAACCCGTCCGAAAGCGCCCGCGCGGCCGGTCTGCCCACCGAGGTGGACCTGTCGAAAATGGAGGCGGGCCAGATGACGACGCATTTCTGGCGCAAAAAGCAGATCTACGTCGTCAAGCGGACGCCCGAGATGCTTGCGTCGCTCGCGGGTCACGATGGCGAGCTCAAGGATCCGGAATCCAAGGAATCCGACCAGCCCGACTATGCCAAGAACGCGCAGCGCGCGCTCAACCCGGACGTGCTGGTTCTCATCGCCGTCTGCACACACCTCGGCTGCCTGCCGAAGACGCGCTTCACGCCGAACGACGCCACCGTGATGGCGAACTGGCCGGGCGGGTTCTTCTGCCCCTGCCACGGCTCGAAGTTCGACCTCGCGGGCCGGGTGTTCGAGGGGTCGCCGGCATCGCTGAATCTCGCAGTCCCGCCGTACACCCTAGAGGGTGACAAGCTCACGATCGGCGTCGATGCCAATCAGAAGGGGAATGCCTGATGGCCACCGTCATCGAAGGCAAGGGTGGGTTCCGGGCGTGGCTGAACAAGCGCATGCCGGTCGACCAGTTCGTGGCGGACCAGCTCACCGGCTACTACGCCCCGAAGAATTTCAACGTCTGGTACTTCTTCGGTTCGCTCGCGCTGCTCGTGTTCGTCATGCAGATCGTGACGGGCATCTTCGTGACGATGCACTTCAAGCCGGGCGAGGCCACGGCCTGGAATTCGGTGCAGGTCATGGTGCGCGAGGTACCGTACATGTGGCTCATCCAGCCCATGCACGCGGTCGGCGCGTCGTTCTTCTTCGTCGTCGTCTACCTGCACATGGCCCGCGCGATGCTCTACGGCAGCTACAAGGCGCCGCGCGAGCTGCTGTGGATCATCGGCATGCTCATCTATCTCGCGCTCATGGCCGAGGCGTTCATGGGCTACGTGCTGCCGAACGGCAACATGTCGTACTGGGGCGCGCAGGTGATCATCAACCTGTTCGGCACGATCCCCGGCATCGGCCCCGATCTCGTCGAATGGATCCGCGGCGATTACGGCATCGGTGACGCCACGCTGAACCGCTTCTTCTCGCTGCACGTGATCGCGCTGCCGTTCATCATCGCGCTGCTCGTGATGCTGCACCTCGTCGCGCTGCGCCAGGTCGGGTCGAACAACCCCGACGGCATCGAGATCAAGGAGAAGCTGGGCAAGGATGGCCTTCCCATCGACGGCGTGCCGTTCCACCCGTACTACACGGTCAAGGACATCGTCGGCGTCGGCCTGTTCCTGACGTTGTTTGCCGTGGTCGTGTTCTTCGCGCCCACCTTTGGAGGCCTGTTCATGGAGCCGCCGAACTTCGAGCCGGCGAACCCGGTGTCGACGCCGGATCACATCGCGCCCGTGTGGTACTTCACGCCCTACTACGCGATCCTGCGCGCGGTGCCGGACCAGAAGATCGGCGCGCTGCTCATGGCGGCTTCGGTGGTGGCCTTCCTGTTCCTGCCGTGGCTCGACCGCGCGAAGAACAAGTCGATCCGCTACCGCGGCGCCGCTTCGAAAATCCTGCTCGGCACGTTCTTCATCACGTTCGTCGTGCTGATGTGGCTCGGCCTCAAGCCCGCCGACGGCATCTACGTGCTGCTCGCGCGCATCTTCACCACGCTGTACTTCCTGTTCTTCATCCTGCTGCCGTTCGTGTCGAAGGCCGACGGCAACGGCCCGGTTCCCGATCGAGTGACCTACCATGCGCACTAGTACTTACGGCATCGTTGCGCTGCTGGCCTTTGCCGGCACGGCGTTCGCGGCCGAGGGCAATAACGCCGGGTGGGAGCGCCCAGCGGAGAACCAGATCGCCAACCTGCCGTCCCTGCAGCGCGGCGCGCGCAATTTCATGGCGTATTGCTCGGGCTGCCACTCGCTCAAGTTCGTGCGCTACTCGCGCCTGGCGGAGGACCTCAAGATCTCCGACGAACTGCGCGATCAACTGCTCGTGAAACCGGGCGCGAAGTTCACGGACTACATCGTGAGTTCGATGCCTGAGAAGGACGCGACCGAGTGGTTCGGCAAGGCGCCGCCGGACCTGTCGCTCACCGCGCGGTCGCGCAGCCCGGACTGGATATTCAATTTCCTCACGACGTTCTACGCGGACCCGGCAAGCCGCCAGACGGGCGTGAACAACCTGCAGCTGCCGGGCACCGCGATGCCGCACGTGCTCTCGAGCCTGCAGGGCGTGCCGCGTCTCAAGGCCGTCTCGCACGAGTCTGCGGCGGCTGGCGCGGATCGCGCGGGCGCCGAGCCAGCGGGGGAGTCGGGCCATTCGAACAGCCCGTTCGAGCCGGGGGCGCAGGGCAGCCTCACGCCGGAGCAGTACGACAATTTCGTCCGCGACACCGTGAACTTCCTGCAGTACGCCAGCGACCCGACGCAACTCGAACGCCAGAGCCTGGGCGTCTGGGTCGTGTTGTTCCTGCTCATGTTCACGGGAATCGCGTTTCTCCTGAAGAAGGAATACTGGAAGGACGTCCGCTGAACGGCTCGACTGACCTGACCTCGCTGCGGAGAGGGCGCTGATGTCGAGCCGTCGCGCCACGATGACCTTGTTCTCGACTCCCGATGACCCGTGGAGTCACCGGACACGCATCGTCATCGCGGAGAAGGCGATCGATATCGAGATCGTCGACGTGGCGCCGGGGAAGTATCCCGAGGACCTGCTCGATCTCAACCCGTATCACACGACACCCACGCTGATCGATCGCGACCTCGTGCTCTACGATTCGCGCGTCATCATGGAATACCTCGACGAGCGTTTCCCGCATCCGCCGCTCATGCCGGTGGATCCCGTGTCGCGCGCGCGCGCGCGGCTCGCCCTGTACCAGATCGAGCACGACTGGTACGACCTCGCGCGCAAGCTCGACGCGCCGGGAGCGAAAGACACGGTGACGCTGCGCAAGGAATTGCGGGACAACGTGCTCTCGAGCGCCGACCTCTTCAAGCTGAAGCCGTATTTCCTGTCCGACGAGTTCTCGATGGTGGACGCCACGATCGCGCCGATCCTCTGGCGCCTGCCGCGCTACGACATCGACCTGCCGCCGCAGGCGCAGCCGATCCTCAAGTACGCGAGCGCGATGTTTGCCCGCCCGGCGTTTCGAACGAGCCTCTCGGAGACCGAACGGGAGATGCGCCTCGCATGAACGACCGCGCGCGCCATTCCAAGCGCCCTTATCTCATCCGCGCGATGCACGGCTGGATGATGGACAACGGCGAGACGCCGCACGTCATCGTCGACGCCGAGAAGTCCGGCGTCGAAGTGCCGCGCGCGTACGTGAAGGACGGCAAGGTCGTGCTCAACCTCTCCTCGACGGCCACGCAACGGCTCGTCATGGGTAACGACTGGATCGAGTTCGAAGCCCGCTTCGCGGGCGTCGTTCACCACGTGCGGATCCCCGTGAGCACCGTGCTCGGCATCTACGCCCGGGAAACCGGCGAGGGCATGGTGTTCTCCGAGCAGGATCTCGGACCCGAACCGCCGGCCAAGCCGCCGCAGCCGGAAGACGGCAGCCGCCGTCCTCAGCTCAAGGTCGTCAAGTAACGATCAGGCCTCGCGCGCCTTGCGCGGCGAGGCGAGCTTCGTGAGCGCTGCGTGATAGGTGGAGGTGGCCTCGCCGTAGTCGGAGACCGTCGTCCCGAGGTCGCGCGCGAGCCCGTCGGCAATGCCGTAGATCCAGCCGTGCACGTGGAGTTCCTGGCCTCGTTCCCAGGCGTCGCGCGCGATCGTGGTCTGGCAGACGTTCTGCACCTGCTCGATGACGTTGAGTTCGCACAACCGGTCCGCCGCGGCGGTTTCGTTCGCCATGTTGCGCAGGTTGTGCGCGTGCTTCTCGTGGATGTCCTGCACGTGACGCAGCCAGTTGTCGGCGAGACCGACGCGCGCGCGGCGGTACGCCGCGTGCACGCCGCTGCATCCGTAGTGGCCGACCACGATGACGTGCCGGACCTTGAGGATGTCCACCGCGAACTGCATGACCGACAGGCAGTTGAGGTCCGTGTGGACCACGAGGTTCGCGATGTTCCTGTGCACGAAGATATCGCCCGGCAGCAGGCCCACGATCTGGTTCGCGGGCACCCGGCTGTCGGCGCATCCGATCCACAGGTAGGTAGGCGACTGCTGGCGCGAGAGCTTGGCGAAGAAATCGGGATCCTGGCGGCGGATCTTTTCCGCCCACTCGCGGTTGTTCTCGAATAGTTCGTCGAGGGTTTTCATGTGCCGGGGACTTTAGCGGGGTCAGGCTCCATTGCCTACTGAAACGCCCGTTTGAGCCATTCGACGCGCCCGTCCTTGACGATGACGACGTCGAACCGCACGCGGCAGCGCTTGAGCGACGGGTACCGCTGGAGCAGCAGCTGGGTCGTCAGGATGATGCGCCGTTGTTTGTCCCGGCCGATGCTCGCGGCCGCGCCGCCATAGCGATCGCTGGCGCGGGTCCGGACCTCTACGACGACGAGAAGGTCGTCCACGCGCGCGACGATGTCGAGCTCGCCGACCCGGCGCAGGAAATTGCGCGTGACAATCGAGAGCCCCTGTGACTCGAGGAACGCGCAGGCGGTGTTCTCCGCCTGCGTGCCGGTGGCGCGTCGATCCACGCGGCCCCGCGTCAGGGAGCGGCGGCGGTGGCAGCGTTGCGGGCGAGGGGGATGGGTGCGCCGTCCTGGACGCGCACCCACGCCAGTTCGCGGCGCACGCGCCCCTGCGAGTCTATCGATAGCGTCCCGGTGAGGCCCTGCGGGTTGATGGGCGCGCCCCGCTGCAGCGACGCGGCGATGCGGAAGGCGTCGTAGCCGAAGGCGAAGAGGCGGCCGCGGCGCGCGCCGGCGTCGCCGAACCCGCGGCTCGCGGCCTCGCGCACCTCGCTGACGAGGCCCGGCTCGCCGAGCATCCACGGCATCTCGGGGAACATCACGCCGTCGATCTCGCGATTGGCGGTGGGGTGCGGATCGAATGCATCGCTCAGCGTGTACGTCGGGATGTCGCCGGCGAAGTGGAAACGCAGCTGCGGCCGCATGAGGCGGGCGGTGCCGGGCTGCGGACTCGGCGCGAAGATGAACTGGATGTCGGCACGGCGCCGCGGCGGATGCTCGGTCGCGAGTCTCTGGCCGATCGTGGCCTGGATGCGCTGCTCGCGCGTGACGCTGTCGTCGCTGCGCAGCACGTGCATGATGCTCGCGCGATAGTCGTTCTCGGCGGAGTTGTAGCTGGCCTGCCCGAGCACGTAGCCGCCAGCCGAGCGCAGCTCCTCGTCGAACGCGGCGGCGACGCGGGAACCCCAGTCGCCCTCGGGCGTCAGGACGACGCCGCGGCGCTTGCCGTTCGCGACGAGGAATCGCGCGACCGAGCGCGCATCGTCCTCGGGCGACAGCGCGAACTGGAAAAAGCGCTCGGGCTGCGGCCTATCCGCCGGCAGGAAGTTGAGCGTGAGCATCGGCGGCCGGGTAGATAGCTGCTCGGCGGCGGCCACCACTTCCTCGCGCGTGAGCGGGCCGACGATGAACTCGGCGCCGGCCGCTTGCGCATCGGCGACGATGTCCGCGACGGCGCGGGTCCCGGAATCGTACACCCGCAGGCGCGGCCGCGTGTTCGCCGACAGCTGGTAGTAGGCGGTCATGAAACCGTCGCGAATTTGCGCGGCAGCCGCCGCCGTGCGGCCGGTGAGCGGCAGCACGAGCGCGACGTGCGGCGCGGACTCCAGTTTCGACGCGGTTTCGGGCAATCCGACCGTGGGCTCGCCCGCGAGCGCCGGCAGCGCCGGGTGATTCGCGTACCTAGAGCGGAACGCGCCCAGGCGCGTGGCCGCAAGAGTCGGGTTGCGGTTGTTGTCGACGGAGATCGACGCGGCCTCGAGCCACCCGCGGATGGTGCTGTCGCTGTTGGGCGGCGCGGTGAGCGGGACGCCGCGTTCGCCCGCCGCGCGCAGCTGGCCTAACAACTCGGCGCGCGCGGCGTGCGCGTCGGCGGGCGCGATCAGTCGCTCGCGCGCGAGTTCGGAGCGGATGCCGTCGACCAGGTGCCCGGTGGCGATGGCGACGGCCTGCCGGGTTTCGTAATAGCGCGCGGCGCTCGGCCCCGAAGCCGGCACGGGCATGGCGCTCATCTCGCGCCATGCCTGGTCGCCGCGTCCCTGCGCGACTGCGGACTGGATGCGCAACAGTGATTGCTCGAGCGCCTGCTGTGCGGTGAGACCCGGCGGCAACGCCGCGAGGATCCGCTCCGCGTCCGCGGGACGGCCGGCGGCGAAATACGCGCGCGCGGCGCGCAGCAGGAACTCGGCGCGGTCGTTGCCCGTTGCTTCGTCCGCGAGGCGTTCGTAAACGACCGCCGAACCGGCGTGATCGCCCGCGCGCGACAGCGCCTCGGCGCGATCGACGGTGGGCGGACCGCCACGGCGGGGCTGCATCGGACAGCCCGCGAGGAGCAGCGACGCCGCGACGACGGCGACGAGCGCCAGCGGTTTCCAGGGGGCTTTCTGTTGCATCATGCGGTGAATGATCCGGGGAGAATTATAGTGGCGGCGACGCCGGGCCGTCTCGCGGTGATCTCGACGCCTATCGGCAATCTCGGCGATCTCTCGCCGCGGGCGCGCGAAGAGCTGGCGGCCGCGGAGCTGGTCGCGGCGGAAGACACCCGCCGGACGGGGCTGTTGCTGACAACGCTCGGCCTTTCCCGGCCCCTGGTGTCGCTGCACGAGCACAACGAGCGCGAGCGCATCGAAGAGCTCCTGGCGCGCCTGCGCAGCGGAAGTCGCATCGCTCTGGTGAGCGATGCCGGCACGCCGCTGCTGTCGGATCCGGGATTCGAACTCGTGCGGCGCGTGAGCGGCGAGGGTATCGCCGTGGTCGCGGTGCCCGGTCCCTCCGCGATCACTGCCGCATTGAGCATCGCCGGCCTGCCCACGGAGCGATTCTCGTTCGAAGGATTTCTGCCCGCGCGCCTCGCCGAACGCCGTGCCCGCCTCGCCGAACTCGCGCCGGAAACGCGCACGCTGGTGTTCTTCGAGGCACCGCATCGCATTGCGGAGTCGCTCGAGGATCTGGTGAGTGCATTCGGCGCGGCGCGGCGCGCCGCCGTCGCCCGCGAACTCACGAAAGTGTTCGAAACGGTGTATCGGGGGACGCTCGCCGAGCTGGCCGCGCTCGCGCGCAGCGATACGAATTTCACGCGCGGCGAGATCACGGTGGTCATCGAGGGTGCGGAGCGAAAGGCCGCCAGTCCGACGGCCGCGCTGGATGCGGCCCTCGAAGTACTCCTGGCGGAGCTGAGCCCGAGCAAGGCCGCGGCGCTCGCCGCGCGCCTCACCGGCGCCAAGCGCAACGAGGCGTACGCGCGCGCGCTCGAGCTCGCCCCCGCGGCCAGGCGCGACGACTGACGCAGATTTCGCGCTCGAGGTTGTTTCGCCCGGACCATGCCGCTATGGTGCGCGCCGGAGTCGGCCGGACAATCGCTGCGTTTCTCGCGAAATGTGGAGGAAAGTCCGGGCTCCTGCGGACGAGGTGCCAGGTAACGCCTGGGCGGCGTGAGCCGACGGAAAGTGCAACAGAAAACAAACCGCCGAAGCACGAGCAATCGCGCTGGCAAGGGTGAAACGGTGCGGTAAGAGCGCACCGCGCGGGTGGCAACATTCCGCGGCACGGCAAACCCCACCTGGAGCAAGGCCAAATAGGGAAGTCGCCGCGAAAGCGGCAGCGGGTGTCCCCCCGTGCTTCCGGGTAGGCCGCTTGAAGTCGCCGGTGACGGCGATTCCAGATGAATGATTGTCCTCGACAGAACCCGGCTTACAGGCCGACTCCAACTTCTCCCGGACGCCTAACTAACTACCACGGCGTAGTTAGATGGGGCGGCGCTGCGTGCGCGCCCGGGGTCGAAAGCGGGGCGGAGGTCGTCCGTCGCCCATGAGAAATCATAGTTTCTCATATGGAACAAAAGTGACAATGAGGCGGTGATTGACCGTCCGGCGGCCCAAGAAGTCAGCACGCGCGATCGCTGGGAGAGCGCAAAGCCTTGGGCGGGCCCGCATCCAGCGCTCCCCGCTTTCAGCCACTGTATGAACTCACGATTACAACCCTCTGATCGGTAAGCGTGTGTGCCCCGCAACAAACGCCCTCCCATCCTTCAAATTCGTCGTAAGTCGCTGTCGCCACGAGAAAATTTTGTGACTTAGTTCTTGACCCACGGAGATGCGATTCCTATAGTGGCGGCGAGTGGGAGAAAGTGGGGAGAAATGGGCTTAACTGGCCTCGCAGTTCATGTTTCGCGGTGCAGCAAAAGTGACCTTGGACGACAAGGGCCGGATGGTGTTTCCCACCCGGTATCGCGAGCACGCGCTCGAACGCAGCCAGGGAAAGCTCGTGGTGACGGTCGATCGGGACCAATGCCTCCTGCTTTATCCCCTGCCCGACTGGGAGCAGATCGAGCGGAAGCTCATGAGTCTTCCCTCGCTGCACGCACAGGCGCGCCGGCTGCAACGCCTCATGGTGGGTCACGCGACCGAGCTGGATCTCGACGGGCACGGACGACTGCTGCTGCCGCCGGAACTGCGCGAATTCGCGCTGCTCGAGCGGCGCGGAATGCTGATCGGTCAGGGCAATCGCTGCGAGCTGTGGGACGAAACGCGCTGGAACGAGCGCCGCACCCTGTGGCTCGCGAACGAGGCATCGGAGACCGGGCTCGCAGCCGAGCTCGAGTCGCTGACGCTCTGAGAAGGTCATTGGGTTTCTGGGGTGGGACGGAGAGCCGCAGTGCGGTCGCCGTCCATGGCAACGGCGCTTGGAATAACGGGGGCGGACTGACAGCCGCTTGAAGGAGTGAGTGTTGTGGACGCGCACAAACCGGTGCTTGCCCGGGAAGCGTTCGAAGCACTCGCGGTACAAGCGGACGGCCTATACATAGATGCGACGTTCGGGCGCGGCGGTCACACGACACTCATCCTCGGGGCACTCGGCTCCGAAGGTCGCGTGCTCGCGTTCGACCGCGACCCGGCGGCCATCGAGGCCGGCCACCGCCGTTTTCCCGACGAAGTGCGGCTTGCGCTCGTCGGCGCGCCGTTTGCCAATATCGCCGCGCGCGTGCCGGAGTTCTTTCCGGGCCGGCCCGTGCGCGGCATCTTGTTCGATCTCGGCGTCTCGTCGCCCCAGCTCGACGACCCCACACGCGGTTTCAGCTTCCGGGCGGACGGCCCGCTCGACATGCGCATGGATCCGGCGAGCGGCGAACCGGTTTCCGCATGGCTCGCGCGAGCGGGCGAGCCTGAGATTCGCGAGGTGATCGCGACGCTAGGGGAAGAGCGTTTCGCGCGTCGGATCGCCGCGGACATCGTGGCGGCGCGGGCCCGCAAACCGCTCACGTCGACAGCGCAACTCGCCGCGCTGGTGGCGCGCGCGGTGCGCACGCGCGAGCCGGGCAAGAACCCCGCGACCCGCACGTTCCAGGCTTTGCGCATGCACATCAACGACGAGCTCGGGCAGCTGCGGCGCGGCCTCGCGGGCGCGCTCGATTTGCTCGCGGTGGGCGGGCGCCTCGCGGTCATCAGCTTCCACTCGCTCGAGGATCGCGCCGTCAAGCAGTTCATCCAGGCGCATTCGAGCGTCGACCCGGTTCTCGCGGGCCTGCCCCTCGTGCCGGACAGCGCGCAGCCGCGGCTGCGTCGCATCGGCAGCAAGGTGCGCGCCGGCGAGGCCGAACTCGCGGACAACCCGCGCGCGCGTTCGAGCGTGCTCCGGATCGCGGAAAAGGTGCGCGCATGAGCGCGCCTTCGCGGAAGTGGCTCGCCCTGGCGATCCCGTTGCTGTGGATCGCGGCACTCGCGTCGGCAGCCGGGGCTATCTACTCCAAGCACCGTGCGCGCGAGCTGTTCGTCGAACTCGAGCGCCTCAACGTCAAGCGGGACAATCTCGAGATCGAGTGGGGTCAGCTGCAGCTCGAGCAGAGCGCGTGGTCCACGCACGCGTTCGTGGAGAACGTGGCCGGCACCAAGCTGAAGATGGCGATGCCGCCGCCGAAAGACATCGAGCTGGTGACGCCGTGAAGGCCGCGCGATGAAGGCCGGCGAATGAAGGTGTTCTCGGGCAGGCGTTCCGCGCGCGCGCGCGGCTCGGACGAGTCCGGCTCGCGCGAAAAATCCGGCAGTTTCCGCTGGCGCGCCAACTTCGTGCTCGGCCTCGTCGTATGCGCGGCGCTGGGGCTCGTGTGGCGCGCGGTCGAACTGCAGCTCAAGGATCACAAGTTCCTCGCACGCCAGGGCGATGCGCGCTTCTCGCGCGTGGCGGAGATCACTGCGGTACGCGGCACGATCACGGACCGCTACGGCGAGCCGCTCGCGGTCTCGACGCCCGTCGACTCGGTGTGGGTGAACCCGAAGGAGCTGGCGCTCGCGAGCGACCAGATTCCGCGGCTCGCGAAGGCGCTCAGGCGCGACAAGACCGAGCTCGCGCGCCGGCTGACGTCGAACCTCGACCGCGAGTTCCTCTACCTCGCGCGGCACATGCAGCCGGCGGAGGCGCAGAAGATCCGCTCGCTCGAAATCCCGGGCGTGTACCTCATGCGCGAGTACCGCCGCTATTACCCGTCGGGAGAAGTCGCGGGTCACATCCTGGGCTTCACGAGCGTCGATGACGAGGGCCAGGAGGGTCTCGAGCTCGCGTTCGATCACTGGCTCGCGGGCGAGGACGGCGCGAAGCGCGTCATCCAGGACCGCTACGGCAAGATCGTGCAGAACGTCGAGGAAATCCGCGCGATGCGGCCCGGCCGCAATCTCGTGCTGTCGATCGACCTGCGCATCCAGTACCTCGCGTACCGCGAACTGAAGGCCGCGATCCGCGATCAGCGCGCGAAGTCCGGCTCGGTGATCGTGCTCGACGTCGCGACCGGCGAAGTGCTCGCGATGGTGAACCAGCCGACGTACAACCCGAACGACCGGGACCAGCTCAAGGCGAAGACCTATCGCAACCGCGCGGTCACCGACATCGTCGAGCCGGGCTCGTCGATCAAGCCGTTCGTGGTCGCCGCGGGCCTCGCGTCCGGGAAGTTCGACGAGCGGAGCATCATCGATACGAACCCCGGGTACGTGAAGATCGGCGCCAAACTGCTCGAGGACCGGCAGAACCTCGGCGCCGTGGGCCTCGCGACCATACTCGCGAAGAGTTCGAACGTCGGCATGACGAAGGTCGCGCTCGCGCTCGAACCCGCGCAGATGTACGGCACGCTGAACGCGCTCGGCTTCGGGCTCGTGACCACCAGCGGCTACCCGGGCGAATCCGCGGGCCTGCTGCCTCACTACTCGCACTGGCGTCCCGTCGGCATTTCCTCGATGTCGCGCGGCTATGGATTGTCGGTCACTCCGCTGCAGCTCGCGCATGCCTACGCGACGGTCGCGTCGCTGGGTGTGTCGCGCCCCGTCTCGTTCCTCAGGCTCGAGAGGGTGCCGCCCGGTCAGAAGGCGCTGGACGCCGGCGTTTCGCGCACGCTGATCCATCTGCTCGAGGCGGTCGTGTCGCCCGACGGCGGCGGCAAGCTCGCCTCGATCCCGGGCTACACCGTCGCTGGCAAGACCGGCACCGCCTGGAAAGCGACCGCCGGCGGCTACGCGACGGACCGCTATCTCGCCGTGTTCGGCGGCATCGCCCCCGCGAGCAACCCGCGACTCGCGGCGGTCGTCGTCATCGACGAACCGGGCGCGGGCAAGTACTACGGCGGCGAAGTCGCCGCGCCGGTGTTCTCGGGCGTCGTCGGCGGATCCCTGCGCCTGCTCGCCGTGCCGCCCGACGCGCCGGTCACCGACGAGGTCACCGCGCCCGTGCAGGTGGCGATCCGATGAACGCCCCGCGCACGCTGAGCCTCGCCCGCCTGCTCGACGGCTTCGCCAGGCTGCCGCGCGACATCATGGTGAGCGACCTCACGCAGGACGGCCGCGCCGCGCGCCCGGGCGCCGCGTTTCTCGCCGTGCGCGGCACGCACAAACACGGCCTCGAATTCGCGCCGCAGGCCGTCGCGAACGGCGCGCGCGCGGTGCTGTGGGAGCCGGCGCCGACGGCCGTGCCGGATCTGCCGGCGGCCAGCCTGCCGTCCGAGATCCTGGTCGCGCCCGTGCCCAACCTGCGCGAGCACGCGAGCGAGATCGCCGACCGGTTCTTCGGCGCGCCGTCGCACGGCCTGTCCGTGGCCGGCGTCACCGGCACGAACGGCAAGACGACCTGCGCCTATCTACTATCGCAGGCGCTCGAGCTCGCGGGAATGCCGGCCGCCTACATGGGCACGATCGGCACCGGCCGGCCGGATGCGCTGATCGCGAGCGAACTCACGACCGCCGATGCGATCTCCGTGCAGCGCGCGCTCGCACAGCTGCGGGCGGATGGCGCGGAGAGCGTGGCGATGGAAGTGTCGTCGCATGCGCTCGACCAGTTCCGAGTCGGCGCCGTGCAGTTCCGCACGGCGGCATTCACCAACCTCACGCGCGATCACCTCGACTACCACGGCACGATGGACGCATATGGCGCGGCGAAGGCGCGGCTCTTCTCGCGCCCCGAGCTCGCCTCGCGCGTCATCAACGTCGACGACGCGTTCGGGCGGCAGCTCGCGCTCGATCCGCGCGGCCGCGGCCGGCTGATCGTCACCACCCGCGCGCATCACTCACACATGCGCAGCGCGGCCGGCTTCGTGCGCGCGATGGACGTCAAGCTCTCGACGCGCGGCATCGAGCTCGAGTTCGACTCGAGCTGGGGCACGGGCGCCGTGACCGCGCCGCTCATCGGCGACTTCAACGTCGACAACCTGCTCACCGTCATCGCCGTGCTGCTCGACTGGGAAATCGGGCTCGAACGGGTGATCGAATTGATCGGCCGCGTGCGCGCGCCGCCCGGGCGCATGGAGACGTTCGGCGGCGCAGGCGAGCCGCTGGCCGTCGTCGACTACGCGCACACGCCCGACGCGCTGCGCAAGGCGTTGTCCGCCGTGCGCACGCACTGCGCGGGTCGCCTGGTCGTGGTGTTCGGCTGCGGCGGCGATCGCGATCCCGGCAAGCGTCCGCTGATGGGCGCGATCGCCGCGGAGCTCGCCGACGACATCATCGTCACCGACGACAATCCGCGCGGCGAGTCGCCGCAGGCCATCGTCGCCGGGATCGCGGGCGGAATTCCCGCGGACAAGCCGTTCCGCATCGAGCACGACCGCGCGCGTGCGATCGCCGACGCCATCCGCGGCGCCGGCGCGAATGATGCCGTGCTCATCGCGGGCAAGGGACACGAGGACTACCAGATCGTCGGCCGCGAGAAGCGGCCGTTCAGCGACCAGCGCGTCGTCGCCGCGACGATGGCGGCCCGGGGTGTGGCATGAAGCGCTCATTGAGTGCCTTCGCGCGCGCCTGCGGCGGCGAACTGCTCGGCGCCGATCGCGCGTATGCCGGCGTCTCGACCGACACCCGCACGCTCAAGCCCGGCGAGCTGTTCGTCGCGCTGCACGGTCCGCGCTTCAATGCCAACGACTTCGTGGCCGCGGCGCAGACCGCCGGTGCGGCGGGTGCCGTCGTCGACACGCGCCTGGAGCGGCCGCTGCCGCAGATCCTCGTCAAGGACACGCAACAGGCGCTCACGAACGCCGCCGCCGCGTGGCGCACGCAGTTCCGGATTCCCATCGTCGGGGTCGCCGGCAGCAACGGCAAGACGACGGTCAAGGAGATGATCGCCGCGATCCTCGAGCGCTCTGGCGTGACGCTCGCGACGCGCGGGAATCTCAACAATCACATCGGCGTCCCGCTCACGCTGTACCGCCTGGATGCGGCCCACCGGTACGCCGTGGTCGAGATCGGGGCGAATCGCGCCGGTGAAGTCGCGGAGCTCGTGAAGATTGCGCGGCCGACCGTCGGTCTCATCACGAACGCGGGCGCCGAGCATCTCGAGGGCTTCGGCAGCCTCGAGGGCGTCGCGCGCGCCGAAGGCGAAATGGTCGCGGGCCTCGATGCGAGCGCCACGGCGGTCATCAATGCCGACGACGAGTTCGCGGAGCTGTGGCGTGGCATGACGTCCGCGCGCGTCGCGACGTTCGGCATCGAGAAGCCCGCCGACTTCGCCGCCGCCGACCTGCACACCGCCATCGATGCCGAGGGCTTCGTGACGCGCTTCCGTCTGCGCGCCCCGCGCGGTGAGATGCCCGTCGAGCTGCATCTGGCGGGCCGGCACAACGTGCTGAACGCACTGTGCGCCGCCGCCGCGGCGATTGCCGCCGGCGCCTCGCTCGACGACGTGCGCGCGGGTCTTGCCACGATGCGCCCGGTTCCTGGCCGATTGCAGTTCAAAACCGCGCCGAGTGGTGCCTGGATCGTGGACGACTCTTACAACGCGAACCCGAGTTCGATGAAGGCCGGCATCGAGGTGCTGTCGGGCATCGACGCGCGCCGCTGGCTCGTCATGGGCGACATGGGCGAGCTCGGCGACTTCGCGCAGGGCAGTCATCTGGAGATCGGCCGCTTCGCGCGCAACCATCGCATCGACCGGCTGTTCGCGACGGGCAAGTTGTCCGCGCTCAGCGTCGAGGCCTTCGGCGCGGGCGGGGAATGGTTTTCGGACACCGAGGCGCTCGCGCGCGCGGTGAACGCGGAGCTCACGCGCGAGGTGTGTGTGCTCGTCAAGGGCTCGCGCAGCAACCGCCTGGAGCGCGTCGTCGACGCGCTCACGGGCACGACTTCGGAACTCAAGCACTGACATGCTCTACTGGCTCGCCAAACAGCTCACGCCGCACTTCTCCGGGTTCAACGTCTTCTCGTACCTCACCGTGCGCGCGATCTTCGCGGTCGTCACCGGCCTGGGGCTCGCGCTGCTGCTGGGCCCGTGGATGATCGAGAAGCTGAGGTTCGGGCGTGTCGGGCAGGTCGTTCGCGACGACGGGCCGAAGACGCATTTCTCGAAGGCCGGGACGCCGACGATGGGCGGCATGCTCATCCTGATCGCGATCTTCGCGAGCACGCTGCTGTGGGCGGATCTCTCGAACCGCTTCGTGTGGGTCGTGCTGGCGGTCACGTTCACCTTTGGCCTGGTCGGGTTCTGGGACGACTACCTGAAGCTCGCGAAGAAGAATCCGAAGGGTCTGATCGCACGCTACAAGTATTCGTGGCAGTCGTTGTTCGGCCTCGGCGCCGCGATCTTCCTCTACGGATTCACCCTGATCTACGGTGGCACGGGCAGCGTCCACCTCACCGAGATCCGCGCCATCATCGCCAACCAGCTCGCCGGCGAAGGCCTCAACCCCATCACGCTCGCGGGCCTCATGCTCGCCATCGTGGGCATCGGGTTCAAGATCGCCGCCGTCCCCATGCACTACTACACCGCCGACGTCTACCAGGGCGCGGCCTCGCCCGTCTCGGCCATGCTCGCCTTCGTCCCCAAGACCGCCGGCTTCCTCGCCCTCATCCTCCTCTGCTCCGCCGTGGGCTGGGACTCTGGCCCCTCGGGCGACGCGCTCCCGAGCACCGTGCGCTTGCTCCTCTGGGTCATGGCCGTCATGTCCATGACCCTCGGCAACGTGCTCGCGCTCCTCCAGACCTCCATGAAGCGCATGCTCGCGTACTCCTCCATCGCCCACTCGGGCTACATGCTCGTGGGCGTCATCGCGGGCCCGGGCGACACCTTCACCGAGAGCGGCCTCTCCGCCGTCCTCTTCTATCTCCTCTCCTACGGCGTCATGAGCACCGGCGCCTTCGCCGTCATCGCCTCGCTCGAACGCGCCCCCCAGCGCACCCAGTCGGGCGAACTCACCTACGACGAGGCCGACAGCATCGAGGCCATCCGGGGCCTCGCCC